>NZ_KI911560.1:906007-1208010 GCF_000515275.1 Methylophilus sp. 5
CGCGACTTTATCAAGACCGACACACGCGGCAGCGAAGTGGTCGCCGAAATCAAACGCTTGAAACCACGCGATGCCGCCCTGCATGCCACACAAGGCGAGGGTGGCGGCAAAATCACGGCCGTGATCAGTGCCCGACCAGGCAGTGACTCGCCGATGCTGGCGCTGCACTTGGCGCTGGCGGTGCAAGAGACAGAACCCACGTTGTTGCTCGACCTGGGTGTGCCGCATGGCGACGCCATGTTATACCTGGGCCTGACCTCGTCTTACAGTTTTATTGATGCTATCCGCAGCCTGCGCAGAATCGACTCTACACTGATTCAAACCGGCTTTGGCAGACACAAGAGCGGCCTCACCGTGCTGTCTATGCCAGAAGACCCTTGGGCAGGCGCACAATTTACTGCCGCCGATGTCTGCGTACTATTACGCAGCTTGCGTCGGCACTTTCCCAGAATCGTGGTCAATCTTGGCGGGATGGTCGGCTCAGACTTCCTGCTGCTGCTATTAGGTAATGTCGACCAGGTAGTGCTGTTGGTTGAGCAAAGCGTGCCGAGTTGCCGCCAGAACATGCAACTGATCAAACATCTGCGTGAAGAAAAAGTGCCGTTAAAGGGCGCAGGCGTGGTGGTGGATCATTATTTATCAAAAATGCCGCCAGACGCCGAGAGCATTGCGCAGTCGTTTGGCCTGCCTTTGCTGGCGACCTTATCCTCCTCGGGGATGGCGCGCCTGGCAACCATGAACTCAGGCGAGAGCATGTTTGAGTTGTCGCCCAATGACCCCTACAGCGTGAGCGTACGCAACCTGGCCGAAAAACTGCTGGACGCACCGACCGCAAGTACTGAGAAAAAAGACGGCCTGCTGCACAGGCTGATTTCTGCAATCACACCCGCGCGTGAAAAACGATAGAGGAATAATCATGAACCTTCAACTGCGTGGATTTGATTATGGCCTGAAACAAGCACAAGACTATCAGGAGCTTAAGTTTCAGCTGCATCAGCACCTGATTGCAGAAATTGAACGCGACCATATTGGCCTGTTAGAGCTGGCACGCAGTGACATCGCCGCTTATGTCAGAGAAAAGGTCATCGCCTACGTGGCTGATCGACACCTGCCGATCAGCGGCTACGATCTGGAAAACCTGGTAGAAGAAGTGGTCGACGAGCTGGCGGGTTATGGCCCGCTGGAGAGTTTGATCAAAGATGATCGTATTAACGATATTCTGGTGAATGGTCCGACAAAAATTTTTATAGAACGTGATGGGCGGCTCGAAATCACCTCATTACGATTTATTGATAATGAGCATGTGCTGCGTGTGATCCGCCGTATTCTCGCGCACCTGGGGCGCCGGATTGATGAAGCCAGCCCGATGGTCGATGCACGCCTGCCGGACGGTAGCCGCGTCAATGCGATTATCCCGCCGCTAGCACTCGATGGCCCTTGCCTGTCTATTCGTAAGTTTCGTAAACAACCTTTGCTTTCTGGTGACTTGCTGCAATACGGCACGCTAGACAACGACATGCTGGCGTTTCTGACCGCGGCAGTCGAGCGGCGCTGCAACCTGATTGTCAGTGGTGGCACCGGCGCAGGCAAAACAACCTTATTAAATGTATTGAGCCGCTTTATTCCGCACAGTGAGCGCATTGTGACAATTGAAGATGCCGCCGAGCTGCAATTGGAGCACGACCATGTGGTGAGGCTTGAAACCAGGCCATCCAATATAGATGACCATGGCGAAATCACGGCACGCGAGCTGGTCAAAAATGCGTTGCGCATGCGGCCTGACCGTATTGTGCTGGGCGAAGTGCGTGGCGAAGAAGTGATGGATGTGCTGCAGGCGATGAATACCGGCCATGATGGCTGTATGAGCACCGTGCATGCAAACAGCCCTGAGGACGCCATGCTGCGCTTTGAAATGCTGGCAGGCTTAGCCAAGTTTCATGGTACAGAAGCGACCTTGCGCAAAATGATTGCTGCCGGCATTGAGATCGTCGTGCAAATCGCCCGTATGCCCAACGGGCAACGCAAAGTGATATCAATTACCGAAATTGCTGGCGTACGTGATGGCCAATTCGTGCTCAATGAGCTGTATGCCTATGACGCAACAAGCGGGCAATTTGCCCACCCGATGGTACGCCCGTGCAATAAAAAACTACAAGACCTGGCGCTTAGGAGGCTGGCATGAAAACGCTGGCAGCCTCGTTTATCGTCGGCGCCATCGTGATGCTGCTCCTGGCCGTGTGGATGTTCAGGCATAGCAAAGAGGCCCATTTACGCGAGCGCATGATGCATCACTTTAGAGAGGTGCTCCCTTATGGCAGTACCGTTTCAGGGGGGGCCTCTGCGGTCGAGCAGACTTACTGGCACCTGCTTAAGGTACGTGCCTCTATCTATGCCGGATTTGAGCTGCAAAAAAAACATCTGTTTGCTATCCCGCTGGCCTTTATGTGCACCGGCCTGGTGGGTTGGCTTATCTATGGCCTGGTGGGCGCCAGCCTGTTTTTTAGCACCACAGTGTTTATTTTCGGCTTTTTATTGCCATACAGCCGCTTGCATCATCGTCGGTCACAAACCGTTGCCCAGATTCCGTTGTTTATTGACCAGGTACTGCGTAGCCTGAGTACAGGCCGCAGCCTGGAAAGCGCAATGCGGTTTGCTGCAGAAGAAGCGCTGCCCCCATTGCGCGACGTGCTGGATCGCGTGATTCGCGCAGCAGATCTGGGTGCCGACATGATTGAAAGCCTGACCGAGGCGGCCAAGCTCCACAACCTGCGCGAACTTAACCTGATTGCACTGGCCATGCGCATCAGCAACCACCACGGCAGTAGCCCGCGCGACATGCTCGATAGCGTGGTGAAAATGATACGCCAGCAGGAGCTGGCACGGCGCGAGCTGGCAGCAATGACTGGCGAAACAAGAATGTCAGCCTGGGTGCTGGGATTAACACCCATCGCCATCGCAGCCTACATCATGCTCATGAACCCAAGTTACCTCAACATGCTGCTAGAAGATGCCGCCGGGCAAACCATGGTGACCACAGCGCTTGTGCTCGAAGGGCTGGGAGCCCTTATTCTTTGGCGCATGCTGCGGAGCGTTTAACCATGAATATTGCGTGGTCAATCTCCATATTACTCATGCTACTGGCGGCCGGGCTATTATTTTACAGCGCGCAAAAAAATAGCCACCCAAGGCATATCCAACGCCGCTTTCGTGCAGCCCTGCAGCAAGAAGGAATTCACCTGCCAGCGCAACTGGGCACCCTGGATTTTGAAGAAGCAGTGCAAGACATGCTGGGCAAGGCGTCACGCGGTGAAATAGAAGAAATGCAACGCTTGCTGGTACAAGCCGGTTGGCCCGGTGCCAAGGCAAAGTGTATGTTTCTGCTGTTTGCATGGCTACTGCCGGTGGCACTCGGTGTATTGGCGGCCATTTATGCCATCGTCAACCAGGACACCTGGCTCAATGTGCTGTTTCATTTGCTGTTTGCATTTGCGGCCAGCTTTGTACTGATTCGCCGCTTGCTGCGTTGGAAAGCGCAACACCGGCGTGATGCCATTCGCAAAGAAGTGATCCCCTTTTTGCACTTGCTCCGCATGCTGTTTGATGCAGGTCTTGCCATGGAGCATATTCTGCTGGTGATCGAGCAACAGGGGAGAGACCTGATTCCTCACCTGGCGCAAGAGCTGCAGCTGGTAATCAAACGCATACAAACCGGGCAAGACCGGGCGGATGCGCTGGTTGAAATGGCCACCCCGTTAGAAGTGGTAGAGTTGAACGACACCATCGCCATGCTTAAACAAGTCACGCGTTACGGCGGCAATATCCGCGACTCCCTTAGCGAATATACGACCTTGATCGAGCAACGCCAGGTGTCTGAGCTACGCGAATATGTGAGCAAGCTCTCTGCCAAAATGACGGTTGTCATGATTTTATTTTTGTTCCCGGCACTGATGATATTTTTGGCAGGGCCAGGGTTTGTGGGGCTGGCCAAGGCACTGAAAGGGGTAAATGGTTTATGAAAACAATCACCATCATGCTGGCATTGGCGGCCAGCTTATTGCATGGCTTACCGCATGCATTAGCCGCCGACACCGAAACAGCACGGCCACTAAAAATCCCGGCCAATAAGGCCTGCACAGAGGTGTCTCCTGAAGAAACGACCAAGCTTGGCCTGATTCAGCAAATGTTGGCAGAAGGCAAGCCGCATGCGGCACTTGCACATCTGGAGGCAGCAAGAATCAAAAATGAACAGGCCGAGTTACTGCGCGCACATGGCTTACGCCAAACCGGACGCGCCTTGCAGGCACAGGTCATTTATGAACAGCTCGTCAATAGCTGCGTCTCCGGGCAGGCTTATCGTGGCCTGGGCTTAATTGCCAGCAACGCCGGTCATCTGCGGGAGTCGCTGCGCTATCTCAAAGCCGCCAGTACGGCGCTGCCAACCGAACATACCATCCGCAATGATCATGGTTATGTGTTGATGCAGTCGGGCGAGCCTGAGCCTGCTTTACATGAATTTTTAACCGCGGTAGAGCTGGCACCAGGTTATCGACAGGCCGCTCACAACCTTATTTTGCTGCTTTACCGGCAAGGGGATACCGCCAGGGCAGAGGCATTTGCCAAGCAGTTCGGCATCGCCGCCGATGAAATGCAACAACTGCAAAAAATGACGCCAGAAAGCAACCGAGCCAGCCCTGAATCAGCCAGGAGCCCCTTATGAAACGCCTCATTATTCTCATGCTAAGTGGATTTTTAAGCATGCATTACGCCATGGCGGAAGACATGCCAAGCCCGCCATCGACACCAGCGCGTGCGCTGTCGCCAACGCAGCAATGGCTAGAACTGCAACGCTCGAACAAAGCCGCCTCAACGCAAGCCCAGCCCATGTCGGGCGAGGTGATGGATAGAGTGCATAAACGCTACCTGAAGAGCTTTGAAAAGCCGATTCCAGAGTATTACGAGCATGAGATGCCCACCACCCGCTAACGCGCACGCTCAGCGCGGAGCCATTGGCCTCGCTGGTGGGTTGATTCTGCTGATGGCTTTGCTGTTGACCGCCCTGGTGGTAGACAGTGGTCGCCTCTGGATGCAAAAAAAACAGCTGCAATCTATTGCCGATATGTCTGCCATTCATGCTGCGCGCCATCTTAGTTGTGACGCCAATCTGCAGAATATTATCCAAATGGCACAACTTGCTGCCGTGAATAATGGCTTTGGTGGGCAACTGGCTGATAGCCCTAATCAGGTCTTGCTAGGCCGGCTAGATACCGTGCAAGGCATACGGCAGTTCACCGCCGATGGCAGTCATCAGGCGATTTATGTCAGGGCAACCAAAGAGGTCGCAAAAAGCCTGATCGCCGGTGGGCTTATAGGTGGCACGATCACCTTGCGTGCCGAGGCGGTATCGGTGTCTGACCCGCCAATAGCTGTTTTTGGCGTGGGCAGTTTTACTAGCAGTCTCAGTAGCCAACAGTCTGTGCTACTCAATGGGCTGCTAGGTGGCATGCTGGGCGGGCCGCTTAATTTAGACGCCTTGACCTATCGCGGTATCGCAACGACCAAAGTCACCCTGCACGACATTCTGGCCGTGTCTGGCCAGGCGGGCACCCTGGAAGGCTTGCTGAATACCAATATGCAGATTGGAGATTTGCTGGAACTGATCGCCAATGCCGCCAGCCAAAATGGCGCTGCGAATTTACAAGCGATTACGGCCCTGCAAAATATTGCCGCGATTGCGGTGAAAAATGCCCCGATCAAGCTAGGCGATGTACTGGCCGTGACCACGCCCGACACCAATGCAGCCGCCATCATCGGTCTGAATGCGTTGTCATTGATTACGACTGCAGCGATGATCGCCAACGGCACCAATGCCATTAGCCTACCATTGGCGCTCAATGTCGCTTCTATCGCCAATGTTAACGCACAGGTCACCGTGATTGAGCCGCCACAGCTGACCGTTGGCCCTGCTGCCGGCAGTGGCAATTTGTGCACCATCGCGCGAACGGCACAAATCAGAGCGCGGGTGGGCGTGCTGGTCAATATTCCATTGCTTGCACGCATAGACCTGGCCTTGAATACCGAAGTGGCACAAGGCTCAGCCGGGTTGCGTAGCATTCAGCAAAATGATGGCGTCTCGGTGGTCGAAGTAGAAGCCAGCCCTGGCATCGCCGCGCTCACACTCACCAACAATGCCGGCAGCGGGCCAGCAAGAGTGTCTACCTTATTGAGTATTCCGGTGGCAGATATAGGCTTAAATCTGCCGTTGCAACCGCCCGGTTCACAAACGCTTGAATACTCAGTTGCACATCCGGTTGACAGTCACCTGCCACAAACACAATCGGTTGCCAGCCCGATTGGGAGTAGCCTGGAAAATGCCCTGTCCAAACAAAATGTATTGAGTGTGACCATTTTGAGTATTCTTAATCTGGGGCTAGTGAATAATGTGATTTCCACCATCGTTAGCCCGCTACTGTCAGAGATTGGCCGAGTCTTGCTAGACCCGCTGCTGGATTTACTAGGCATCCGCGTCGGCGGGATGGACGTCACCCTGGATGATTTGCAATATCGGCAGGCTAAACCGTTGGCAATATAAAGAGAGCACCAGGCAATAGGCGAGAAAAAAGCAAAAGGCACCTCGGAGGAGATGCCTTTTTTAACATTGGATCAATATGCAAATTGTCGAATGGGTTTAGGCCTTGCTCTACCCCGTTAAAAATAAGTGACCCTACTTTTAACGGTCCTAGTGGTAAATCAAGTCCTGACCGCCATCATGATGCGAAGCCCGCTTTCTGCCTATAGGAGTTTATCCCGAATATATGGCTAGCTTGGTGCATCATGCTCAGCGACTGCTACATAACACAGCATCCCGCCGTCGAGTGTCAGCACATGGTGACTTGCTGAAAGCCATACGTAAAATCTTGAATCCGATGATTAAGCCCATATAATAACCAACAGTCTGGGCCGGGATGATCATCGTTGAAATGAGTCCTGTTTAATCAATGTGACACTTAAATACTATAAACTCAAAGTGACGCATCACCGCCCACTTAACAAACAACGCTAATCGCAGCTAATCACATGCACACTCAGCCTCGCTTCAAGTTAACGCTTTTATTGCTCGCCTTCTTATTCAGCACGCTTGCCTGGTGTGAAGAGCCCCTGAAGCCGGCCATCAAACTGCCTGGTATCTACAGCGTTTGGAAAACGCAAACGAAAGACATGCCAAGCATCACCATCGACGCTTTAGAGCAATGCATCATCAATGACCATGAGTTTCAGCAGCAGTATGCAAGCTTTCTGCAAGACTCGAAAAGCATTAACGATGAAATCCCGCTGGCTGAAGAAAAGGTCAATAAAAACCAGACTGCCCGGCAATCACTGGAGAGTGAAGCCTTATTGATCAACGAGGCAAAAGAAAAGCTACATACCCGCGCAGCACTTCTTGATCAAACAAAAACAGAACTCTCTGCACTCACGGCAAAAAAAGTAGACGCAGCGACAGCAAAAAAAATAAATAACCAGGTCGATCAATTTAATAAAGAAATAAAAACCCAGAATGAGAATGCCGCCACCTTAAATGCACGCATTCAACAGTTTCAAATAGCGCAAACAAGCTACAACGAGTCGGTGACCCAATTGAAAACCAGCATTGACCAATTAAACGAGAAAACCACCAAACTCAATGAGCGCAAGCAAGATTTTAATGCCTTAATTGCGTCGCATCGCGAACAATGCGAAGGCGAAAGAAAATTGGAAAAGTAACGCTTCAAACTAACAACCACTCTCAGCGGTCATCAATGCCATTGGCTGTTTATTAAATCAATATGCGTTGAGTAAATACACATGCACGCATGCCCACAAAACAAAAACATCAGGCACTCGCACCGTCGTCGCAATACGCTGTAAACCGGTGGGTAACGTGTTCAGAGGTGAAAACTAGTGCACGAATAAAGCGATCAATATAATGAGCGGGATAGGGATGCCTAGAAAATATAATAATAACGAACGCATAATGCCTCCTGAATCAACTAAAAATGAATGGTTGAAATTTATGCATCACGGCAACGACCACCCCAGGTAGCCGCCAAACTTGCCGAAAATGCACCGATAAGCAAAGAAACAAACAGCCACAAGGTCATATAAACAGACGCCTTGCGTGCCTTATCCGCGACTTCTGCGGCTTTTGTATCGGCCTCTTTTGCTGCTGACTGCATAGCCGCATAAATCTCATTAACACGTTTTCCTGCTTCTTGCTCAGCCAACCCGGTGTGTGTTGAAATTAGCTGGGCAAGATAGCGAGCGTCATCGTCAGGCAGTGACTGCAGTGCGTTTGCGTGCGCAAAAATACGCGTCACTTCGGCTGAGGGTGGCGCCTGCTCTATGGTTGCGGCCGCATGGCTATCTGTGTTTTTACGAAACAATGCATCAATAAAATAAGCTGTATCCTGTTTTTTATGGCTGGCGCGATCAGGCTTTGCACCGGGCGAGCCGTTGCTTGTCATGGCGACAGCCTGAACGGCACCGCCCACCACATGTGAGGCTGCCTGCACGCCACTATTAACGATGGCCCCAACAGTGGTGGTTAATAATGCAGCCGTCGCCAGTGTGGCGACAGACCAAGCGAGAAAGCCATGCGCCGTATCGCGAAAGTAAACTTCATCTGCAGGCGCATCAGCCCACTTAACGCGTAACCTGCCGGTTAAATATCCGCCCATGCCGGCAGCGATCAGCTGAGTAACGGTGATCCATACAATTGCAGACAATCCGAATGTAGAGGCCTCAATCCCATGGTGCGACCATGGTGAGATGGACGACAAGCCTAAGCCGGTGCCGAGCAGAAAAAGGACCAGAGAGAGTGCACATGCAATGACAGCACCTGCCAAAATGGCGCCCCACGAGATTGCACTAATCGTTGCGTTCGATAGACTTGATTGCGCCATGATGGCTCTCCTTGGTTGAATCACCACGACGAACTAAACCCCGCCGGTGAGTGAAAAAATAAGCAACATAATCAGCATGAAACTTAATAAACGACTAGGGTAATATCCCCATTGGCTGCTGTAAGGCCAGGTTGGCAACGTGCCAATTAAAGCAAAAACAATCACAATAAGAGCAATCTCTACCATGACGTCTCCTCAATTTATTTTTAATTGTAGAAAATACGAGGTGACTCAATCATGCTAATTTGGCCGCAAAGACTCTATACAAATTGCACTGAAATTTCTGTAGGAATTGTCGGACGAAGTCACGAACAGGCCGTGATCACGGCATGAAGATGCAATTGAAACGATGTTGACGTTGGAGGGGAGACAACCAAACAGCACACGCTAGTGTGCGGCAACAAGCTAGTGCTAACATTGATTGTAAATCTAGAATACACTGCGGTTGCATTCTCACTATATTCGTTCAACCGTCAGGGGCGGTCACAATGCGCGCAATTGGTAATTTTCTCTGGTTTATTCTTGGCGGCATCCTGCTCGGCCTCGCATGGTGGTTGGCAGGCCTGCTGGCGTTCATCACTATCGTCGGCATTCCTTGGGGCAAGGCATGCTTTGTGATCGGTCAATTTACGTTCTTCCCATTTGGCCGTGAAGCCATCAGCCGCAAAGAACTGCATCAAAAAGACGACATTGGCACCGGTGGGCTCGGACTCATTGGCAACATTATCTGGTTTATCTTTGCCGGGGTATGGTTAGCCATTGGGCATGTTGTTTCTGCCGTGGCTTGCTTCATCACCATTTTGGGCATCCCGTTTGGGATTCAACACCTCAAACTGGCAGGCATTGCGCTGGCACCCATTGGCAAAATAATCGTCACGAAAGAAGTTGCCGCAGCGGCGAGAAAGGCAAATGCAGAGGCAAGCTTAGCCGCAGATAGGCGCGGCCTATAACAAGACGAACGGCCATATTTGCTTGGCTATGACGCCATGAGTAAGCTGTATGTGTGTTTTGAACCCAGATGGCTTCAAGAGGCAGGCATCACACTTACCACTTTCAGCCGCCTGCATTCGCCATCAGGAAATGGCCAATCAATTTCTTGCCCAACTTTTAAACCCAGTAAAGCGCTGCCAACAGGTGAAAATACAGAAATCTTCCCAAGTTTAAAATCTGCCTCTTCAGGAAAACACAACTCGACCTCTCTTTTTAAGCCGTTGCTTTTATCCAAGTAAATCACCCGTGAATTCATTTTAACGACATCCACCGGCACTTGATCGGCGGCAACAACAGTTGCTCTGCCTAGCTCATCGCGCAATAATTGATCGTTTGTAAACATGGATAAGCGCGCATAGTCTTGATCCGACAATATTAAGATTTCAGAGTCCATATTTTTCCAGCCATAAAATGAATGCGAGCGATACGTGAGGGCAAGCTGACAGAATAGTCTGCTTGGACAGGAAAAATAAGCCTGTTCAATTGAACATCACTGTTTCCCAAGTGGATACAATTAATCTATATTGTGGGGATGACAGAGCGAGGCTTTAATTTAAAGGTGCACATACAGCATCACCAATACACAGCACATTGCGGCCACAGTTAAGATGCGCTTTTAATACGAGTCGGTTTGCTACTCTTTATCCCAGTAAGGTTCTGCGCCAAATCTCTCAGATAAATAGTCGATGAAGACGCGGGTTTTCAATGGTAAGTTTCGCTTGGGCAAATACAATGCGTAGACGTGTTGTTCTATAGGAATGTATTCAGACAACACAGACTTCAGGCGCTTTGCTTGCAGGTCTTTACCAATAATAAACGTCGGTAATAGCGCTAACCCAAAGCCACCTAACACCACTTGCGACAATGCTTCATCGTCATTAATACGCAACCTTCCGGCGACATTCACCGTCACCTCTCCTTGCGGCCCGTTAAAGCGCCACAGGCCTTTATCGCCGGAGTGAATGTAGTCCAAACAATTATGGTTCACCAAGTCTTGCGGGATGACCGGTATACCATGGTGCGCAAAGTATTTAGGGGTTGCACACAGGTTTCTGCGAATAGGCGCTAACCGTCTGGCCACTAAACTTTGCGGCAAATCTCTGGTGATCGAAATAACAACGTCGTAGCCCTCTTCAGTCAAATCAACCAAGCGATCAGTAATGGTCATGTCGATTTCCAATTGCGGATATCTATCCATAAACTCACCGATGGCAGGCGCAATATGCAAGGTGCCAAAAGCCACTGAAGCAGCCACTTTAAGCACGCCTCTAGGCTGTGCATTCAAGCTTTCTATCATTTGCTGCGCCTCTTCGGCCTCATAGCTTATGCGGGTGCAATAGTCATAAAAGCTCGCGCCAATTTCGGTCAGGCTTAAATGCCGGGTACTCCGATTAAGCAAGCTGGCGCCTAACGCATGCTCTAATTTGGCAACCGACTTGCTCACTGACGATTTAGTCATGCCCAGCTTTCTGGAGGCCGCCGAAAAGCTTTGCTCATTCACCACATTGGCAAAAATAATCATCAGGTTTAAATCATACATCACCTGATTGTATCCCAAATGGAAACAGTTATATGCGCTTTGAAGGACTAATTTTATATACAGAAATGTATAACATATGGTCTGGATGATTTTTAAAAGTGCAGCGTCAGTTAAGGATATTGAGCCATGTATAAAGCATTTTCTAATACCAAACTATTCATGATGACTTATCTCACTCTGGTACTACCCACTTATTTAGCTGACGCAGGCATGATCGAACACGGTTCTATACTGTATGTCTTGGCGATGGTCGGTATATGGGCAATCTGTTTAAGCAGAGGCGCCATCATCGGCAAACGCTGGTTAGTGCTCATTCCTACTGTCGCGTTTGTGTTCGACTTAACGCCAGCCCTGGCGGTGATTTCATTTGTGCCGTATTTGTATCATTTATTGGCCATCGTCTTGGGCGCACTGTGCACATCAGACGCTATTACTCATACTGATAGCTATAACACCAGATAAATGAAGGCCTAAAGAGCCATGCATGTGCTGTATGGCTATCGAGCACGCCTCTTCACGGGTTTCGATAAACGCCCTGCATCGAAAAAACTTTTTATTCCCCGCTTGCATTACCCCTCAAAAATAAATAGACTACAAAAACATACAGACCTGTCTACCTATTGCACTTAATCATGGTAGACAGTGTTAAATAAAGGTGAGCGTACTGTCTTGGGGTTGCAGTTCGTTGATCACGAACAATTCAAGGGGAAATAAAAATGAATGAAGATAAACATGCAGGTAATGTCATTTTACTTAGAACAGCCTGTATTACATTGCTGTTAGGATTGGTACTCGCATGGTGCCTGGTCATGACCCGCGGCATGAAAATTCCATACATGCTGAATATATTCACCAGCACCGCCAACCTGTTATCAGGTCATCTAGACTTTTTAATGATGACGATGCTGTTATTAGGTTTTTACGCGTCAAAAATTAGATTACCCAAGTTTGTGATTTGGCCAATGGCGCTAGGCTCAATAGGCAATCCAACCGCTTTTGTCGTGCTAGCGATTGACCCAAAAATTCACTCAGCAACCTACATTCTATTTTTGTACACCACGTTATCACTGACGACGTTTGGGTTTGGCATGGCGGCGATAAAAACGCTCAGATACTCACTCAAATAGCGCAAACGTCCTCTCTAGGCTAAATGGGGTTCAAGATCTGTATGCGTCTTAATCTTAAAAACTCAACAACGCAATACGGTTTAATCGCCAGAATATTGCATTGGACCAGTGTTGCAATGCTATTGACTATCGTTGTGATCGCCACTCAGTTCGAAGGCAGCTCTCCCGGCCCTGAAAAGGTAGAGTTGACCACCGTGCATGCATCCACTGGGATTATTTTTCTGATGTTGATGCTTGCCAGAGTGACATGGCGCACCCTGAATCCAAACCCGATTCACTCCTATAGCATCAAGCCCTGGCAAAAATTGCTGGCGATTTCCCTGCATAGATCAATATATATCATCATCATTGCGCAATGCTTGTTAGGCATATTGATGTTGCTCACTAGCGGCCAAACACTGCATTTTTTTAATGCCATTGAATTACCGCCATTGCTTGAGAAAACGCACGCCACTCACCAAACAATATTAGGCTTTCACTATTTAATGTCGGTGATGATTTACCCCCTGTTCGCCGTCCACATTACCGCAGCCATCTACCATCAAATATTTGGCTTAATAGAAGACCATTCATAAGTGTTAGCGCCAGCAGCATCGGTTTTAAAGTAGGCATCTGATTCAAACACCCTCCACGCCAAGCCAACACTGCCCACGCATCCATTGGCTGATAGCATTCAGATTCAATTTATCTGGCAAGGTTAAACTAAACCATCAGGTCATACATTGAATGACCCACCAAATAATCTTAATTCACACGCAACACTCACAGATAAGGTGAATGAGCATGACTAACCGAAACTTACACCCCTATTGCTACTTGTGCATTTTAATATTGGGAGTCAGCGCTCAGGCATGGGCAGGGCCAGAAGAGGATGGCAGCTATTGGCATACATTACGCCTACAAGGCACATTGCCTGCGCAAAACTTGTACTGGAACATGGACTTTAATCCACGTTATCGCAATGAAGGTAAACATATTGACTACTTATACTACCGCCCTGCAATCTTTTATAAACCTAACCCCAAAACCAGCCTTTGGTTAGGGCACGATACAATTATTGGCCATCCGGCAGGCAAATCCGCCTATCACGAAAATCGCTGGTGGGAGCAATTTCAGTATCAGTTTGACCCCATCGCTTCGATCACTTTTACCAACCGTACGCGTGTTGAAGAACGCGAACGTGAAGGTTTTCACGATGTCGGATACCGGTTGCGTGAAATGATTAAATCCTCAACGCCGCTTAAAAATCACTCCAAACTGTCTTTTGTCGTCTCTAATGAACTATTTATTAATGTTGATAAAACGGACTGGGGCGCAAGACGCGGTTTCGATCAGAATCGTTTTTTTGTCGGGCTCAACTGGAAAATCACTGAGCGCTGCAACCTGGAAACCGGTTATTTGAATCAGTTCGTCAATAAAGCCACCCATCACCTCGAAAACCACATTATCAATACGACACTGGGCTTTAAGTTTTAAATCACTCATTACATGAATTTCTATCTGCCTGATGAGCTAACACCCTATGGCTGGCTATGGCATCTTTATTTCCATGAGTGGATATGCTTGCAAGCAGTTCAACGACTGAAAACTGATATTATTTAAATAAATATATTCATTCACATAAATAATGTCTTTTATTATGAAAAGTCTTCTGAAGGTCCTTACTTTACTCACACTCTCAACCTTTTTCATTACTAGTTGCTCCACCACACCAATGACAAAAGAAAGTGCCCGAGGCATTCCACTTGAACGCGTAGCCAAACGAGCGCTCTTAGTACCTCAAGCAAATTATGCGCAAATTTCATTCTTAAGAGATTCAGGTATTGTTGGCAGCGCTGTTTATTCGTCACTATTTGTAGATGGTGAAAGATTTGCTGAACTTGACCATGGTGAATTGCTCACCATCTGGTTAGAGCCCGGAATACATACCATTTCAGTCAACATGGCTGGAGAAAAAGATTTTCCTAAACAACCCAATGACCTTATTCGCTCAATTGAAATTGATGCTAAATCGGAAAGAGTCTATAACTTTCGAATTGGTTGGTCACTTGGACAATATGTATTTGAAGCGTCTAGTAGCCCCAAATAACTTTATTCGCGCTGTTAGCAGCGACAGCAGACAAGATGGAGTACTGCATCAGGTTTCTATTTAAGCGGTATGGTTGTTGCCATGCATTGTCACGAGCGCATTCACGACAAATGGCAATGAGCAGTCGCAACATATAAAAAGCCCAAACAACTGAGTCGACGGCAAGACCTGGAATAAGGACGCACTTTTATCTACCAGAACAAAAAAAGACTCTGTTGAGAAATTTAAAAACTAAATACGGCTAGTGACTCCGGTCTGGATAAATCCCAACGCCCACGCCAAGCCAACATAACTACCTAAGCTTCAGCGCATTGACAGCCTAAAGAGCATGACATTGCTCAGTTTACTCACCAACCTTCAGCCTACTCTTCGTCTTTCGCGTCCCGTTTTGAGAAAGAGTCTTTTAGTTTTAGTCATCACAGCTATAAAAAATCAAGCAAGACATCCTCCGCCCTTAATAATTGATTCATATTTTCTCGTTACGATTCTGCAGGTCTTGGCTTAGATATTAGGGATTAGTGATCGTAAAGAATCAGTCTCCAAGACTTTTTAATTTCACGTATTTCAAAATTCTAACGATGGAGAAGATTATGAAAAAAACTTTAGCAGGCCTAGTAGCTTTAATTTTGTCGACTGTCGTGAGCCAGGCTCAGGCAGCTATCATCATTTCCGAGGTTGCTCCCTGGAGTAGTGGCGACTCTGCTGTAGCTGCAGACTGGTTTGAGCTAACAAATACAGGCAACGCTGCAGTGAACATCACTGGTTGGAAAGTAGATGACAACTCCAACTCATTCTCATCAGCCTTGGCATTGCTTGGCATCACCAGCATTAATGCTGGCCAGTCAGTTGTCTTTGTCGAAGGCAATGCTACGACTGCCGCCAAATTTGTTAATGTTTGGTTCGGCAGCAACGTGCCAACAAATTTTTCTATTGGTTACTATAGTGGCTCAGGCATTGGTCTAAGTACCAGTGGCGATGCGGTAAATATTTACAATGCAGCAGGTGCTTTACAAGCCAACGTTACATTCGGTGCATCTGACTCAACCTCTCCGTTCCAAACATTTGATAATGCAGCCGGTTTAAATAACACTGCGATTTCTCAATTGAGCACTGTTGGCGTAAACGGCGCATTTAAAGCGGCTAATAGCGCTACAGAGATCGGCTCTCCTGGTTCAATCACTAATATGGTGACCACACCAGTGCCCGAACCAGAAAATCTCTCAATGTTGTTAGCTGGTATTGCCATGATTGGTGCCATCAGCCGCAAGCGTAAATCTTAAATTGAGCCGAGGCTAAATCATCATGAAACTTTCAACATTGATTATCGCAGCACTCGCTGTGATTAGTACGGCACCCGTGGCAAATGCAGCGAGTTCCCTGAATCTGGCAAACTACGCTGTCAGTGCTACTTACTCTTTAGATGTTCTGAATGGCACCAGTGGTGGTATCTCTGGTCTTGAAGCATCTGCGGTTACCTACGCTCAAGATCGCGGATCACTATTTTTTGTAGGGGATGAAGGCACTGGTGTGATCGAAATGTCATTGACTGGCCAGACATTGGGCTATATGAACTTTGATTGGACCAATACAGGCAGCACTAAACATGACACAGAAGGACTGACTTATTTAGGCAATGGCACTTTAGTCGTAGGTGAGGAGCGTTTATACGACGCTTATCGCTTCAACTATAGTGCTGGCGGTACGGCAAATCTTGCTAATAACTCCGTATCAATCAGTAATGCGAACGTTGGCAATAGTGGCATGGAAGGGATTAGCTACGATGCGCGTAATGGCGGTAGTTTTGTCACCATCAAGCAAGAAGCGCCTGAAGACATTCTTGGAGGTACATTAACCTTTGGAACGAATGGCAGCGGCGTAGCAACGATGTCTCAATTATTTGATCCGTCAACATTGGGCTTGTCTACGCTTTCAGACGTACAAACGCTTTCTTCAGTCACTTCGCTTTCCGGCACGTCTGGTATGGACAACTTACTTTTATTGAGCCTTGGTTCAAAAATGTTGGTTGAAGTGAACCGTCAAGGCCAGTTAATCAGCTCTTTTGATCTTTCATCTGTGGTTCCACATAACGCGATTGAAGGTGTCACTATCGATGAAAATGGAACGATTTACCTAGTGGCCGAGCAAGAGCAAGATGGGAGTGTTTCTCTTGAGGATGCACGCTCCAAACTAATCGTACTCTCATCAACGATCACTGCTGTACCAGAAGCGAATAGCTTAGGAATGCTATTAGCAGGCTTGGGATTAATGAGTTTTATGACGCGTCGCCGCATCAAAGAATAATTGATCTATACCCTCTGCAAGCCCTTACTATGTTTTATGGTAAGGGCTTTTATCTATAAAGCATTCACTCAACTATAGTCATAGTACCTGCATCAACCCAAACCCCCACGCCAAGCCAACATAACGGCAAACAATTCCCACTGGGATTACCGCCGTACCATTCAGTCCCTGTTTGTTTGGTTAGTGGATAACTTGCATACCAATATTCCAAGCCAGCAGATAGTACTACCTAGTACGCATGTACCAATCCATCCGTAGCCCGCATAAACATAGGTTGTAGATATTGCACCTATGCCGCTACCAACACAGTAATAAAGCATATACAGACTTACCTTCCTACTATGCTCCTCAGCGCTACCTCTAAAGATAAAACTTTGATTGATTACATGAAGAGACTGACCTCCCATATCTAAAAGAATGATGCCCAGAATCAGAGCGACAAGTGATTTATCTGCAAATGCTAAAGCCCCCCACGATACCAGCAAAAGCAGCAATGAATAGAAAGTGATACTTTTGCCATACCCTTTATCCGAGAGCTTTCCAATTTTCCCAGCCATTAATGCTCCAAGCAGGCCAAAAAAGCCAAAAGCGCCGATAGTTGTATGCGAAAATTCATATGGCTTTGAAGTAAGTAAGAGCACCAAAGCATTCCAAAATACATTCAATGCGGCAAACATTAGCAATGCCAGCATTCCTCTAAACTGTAGTACCTTGTCCCGCTTTAAGAGGGTGATCATTGAAATTATCAATTGAGGATAAGTAGTCTGCAGGCTTGGCTTGCGCTGGTTCGTAAGGCTATTAAAAAGTAATATGAAAATTACCAGCATCATAGCTGCGGAAAACAAATAAACACCTCTCCATCCAACTAAATCATTTATACCGCCCGATACTACACGAGCTAATAACAGTCCAATGAACACACCACTCTGAACAACCCCTACAACATACCCTTGTGCTTCTGAATTTGCTGCACTAGCCGCATAAGCAATGATGCCTTGAGTCATTGCAGTACCAAGAAGCCCTACTGCGAGCATTCCAAGGTACAAATGGGTTTCAGTCTTGGATAAACTTAAAAGGATCAGAGCAACAACTAACGCTAAGATTAGTCTCAATATAAGGTTGCGGCGATTTAACAAATCACCGATTGGAACAAGAAAGAGCAATGCCATAGCACTTCCAATCTGGCTGAAAGTCACTACCCCGCCAATAGCTGCATGGCTGATCTTAAAACCTTCAGCCAAAGTATCCAAAAGTGGCTGCGCATAATAAACATTTGCCACACTTGCTCCACTAGCTATTGCTAACAGAAAAATCTGATTCTTGGACAATTGTGTCATTGAAGATTTCCGAAATAATATCCAACCGACTATCTAGTTTCAAAATAAAACCATTTGCATACTAAAGAATGTAGTTTTAAAATGCAACCAATAAAGTTTAACTTTAGGCATCTTAATGGCAACACGTAAGTCATTCAGTGAGGATAACTGTCCTGTAGCAAGGTCTACTGAGCTTGTGGGCGATAGATGGTCTCTATTGATTGTTAGAGATGCGTTTGATGGATTAAAACGTTTTGGAGAGTTTCAGGGCAGTCTTGGAGTTGCTAAAAACATTCTCTCTGATCGACTTCGAAAATTGGTTGAAGCAGAAATACTCAAAACACAAGATGCCACCGATGGAACAGCGTATCTAGAGTATGTTTTAACTGTAAAAGGTAAGAGCTTGTTTCCAGTAATAGTGGCTCTTCGCCAGTGGGGCGAAAGAAACTTATACAACCCAAAAGAGAAACATTCATTATTGATCAATAAAGATACCCGAGAATCAATCCCTTTCATGAGGCCAATTGATCAAGCTGGAAATCCAATTCTTCCAGAAAGCACAGAAGTCTCTAAATAAACTAGCCCTTGAGTCTCCCGTAGTTACTGCCCACCTAACATTCGAGTCTGATATTAACGCTAACTAGCTCCCACCTGCCCCCCCCCCCGCTAAGCCAACATAACGACCAACAATCTCAGCTGGGATTAGCGTCGCAGCCTGCCCCTGTTTGTTGGGCTATGGCTCAAGGCGTGCGGCTATGGGTACGGTTGGAAGCAGGGACATAAGAGGTTTAGAGTTGGGTTGCTCGTTTTCTTTCAGAATTTATATGACTAAGTAGAACATAGCAAAGAATTAGATTAATTAACCCCAATATAGCCCCAGCCATATTTTGACCAATACTCATCATTGAGGCAGTACTGACAATAAGTAAAAAGAGGCATGCCCAAGAACCTTTCTTGATTACTAGCATTTTGGAGTATTTAAAAGTCTGAAATGAGCTAATAAAAAACGGAATGTAAAACATACTTGCCCAGAGAAAATTATCCATGTGGGTATCTTTGGGCCCCATATTAAATGCCATTACAGCATATGCTACTGCCAGAATTACAGATAAAGAACCAAACCAGTAATTTCTAATTTGCATAAATTTCCAAAGTTAAAGACTGAGGGCGCGGGCTGACAATAATCTAGTTTACCTCACCCCAAAACAAAAAAAGACCCAAGGCGTTAACCTTGAGTCTCTTTATAAATGGTGGCCCCTCTGTGAGTCGAACACAGCACCAACGGATTATGAGTTCTAAAATTAATGTTTTAATGAATTTTAGTAAATTTGAATAACACTTATAACTTACTGTTTTTTAGTGTATTTATGTTTTAAATTGATTTTATAAATCTGACACAGCATTAAATATTTCGGCTACTATACGGCTACTAATTTTCAAACAGTAGCTATGGCATACAAAATTACTAAAACCTTAGTCGACTCCATACCCTTTCCAGATAGTGGGCAAATGTTTTACCGCGATTCAGAGTTAAAAGGTTTTGGAGTGCGCGTAGGCTCAAATAGTAAAGTCTATTTTGCTGAAAGCAAGATCAACAATAAGACTGTCAGAGTCACTATCGGTCATCATGGCATTTTCACTGCTGAGCAGGCCAAAAACGAAGCTAAAAATGTATTAGGCATGATTGCCAGAGGCATCAATCCAAACGACATTAGCAAGGCAGAAAAAGCCAAATCTGTAACTGTAAATCAAGCCTTTGAACAATACCTAAAAGCGCGTAGTGATCTTAAGGCTCGCACCATTTACGATTACCAACGGTTTATGAAAACCTACTTCAAAGAGTGGGAAAATAAACCCCTTATCGATATATCCAAAGACCTCATAGAAAAGAAGCATCGCTCTATAGGCGAGAGAAGCCCTGCCCAAGCAAATTTGGCAATGCGGTTTATGCGCGCACTATTCAATTTTGCTAATGGCAAATATGAAGATTCAGAAGGCAACTCAATCATAGCTGACAACCCTATCAAGCGACTCTCACAAACTCGCTCATGGTACAAAATAGAGCGCCGACAAACTGTAATCAAAGCGAGTGATTTACCTACATTCTTGAATGCTGTGATGGAGCTTCCCAATTATTCGCCCAGCTTAAATAGTTTAGCGGTCAAAGATTACTTGTTGTTACTGCTTTTCACTGGATTACGAAGAGAGGAAGCCTTGAGCCTTGAATGGAAAAATGTTGATCTTAAGAACAAAACTTTCACCCTTCCAGATCCCAAAAATAGACAGCCCCATACTTTGCCCTTAACGCCATTTTTACAGGATCTCTTACAAAAACGGTTCAATGAAAACGCAGGCAACAGTGAGTTTGTTTTCCCGAGTACTGGCATCAAGGGCTATATGAACGATCCTCGCCCACAAATGAATAAAGTCACGGAAAAGTGCGGAGTCAAATTTACACCCCATGATTTAAGAAGAACGTTCATTACAATTGCGGAGAGCTTAGATATATCTGCATATGCTCTCAAAAGATTAGCGAACCACAAAATGAGCAACGATGTTACGGCAGGTTATATTATTGGTGATGTAGAACGCTTACGTAGCCCCATGCAAAGAATTACTGACTACCTTTTAAAAACAATAAAAACCGAGGCTTAAACCATGCAGAACTATGCATATCAGTTTAAATATTTTGATCCCTTGAATGACCGACTACCTGACCCATTCGAGATCGAATATATCGAGCTTATCCATCGAGCCAGAAAGCTTCTTACAGGTTTTACATCTGAGCAATTAAAAGTCGCAATTGAAGAGCTAAATCAATTCGTCCGCCATCCAGACTTCAAGAATCCATATAGAAATTTAGATCTATCTACTTCGATTCCCGTAACCGATAGGGGGCAGAGTTTAGAGATCATCCCAACTGACAATACCGTTCAAGCCTTTTACTCGAATATTAACAATGTATCCCTCGCCAATTTCAATACGCTGTGTCAATTTAGCTGGTCTCAGATCTTCGCAATGATGACTCTCTTTTATGCGGAGCTAATTGCGGGATCTATACACAAAACCAACAGTACGGAGGCTCCTCCCTTATTCCCAAAACCAACCATTGAAAACTTATTTAAGAAAGCAAAAGAGAATCTACCAGAGGCCTATCAAGCTTTAGCTTATGCAGAAGTTTTAAGCGACCAAAAACACTTATATGAGGTTTTGAAAACTGAAAAAGCGCGAAAAGCCTCAATACAAAAGTATGCACAAAAGTACAGCCCACTTCGAAAAAAGATTGAGTCACTTTATCTTTGCGACTATCAAAACCACAGCATGCGTTCAGCAGCACACAAAATTTTTAATAGGTTAGTGAGGGAAGAATTAGTCCTGTTTGATGAAAGCACAAATAGGTTAACTTTTGAAGGCAAGAATGTCCTTCAAAACGATGATCCAATCAAACAATTTGAGAAGTGGATCGCAGCATTCAAAAGGTCTACTAAATGAGCAAGCAAGCCTATGTGCAATAAGCCCTCCACATACCAAAAGAAGTTGTTAGGCCGCGCATGAATGCATTATTATCCACTTAAAGACATCAACATATAACTCATGTCTACAACCAATCAATTCACGGAGTATTTTCATGACGATTGATCAGGCACTAGAACGAATCTCAAACAATAATGGGGTTATCGAGGCATACGTACTTGTTCGCGAAGCCAAAGTTTATCTTGATGTTGGGCATGATCATTATCATCCCAAAATAAATATTCGCATTTGGCTTGGTTATGGTTTAGCTGAATTTCCTTATTTGTTTGATGTTAGCCACCACGTCCACACTCCAACGCAAGCAACTCCTTACCATCCATCCCGTGTTAATTTCGCCTCTGAAGAGGAGGCTATTGACGCAGCAATCCAGACTACGACAACATTTCTTGTTGGAGCAATTAACGCAGGACTGGAGCCGAATGATAATTGGCTGGTGCGGAATGAAGATTTCTAGCTAAAACGTCCCATTAGAGTGTCGCTTATAGCAACGGTTTAGTAAACCTGCTTGAATAAGAGCCATAGTAGGCAGCCAGCGAAAAGGAGCATCAATGAGTGATCAGAAAGAAGGAAAGCAGAATTCCATTCTTGGGCTATCTACAATTGAGTTAGCTGGCTTAACTCCTGACGAGCTTACAGGAAATGCTGTTGCAATTAAAATGCTTCTTCACTATTACCGACAACTAGTCGATGAAAACAATGCTCTAAAAAATGATAACAACACACTAAAAACATATGTTGATGCTTATGATAAGCAGCGTAACAACTCAACTGTAGGCGCTATTCTTTTAGCAGTAAGCAACGTAAGTATTGGTTTTGGAGTCAATTTACTGACCAATGGAACATCATGGCCTGGTCTAGCCTCATTGATTGTCGGCACTACGCTCACCGCAGCTGGCATATACATCACTTTTAAGCGCTAATTTATGTACATGTCACAGGCACGTTATCTTTTTAATACTCGCGGACAATATGTTGCTTTTGTCAGAGACGACAATGTGTTCAGTCCAAATTCAAAATGGCTTGGCTTCGTAGTTAAAGGAAACGAATTCTATTCGCCCCAAGGCCAATTTATCGGCTACATATTAGAAGACGACAGAGTTGTTCGGAAAGCCAACGAACCACCACGGCTGCCATTGATGCCACCCTTACCTCCCTTACCACCACTGCCTCCTTTGCCACCTCTGCCGAGACTGCCTAAATTTGGACTCCCATTTCCTTACAGTGATGTTTACGCATAAATATAGAGTTAAATCAGACTGGTGTAATCCTCCATAAAGAGAAACTACATTTAATAATCTTAATCTCTTATCAAAAGTGTACTTCACTGAGCAAAAGTATACTTTTGCTCAGGTTGATATACCTCTCCTCAGTCAATCATTCACGTATACATTCCAAAACCTTAAATTCTCGACCATGTTCAACAAACAAAGACATGGTTATGACAACTCAACTCTTAAAAACTAAAGATGCAGCACTTATTCTTGGCCTGAGCAAGGCGTTTCTAGAACGGGATCGCTGGGCGGGCGCTAAAGTGCCTTTCATCAAAATTGGTGATCGTGCGGTGCGCTATCGCCTTGAAGATCTCAATGCATATATCGAGTCTCGCACTCGTAAATCTACAAGCGACACAGGCAAACGATAAGGCTCTGCAATGCGTGATGCATTCGGATTTAGGCCGTTCCCTGAAAACGCTTCTCAAGCTGAGATCATCGCTCACAAACATGATGAGCCGGATGTTAGCGACTGGGTATTTCGTCGAAATATTCTTGAAGGATTGCCACTTCAATTTGCTATTCCTGTAGCCCTTCGATACAACGCCATTCACGAATCAAAAGGCCGCCGAGAAGCTAACTTATTTTTGCTAGATGTCAAAGATGACCTAGACCAACGGTCGCTTAAATTATCTGCAAGTGACGATGAGTTAATCGACTTCGCAAAACAGCTTGCTTCTGAGTGCCGTTATTATCGCTCGCAATTTCAGACGCCCAAGAAAGCTTTAATTGCTGTAACTGCTTATATTAAGCGTCGCCATAAAATCAACATTGCCTCACGCTTCAATAAAATATTTAGCACCGACTCCTTAGCAGGATACGCTCACATTGGTGACCCTCGTATTGATACCCCACTCATTGATAGCCTCACCATTAGAGACCCCAATATTCCCGTTACGGTAACGGGAACTGCCGCTGTAACGGATACGGTTACCGTTACAGAGGTTTCAAAGGATTATCAACGTAAGGTAACAGGCATTCTAAACAGGCTTTGCGATGACAAGTGGTGGCGTACTACGTTACGTAACATAACGATACGTACCGTAGAGAAATACGGTATCGATTTAGGAATGGTCCATAAACATGCCAACATATACGTTAGTAACGAATCGTTCGAGCGCATCAAACAACAAAAGCGCCGTAACAAACGAAAGCTCGAAAATACATTTCTTGTAAACGAAGAGGGAGAAGAATTTAGCCTTCTCGACCTTGCCGAACACTCATTGGCAAATCCAAAAAATCGCCGTCACGAGATCATGACGCGCGTTGCTGGCATGGAAGAAATTGCAAAACGGTATGGTTTTTCAGGTATGTTTTACACGATCACTTGCCCATCAAGAATGCATGCACGCTTATCTGCATCTGGAGATGCTAATCCAAAATATGATGGTACAACTCCACGTCAAGCTCAAAAATACCTCGTCAAACTATGGTCGCTAATACGAGCAAAACTTGCTCGTATGGGTATTCTTTACTATGGGATCAGAGTGGCCGAACCACATCATGATGCAACCCCGCATTGGCATTTGTTGTTATTCGTATGTCCTGAGCATGCCGAAAAACTTACTTCAGTTTTACGCGAATATGCTTTACGTGACAGCCCTGACGAAGCTGGTGCGGACAAACATCGTTTTGAAGATGTGAAGATTGATTTTTCCATCGGGCGGGCAACAGGTTATATCGCTAAGTACATCAGTAAATCCATAGATGGTTATGGATTAGAAGAGGATCTTTATGGAACTGAAGCAAATACTGCTGCTGAACGAATCGTAGCTTGGGCTTCCGTATGGAAGATCCGTCAATTTCAGACAGTTGGAGGCCCTCCTGTGACCGTATGGCGAGAGTTAAGACGAATTTCAGGGGAAGGTCTTACTGGGGTTATAAAACAAGCCCATACCGCTGCCGATAATAAAAAATGGGGAGACTTCATTGAAGCCATGGGTGGCCCATTCGCTAAACGCAAAGAACGCCCTATTCAGGTCTTACGCACTTGGAGTGATGAGCCTAATCGTTATCAAGAGCCTAAAGGCTACAAAATCACAGGTGTTGAAGCTGAAAACGTAAGTGTACTCACTAGATTACATAAATGGACTGTTAAGTCGGTAAGCGATACCGAGAAATCGAATCTAGAGCAAGGGGTCTTTGAAAAAATAAGGGCCAACGGCCCTTAGGTTTACTTGGAGTACTGTCAATAACTGTACTGGATCTTATTTTTAAATAAAATTTCAAACTTCCGGTTTTATTACCTACAATTGTGGTAGATTAATCGGAAGTCACCTAAGGTCCTTAAAATGTTAACGAATCCACATGCATCAAACTGTAAAGTTATAACTGATCCAGTAGAGGTTGAAGCCTATCTAAATGAGCTAGAGCCAAACCTAAACGAAAGTATTTTCCGTGAAGCAAATTTAAGAGGTTACGAGGCTCGGCAAGAAGCAACTCCTGCTCATGCACCAACGGCAGCTGGTACTTATCATTGGCACGCTTTTATTCCAGCCTTAAGAACCTCATTAATAGTTAAAGGGTGGCACAAAAAAGACTTCAAAAACTGCCCTATGATTGTTTCTCCATCCAAAGACATCATGATCATAGTTATGACAGGAAATATAGATACAGGTAAGGAATTTGGGGATCCGTCAAATCAAGCCAGTAAAGGTGCTGTCGTTGATAATGCAGTTGCAATTAATCAACAGTACGAACTATTTGAAAATGCAGCCTTATCAAAATTAAAAAAAGGGATCTCCGGCACTCAGCTTTGGGTGCTTCTATACCACGTTGAGAAATCTAAAAGCGGTGATAAAGAGATAAGAGCAGAATTATCATTGCCATCGAAATTCAAAAATAAGAAAATTATGGATTGGGCAACTCGATTAATCTTCAAACCAATTATATTAGATCCGGGTGTTTTAATCGAAAAACCCAAACCTACGCCGCCGATAGACATACCAATTGAACGAAGATTGTAATGAGAAGAAATGATTAATCCCAATAGACTACAATTTGCAAGAATTAGGCGAGCGTGGTCTAAAGCAAAACTTGCAAAAGAACTTGGTATTGAGGTGCGCTCTATTCAGGGGTATGAGTTAGGGGAATACTGTCCTGAAGAACAGAGACTAGAAGCTATTGCGTTAGCTTTGAATTTCCCAAAAAACTTTTTCCTCGGCCCTGACCTACCCCTAATTAATGAAACAACAGCATCGTTTAGATCAATGTCTAAAATGAGTGCAACCATAAAAAATAGTGCATTAAGTGCTGGGACTTTAGCTTTTCTTCTTAATGAATTCATTGAATCTAAATTTAAACTGCCAGAAGCAGATTTGCCAGACTTAGGAGATTTGAGTCCTGAAGATGCCGCATCATCAATTCGACGCATCTGGGGATTAGGGGAGGCACCGATAGGTAATTTGATTCATTTACTTGAATCACGCGGCATTAGAGTTTACTCATTAGCTATTAATGCTAGAGAGGTCGATGCATTCAGCGTTTGGCACAACAACAAACCTTTTATCTTTTTAAATACGTACAAATCCGCAGAACATAGTCGATTCGATGCCGCTCATGAATTAGGGCACCTATTAAGAGACAGGCACAATATGTTGCATGGGAACTCTCATAGTCCGCAAATGGAAAGAGAAGCTAATTTATTTGCTTCATCTTTTTTAATGCCCAGAACAAGTGTTATTGCCCACGCCCCAAATGTACCTACAATCGATAAATTAATAAACCTAAAGGACATTTGGGGAGTATCACTTGCAGCTTTAGCATATAGAATGAATCAGCTGTCGTTGTTCAGCGAGTGGAATTATCGCAACTTATGTATTCAGATTGCCAAAAAAGGCTATCGCACGAATGAACCCAATCCAATAAGAAGAGAAATGTCTCAGACATTGTCGAAGGTATTTGAGCTTCTAAAAGAGGACGGTATTACAAAGCTCAATATTGCGAATACTCTCAATATTGAATCAGACGAAATCGACAATTTAACCTTTGGTTTAATGATTTCTGGTTTAGCTGCGTCAGATAATCCAGTGACAACTACTGTTCATAACAAGCCAACTTTAACATTGGTTAAATAATCTTATTCACTTTCAATTGTATTCAAATACTCAGCGATTACATCACCATGGCATGCGGCTGGTTTGCAATGGCACCCAAGCCTCATTCCCTTAAGTTTATGTAAGGCCTTTTTCTTTGCTGGATCAGTTAATATCTTTTTATAAAAGAAATCTCTATATTTTTCAATTACTTCAGCGCGTTCACCATCTCGCCCTATTATGTACGGATTACCCCAAGGGCCTTTACGCCCAATATATACATCGAATTCATCCCCCCTATCTTTATTAGCAACTTTTGTTGTTCTAACTGGGATAATTTTGTAGGGTTTTTTAGCGCAAAGTACGGCATGCACAAATTTATTAAGTTCTTCGCCATCCCAGAAAATAATGCTATGTGTGACTTTATCAAGGATAGAATTGACCTCCTTATCAGTGATGTCTCCTGAGCCAATTACCTGCAAAACATGTAAAGAAAAATTCTTTTCTATAAGCCGATTATTATCATCGATTGCTATGATGATGAAATCATTAAAGCCATCCAAAACATTAGCAATCTTACTAAGAAAAAAATCTTTTTCTGCGAAACGACTTGGATAAGCTATGAGAACAATATTGTCATGAACAGAAAATAAATCTTCACTAAACAAGATGCTTTACCTCTAAAGATCCGCCCCATTTGCTATTCAGATATTCAACAACCAATCTTCGATGACAATGATGTGGTTGCTTTTCACTGCACAATAAGCAAGCATTATCAAAATATGTAGCTTCAAACAGACTCTCTACTCTTCGTTTTTCCATCAAGTTAATAAACTTTTCTTCATAGACAGACCATGCACCATTACCTTTTTTGTAAGGGTCTAATATCTCTTTAGTCGGCGCCAACTCTGGCAGATGTATATATTCAGCCTTACAAATCTCATTAAGAAAAAATTTCAGATCTTCTTTTTTGGCATACCCAGCTAACTGAGAAACATTATTTAATCGGACATCAATTAACTTCTGAACGCCAGCATTTCTTAAACTTGAAAAGAAGCTTTTTGCTGTTGTTTGTGTAAACCCAATAGTCAAAATTTTTGTCATTTATAACTTCGAATTTCTTGTAGGTAATGTGGAAAAGTATAAATACCATTAACTTGAAGCCAAAATCCCATACGATCACCTTGCTGAAATGCTCTGCTTAAACCAACTCTGAGATAAACATCAGATTGTTGCTGTATAAAATGATTCACTTCTGCTACTGAGGCATTTATATCTCTGGATTTTTCAATAATGTAATTAAAAAAACCAAAATCAGTTATAGCTAAATATCTAAAATCTTGTCCAGCATAGTCGGTAAAATGAATTTGAATTTTTCGATCTTCAAAAGTATTTCTGACAATTTCTAAATGTGCGACGGGCACTTTAACTGTAATGATAGATGATTTAATACTTTTCGCTTGGCTTACATCAATATGCTTAGGTGATGCTAGTGGAACACCAAAGCCTTGTATCACAGATTGTTGATTAGTTAGCTTGAGAACATTTAAAAACTGATCTGAAGTACAAGGTCCTTCAAGTTTGGGTGCACTCCATATACGATCTTCTCTGTGAGGCATTGATATAGGCGGGGTAGTGCTAAAGTCACCAGAAATGATACTCCCCGCCAATATATTGTATTTCTTACATTCCGTCTGATTAATGTACCTTGTCTTATTTGAGCCATCCCCGCGCAAAAAAAGCGGTCTTATACATTCCCCTGTTTGAATATCTACACCAGCTATACAAACATCATTATTGCCTTCTCTGAACCTTGTTAAGTCAGTGATTATTAGCTGATTCATTCTTAATTATCCCCTCTGAATTTTATTAAGTTATTGTACGAAATAAATTCATGAACTTGAATAATAGTTAATGACAATCATAAATAAATGAGCCAGATACTGGCTACTATACGGCTACTATAAAAAACTAAAGGGTTACGAATTACCGTAACCCTTTGATTTTATTGGTGGCCCCTCTGTGAGTCGAACACAGCACCAACGGATTATGAGTCCGCTGCTCTAACCAAGCATGAGCTAAGGGGCCGAAAAGCGTTCGATTATAAACTAATCTTGTCCGTTTTCTAAGAAGCTACGCAGGCGCTCAGAGCGCGTTGGGTGGCGCAGTTTACGCAGTGCTTTGGCTTCAATCTGGCGGATACGTTCACGGGTGACATCAAACTGTTTGCCCACTTCTTCTAGCGTGTGGTCGGTGTTCATTTCGATACCAAAGCGCATACGCAGTACTTTTGCTTCGCGCGGGGTCAGTGACTCCAGCACTTCACTGGTGGCGTCGCGCAGGCTGGCATATACCGCTGCGTCCATAGGCGCCAGGGTGGTGTTGTCTTCGATAAAGTCGCCCAAATGGGAGTCTTCGTCGTCACCAATCGGCGTTTCCATCGAAATTGGCTCTTTGCTGATTTTAAGGATTTTGCGGATTTTTTCTTCCGGCATTTCCATTTTTTCAGCCAAGGTGGCCGGATCAGGTTCGAGGCCGGTTTCTTGCAGAATCTGGCGGCTGATACGGTTCATCTTGTTGATGGTTTCGATCATGTGCACCGGGATACGGATGGTGCGTGCCTGGTCAGCGATTGAACGCGTGATGGCCTGGCGAATCCACCAGGTGGCGTAAGTTGAAAACTTGTAACCACGGCGGTATTCAAACTTATCCACGGCTTTCATCAGGCCGATGTTGCCTTCTTGAATCAGATCCAAGAATTGCAGGCCACGGTTGGTGTATTTTTTAGCAATTGAAATCACCAGACGCAGGTTGGCCTCGATCATTTCGCGTTTGGCGCGACGGGCACGGGCTTCGCCAGTGGTCATTTGTTTGTTGATTTCGCGCAGCTCTTTAATTGGCAAGCCTACGCGAATCTGCAAGTTTTGCAGGCGCTCTTGCTGGTCAAGAATCGAGTGTCTAAAGCGGCTCAACCGTTCTGCGTAGGCAGGGTTTCCAGCCAACTCACCATCTAACCAGGTCAGGTTAATTTCGTTGCCAACAAAGCTTTTAATAAATTGCTGACGCGGCATGCCTGCTTTTTCCACGCAGAAATCCATGATCTTGCGTTCATGCGTGCGCACTTCTTCTACCATGTGGCGCACCTGGTCACACAGGGCTTCTACTTGTTTGGCAGAAAAACGGAAAGCGGTCAGTTCGTCCAGCACTTGCTGATGCAGGGCTTTGTACTCAGCATCATTGGTGCCTTTGGCTGCGCGGATGCTGTTCATGGTGGTGTTGGCAGCACGAATCACGGCAAAGCGCGCCAAAACTTCAACCTTGAGTCTGGCCAGTGCTTCGGCGGACAAAGCGGATGCTTTTGCATCACCATCTTCGTCGTCTTCGTCCTCTTCTTCGTCAGCGGCGTCCTCTTCTTCTGCGTCGGCCACGGCCAATGCATCATCCAAGCCTAGATCGCTATCAATCAAACCGTCGACCAGATCATCGACACTCATTTCGTCTTTTTCGACTTTATCCACCATGTCCAGCAACTGGGCAATGGTGGTTGGACAGGCGGCAATGGCCTGCACCATGTGTTTGAGGCCATCTTCGATACGCTTGGCGATCTCAATTTCACCCTCACGCGTTAACAGGTCTACCGTACCCATTTCGCGCATGTACATACGTACCGGGTCAGTGGTGCGGCCAAACTCGGAGTCTACCGTTGCCAACGCCTGCTCAGCTTCTTCTGCGGCATCTTCGTCAGTCACAGCAGGTGGTGCATCAGACATCAACAAGACTTCGGCATCCGGCGCTTCTTCATACACCTGGATACCCATGTCATTGATCATGCCGATAATGCTCTCGATCTGCTCGGAGTCTTGCACGTCATCGGGCAGGTGGTCATTAATTTCGGCGTAGGTCAAATAACCGCGCTCTTTACCCAGAACAATCAGGGTTTTCAGGCGGGTACGACGTGCCTCGGCATCCATTGCCTGGGTAGCGGGGTCTTTGTGTGTTTCGACTTCGTTGATTCCGAGTTCTTTGTCTAAACTTTTATCTGCTTTGGGTCTGGCCATGGCCGATTCCACCTCTAAAATGATTGATGCCGAGTGTTGGCTTCTGCTACAGGCACATCACTCGATTTAGCATTACGGGAAACCCTTTATTTTACCAGATTTTTGCATGTTTTTTAAGCATGTCCATACGGTTTTTAGGGAATAGTGCCGACTAGCGCTTGCTGGTTAACTGTCGCAAGGCCTCGCGCTCAGCATCCGACAGCGTAGAAAATGGCTTTTCAGTCAGCCGCCCCAACAGGGACTTTTCACGCGCAATGAGCGCCATGTCTGATAATTGGGTACACGCCCCTTCAAATTCAAGCGTAAAGTCTAAGGTTTCGTCTAATAAAGACAACTCGCGCTGCAATTGGTGTTGCAACACCTCAGAAATATAGGGAGCGATCATTTGCAGCAAAACCACCGGCCGCGACTCAGGCTTGGCTATGGCGGCCCTCACCACCACCCGCAACATGTGCTCCTCATCACCCTCGCCAACAATTTCTGCCATCAGCTCAGGCTTAGCCCATTGCGGACGCATCAGCAATATCAACCCTAAGCGGATATACAGCGATAACGGAGTACGAGAGCGCTGGCGCACGGCCTTTTGCTTGGTTTTAACCGGGTCGGGCAATTTGAGCATGCGCTGCATTTCACCCGATGCAAGCCCGGTCATCTCAGCGACCTTTTTGCGTAGCAGCATGGCATAACGCGGCGCCTGAATCTGCTTGAGGATAGGCTCCGCATCATTTAAAAACTGCACTTTATCCTCTTGCGAAGCCATGGGGTTGTGCTCACTTAAATGCTGAATGATGTATTGCGACAACGGCATGGCTTTATCCATCTCGGCCTCAAACGCCTCTTTGCCAAACTCGCGTACAAAACTGTCAGGGTCATGCTCGGCAGGCAAAAATAAAAAACGCAACTTAAGGCCATCTTTAATCGCTGGCAAGGCATTCATCACTGCGCGCCAGGCGGCGGTGCGCCCGGCTTTGTCGCCATCAAAACTAAATACAATTTCGTCTGTTTGCCGCATCAACTTGGCAATGTGAAACGGCGTGGTTGCTGTGCCCAACGCGGCTACCGCATACTCAATGCCATATTGCGCGAGCGCCACCACATCCATATAGCCTTCAACCACTAGCACCCGGCCCGCATCGCGGATGGCGCGCCGCGCCATAAACAGGCCATACAACTCATGGCCTTTTTGAAACACCGGCGTTTCTGGCGAGTTGTAATATTTGGGGCTATCTTCCGGGTTAATCACGCGTCCGCCAAACCCAATCACTTCGCCTTTTTGGTTATGAATAGGGAAAATAATACGGTCACGAAACCGGTCATAACGGCGCCCCTGCTCGTTTTGCACCACCAGCCCGGCGGTTTCCAACGCCTCAGCCTCATATTGCGGAAACACCGTCTGCAAGTTTTGCCAACCGGCCGGGGCATAACCCACCTGAAACTTGGCCGCAACTTGCCCGCTTAACCCGCGCGTTTTCAGGTAATCAATCGCACGCGGCGATTTTTTGAGCTCTGCCTTGTAATAATTAGCAGCTTGCTGCAGTGTCTCTTGCAAACTTAAGAGCACGGCTTTTGAAGGTGGCGCGGGCTGGCTAGGGTCACGCTGCTCTTGTGGCACGATCATACCGATCTGCTTGGCCAGGTCGTGAATCGCCTCGACAAAACTGAGGCCGTTGTACTCCATTAAAAAGCTCAGGGCAGAGCCATGCGCACCACAGCCAAAGCAATGATAGAACTGCTTGGTTGGGCTGACGGTAAAACTGGGGGATTTTTCGTTATGAAACGGACAACAGGCCGAGTAATTGGCCCCGGCTTTTTTCAGTGGCACTGCCTTGTCGATCACTTCGACAATATCTACGCGATTAAGCAGTTCTTGAATAAAACTTTCGGGGATCATAAATGCAAGTATCGCCTATGCGCACTAAAAAACAAAGGGCGCAAAATGCGCCCCATTGTTTGTGCAGTCATCGTGCAATCAACCTAACGCAGCCTTAATCAAACCAGAGACTTTCGCCATATCTGCCTTGCCTGCCACTAGCGGCTTCACCGCACCAACCACTTTACCCATGTCTTTGGCACCCGCAGCACCAGTGTCAGCCACCACTTTAGCGATGATGGTGTTAATTTCATCTTCACTCAACTGCGCAGGCAGATAGCCTTGCAACACAGTGACTTCAAACTTTTCCTGATCAGCCAGGTCATGCCGATTAGCACCTTCAAAAGCGGTAATCGAGTCACGGCGCTGCTTGAGCATTTTTTCAATGGCCGCAATCACAGCATCATCATCCAGCTCAATACGCTCATCCACTTCGCGCTGCTTGATGGCAGCTTGCAGCAAACGAATCACACCCAGCTTAGGCATGTCCTTGGCCCGCATAGCGGTTTTCATGTCTTCGGTGATCTGTGCTTTCAGGCTCATAGAATGCTCTTTATCTGCGTAAACCGCGGCTAAAAATTAAGGCTTTAAAAAAGCTAAAGGTTGCGGAAACCCACAACCTTCGCATTGCCGGTTAACCTGAAAACGGTTAACCGTGATGACACATCCACTAAAATTAGTAGAGTTTTGTCGGCAACTGTTGGTTGCGCAGACGGCGGTACTGACGCTTAACTGCAGCAGCCGCTTTACGTTTACGTTCCCAAGTTGGTTTTTCGTAGAACTCGCGTGCACGCAAGTCGTTCAACAAACCGGTTTTTTCAATCAAACGCTTGAAGCGGCGCATTGCAACATCAAACGGTTCGTTCTCTTTCACACGAATAGCGGTCATGTAAATCCCTATCCTTCAAAAATGGTTAGTAACTTGTTAGTCGATTTAGTGCTTGCGGATTGATGCAGCACTGAAAACCGCGTATTCTATCGCGCTTATTTGGATTTATCAATCATTTCCGCAAAATATTGTATGCGAGAAAGATCTTATGTTGGTGTTGGGGATTGAATCTTCCTGTGATGAGACAGGTGTAGCGCTGTATGACACACGCCGCGGGCTACTTGCGCACGCGCTGCACTCACAAATTGACATGCATGCCGCCTATGGTGGTGTCGTCCCTGAACTAGCCTCGCGTGACCATATTCGCCGCGCGTTACCCCTCACACAACAAGTGCTGGCAGAGGCCGATAAAACCCTGCAAGACATTGAAGGCATTGCTTACACCCAAGGCCCTGGCCTGGCTGGCGCCCTGCTCGTTGGCACCAGCATTGCACAATCACTGGCCATGGCACTGAATGTGCCCTCTATTGGCGTGCACCACCTCGAAGGCCACTTATTGGCAGCCATGCTGGAAGAAAACCCACCTGCGTTCCCGTTTGTCGCCTTATTGGTATCAGGCGGCCACAGCCAGTTGATGCGCGTAGACGGTATCGGCCAATATGAACTACTGGGCGACACCCTAGACGACGCCGCAGGCGAAGCGTTTGATAAAACCGCCAAATTATTGGGCCTGGGTTACCCGGGTGGTCCGGCCGTCTCCAAGCTGGCTGACCAGGGTAAACCGCGCTTTCAGCTGCCTCGCCCCATGCTCCATAGCCCGGATTTAAACTTTAGCTTTAGTGGCCTCAAAACCGCTGTGCTCACCTTGGTCAACAACCAGCCACAACTGGATGATGAAACCGTCAAAGATATTGCCTGGGAATTTCAGGAGTCAGTCACCGAGATATTGGTACACAAATGCATGAAAGCACTCAAGCAGACCAAACTGAAACGCCTGGTCGTTTCTGGTGGTGTCGGCGCCAACAAGCGTTTACGCATCAGACTCAATGAAGCAGCCAGCAAGCGCGGCATCAGCGTCAGTTATCCGAGGCTAGAATTTTGCACCGACAACGGCGCCATGATTGCCTTTGCCGGTGCCATGCGGTTGCACGCCATGCAGGCAGTGAAACAGGATTACAGCTTTAGCATCCGCCCGCGCTGGGATTTATCCGAACTGACTGCGCCAGCCTAGCCGCAGCAGTCACTTTTTACCGAAGCGCGCCTCAGTGCCTGCCAGCAGTTTTTCAATATTGGATTGATGGCGAATAATCAGAAACGCCGCCATCACAACCACCACCGCGACATACACTGGATACGGCGATAAAAACTGCCAGGCGATAATAGGCGATAGCGCCGCTGCCACCAATGCTGATAACGAAGAAATCCGGCTAATCAAGAATACTGCCAACCAAACGGCTACCACACTCAACGCCAGCCAGCCGGAGAAGGCAATCATGACACCTAGCGCCGTCGCCACACCTTTACCGCCCTTAAACTTATGGTAAATGGGGTACAAATGACCCAAAAACACCGCCAAACCAACCAGCGCCACCACGTCCATCAACATCCCCGCCTGCAATGCCAACCAAGCTGGCAACCAGCCTTTAAACACATCGCCCAGCAAGGTCAAAATGGCGGCTGATTTTTTACCACTGCGTGCCACATTAGTCGCGCCAATATTGCCGCTACCTACCGTGCGCGGGTCAGGCAAGCGATACAGCTTGCTCACGATGATGCCAAAGGCAATCGACCCAATCAAATAAGCCGCCACTATCCATACCAGCGCCTCAATATCAAACCCAATTTCGTTCATGCTTAATCCCAATGTAATACAGCCGCTTATGCCAGCCACTGCACGATGTTGTATGATGCCGAATCATACTGGATTCCGGCCTGTGCGGAAATAACAACAAGGATCAGCGTTGATGGATATTATCTTTCTCGAACAAGTAAAAGTGCAAACCAAACTCGGCGTGCCGGAGTGGGAGCGTGCAGTGGCACAAACCGTGATTCTGGATATTGAAATCGGTTATGACTTTAGCAAAGCCTGCCAGACAGATGCGATTGAAGACACCATTGATTATGGCCAGGTAGCGAACCGTATACGCGAGACCTTGGCAGAAAACAGCTTTAAACTCGTAGAAGCGCTAGGCGAGCATGTGTGCCAGCTGATTTTGCAGGAATTTAAAGCGCAGAATGTGAAATTGAAAGTGAGTAAACCGGGGATATTGCCGGGACTGAAGGCTTTGGGCATTCAGATTTACCGTACGGCTTAAACTTAAAGTTTCTTTCGCCTTATTGGCGAGTTACTTTTTTTGCTTGCCCCAAAAAAGTAACCAAAAAGAGGGCACCCAGCCATCACGGCCTTCGGCTCCCTTGCGTTGCTCAACAAAATAAGCGGTCACGAAACTCGCCCTAGCAGCTTGCACAACCCGCAAGCTGCCGCGGAGCTCAGACAGTCGCTCCCTCTACTCTTATTTTGTCTCCGCTACTCAGCGTGATGGAATGGGATTATTCTCGCCAAACTCACATCACATAAATACAGATGGTTCAAAAACCAGATTATTTCCTCTTCAATTCGCTAGCGTTGCAGTCGCATGGTGTTCGGGGCCCCCATCTGCCGCGCCGAGTAGCGCAGGCGAAGTGGGAGTTTTCGGCCATCGGCTGTTTGAGCTCCGCAACAAGCCACGAAGTGTGTGGCTTGTCAGGACGAGTTTCGATGGACGCCCACTTTGACGAGCAACGCAGGAATCAAGCGGAAGCTGGGGTGCATTTCTTTTGGTTACTTGTTCTTTGGGCAAGCAAAGAAAAGTAACTCGCCAACAAGGCGAAAAGCAATATCACAAAAAATCTCAAACGCATGCGCATCAATGCCCACCCTGCGACTCTAAAGGCGAAAAGAAACCGTCCAATCAAAGAACAACCTTTTATTGCAATCTCACCATGCCTGGATTCCGGCCGACGCCGGAATGACGACTCAGAGAAAATCACCCCCTAGGATGATGCACCTTATGCAACTGCTGTAACCTCTCCCTCGCCACATGCGTATAAATCTGCGTCGTCGAAATATCCGCATGCCCCAACAGCATCTGCACCACCCGCAAATCCGCGCCATGATTGAGCAAATGCGTCGCAAACGCATGCCGCAACACATGCGGGCTAATATGCTGCGAAATACCTGCCTGCAAGGCGTAACGCTGAATAATATGCCAAAAAGCATGCCTGGTCATGGCTCCACCACGTGTGGTAACAAACACGGCATCACTCAAGCCACCTTTCAATATCTCCGGCCGCGCAATCGCCAGGTAGCGGTCTATCCACTCGGCAGCTTCTTGCCCCATCGGTACCAGCCGGGTTTTACTGCCTTTGCCAGTGACGCGCACCACGCCATCTTGCGTGCTGACTTCGGCAATACTCACATTCACCAGCTCAGAAACGCGCAAACCACTGGCATAGAGTAACTCAAGCATGGCGCGGTCGCGTAAGCCCAAGGGCACGTTGACATCTGGCGCGTGCAACAAGTCTTCTACCTGTGACTCACTCAAGGTTTTAGGCAGTGACTTCGGCATTTTGGGCGCTTCAATATGCAGCGTCGGGTCTTGCTTGATCAGATTTGCCAATAAGGCATAACGATAAAAACGACGCAGGGTCGCAATCAGGCGATTAATGCTCCTGACCTTGACCAAGGGAAAGCGATAAGCAATGTACTCTTGCACATGCGGCGACTGCACTTGCCACAATGGCAGTTGATGCTTGCTGCACCACTCGGCAAAGCCTTTTAAATCATTACGGTAGCTGGATAAGGTATTGGCCGACAAGCCATCTTCCAGCCAGAGCTGATCAATAAAGGCATCAATTTCAGGCGCACTGGCTGTGGCCGCTAAAGAATTCTTTTTTTGCTGCATCCGTTTTATTTACTGCCTTGCTCATGTGCCAGCAGCCAGCGCTTGATGTCCAAGCCGCCAGCGATGCCTTGCATAAACCCACCCAGGCCGTTGCTGGCCACAATACGGTGACAAGGGTTAAACAAAGGCAACGGATTAGCCCCGCACGCATTGGCCACCGCACGCGGGCCAGATTGCACAGCGGCTGCCAACTCGCCATAAGTGCGTGTTTCACCGACGGGAATCTCGCGCATGGCCTGCCAGACACGCTGTTGAAATGGCGTGCCACGACTGGCGGCAATCGGCTGCCAATGATATGCCGGGTTATCCAGATAAGCAGCGACCTGATCAGCCACTATTTGCGCACGCGGGTTTGGGTTTGTTTTTACGGGCAAGGCATGCAGTAAAAACTGCAGCGTTTCGCCGGTGCCATCACAGCGCACACCAACGAAGCCAAAAGGCGCCGGCACCAAGGCATCGAGTGCATCATCAAGGTTGTTCATGACACGTATTAAACTGTAATCTCGCTCTGGCTGCAACTCACGATGCGGTGCACTGGCAATAAAAAAGCCCTTCTGATGAAGGGCTTTTTTGTGCAACGTTTAAATTAACCGTTGTTTGCAGCGATGTCTTTTTCGCGAGCAACCAATTTTTCTTTAATACGTGCAGATTTACCTGAACGCTCACGCAAGTAGTACAGTTTAGCGCGGCGAACGTCACCACGGCGCTTCACTTCGATAGAAGCGATTTGTGGAGAGTAAGTCTGGAATGTACGCTCAACGCCTTCACCTGAAGAGATTTTACGCACGATGAATGATGAGTTCAGGCCACGGTTACGCTTGGCGATGACAACACCTTCGTAAGCCTGCACACGTTTACGTGTACCTTCAACCACGTTTACACCAACAATCACTGTGTCGCCTGGTGCAAAGCTAGGGATTGTTTTGTTTAAACGAGCAATTTCTTCTTGCTCTAACATTTTAATAATGTCTGCCATTTTGGTTCCTTTTAATTGTAAAGAGCTCGTTCCTACTCCCAAGACCATTTATTCAAGACTACACGTGCCGTCTACTGCGTTGCACGGTGCTCAACATCCTCATGTACTCCAGTACATTCCGGTGTTTGCGCGCCGCGCGCCTTGTATCCCATCACGCTCGTTCTTGACTCAATTGCCTTGGCTATCTTTGAGTAGCCTAGCCTCTTCTTTCGTCAACGGCCTTGCGGCCAATAAATCAGGGCGTTTTTCCCTGGTTAGCAGTAGCGATTGCTGTAATCGCCATTGTCTAATCTTTTCGTGATGCCCGGAAAGTAATACCTCGGGCACCTTCAATCCTGCAAATTCTTCCGGGCGCGTGTAGTGCGGATAATCAAGCAGACCGTTCACAAACGAATCTTCCTGCGCCGAATCGGCATCACCCAACGCACCTGGCAATTGCCGGATAATCGCATCCAGCAACACCATGGCGGGCAACTCACCGCCACTTAACACATAGTCACCAATAGAGATTTCCTCATCCACCAGTGTATCCAGCACACGCTGGTCTACCCCTTCATAGCGGCTGGCCAACAACACCAGCCCCTGACATTTTTTTAGCTGCATCACTTTTTCGTGTGTCAGCGGTTGACCACGCGGTGATAAATGCACCACCCTCGCCATCAATCCTTGCGCCTGCAATCGCGCGCGCGCATCACCAATCGCAGCAGCCAGCGGTTCGGCCAGCATCACCATGCCAGGGCCACCACCATAAGGTCTATCATCCACCGTATGATGCACGTCCTGCGTATATTGGCGCGGATTAGTCAGCGTTAACTGATACAACCCTCGCTGCCTGGCACGGCTGGTAATTCCATACTCAGTCAGCGCTAAAAACATCTCAGGAAACAAACTGATGACTTCAATCTGCATCATGAGACTTTGGTTTGCATGTAAACGGCCTTCTTTTAAAAATCGGCATCCCAATCAACCAGCACCGTACCTGCTTGCACATTTACTTCTGGCACCGCGTCATTGGTAAATGGCACCAGACGCTCGCGGTACTCCTGACGCAGCTTGCCATCTTTACCTTCAATACTGCTTGACTGCTCTTCACGCACCACGAGTACATCGTTGGCGCCCGTTTCAAGCACCTGCGTAATTTTACCAAAAGCCACACCCTGCTTATTGGTCACACTCAATCCAATCAAGTCTGACCAGTAATACTCACCTTCTTCAGGCGTAGGCAGCGACTCACGCGGCACTGCAATCTGCTGCCCTTTGAGGCTAAATGCGGCATCGCGATCAGCCACGCCAGCCAGCTTGATCACCAACACATCATTGTGAAGCTTGGCTTCTTCTACCGTCACTTCACGCCAATTGGGTGCTTTACCTACCCACCAGGCGTCATAATCAAGCAGGCCGTCCAGATGCTCGGTATCCGGCACGACTTTCACCCAGCCATAAACGCCATATGGGGCGACGATGCGCCCCATTACGACCATGTTTTCAGACGCCATATGAATTCAGGCGCTAAAACAATTACTCAGCAGCTGGTGTTTCAGCAGCAGCAGCGGCGGCTTCCGCAGCGGCAGCAGCTTCAGCATCTGCTTTGGCCTTAGCGGCAGCTTCTGCGGCGGCGGCATCAGCTTCAGCTTTCAACTTGGCAGCGGCTTCAGCGATTGCTTTTTCTTTAGCAGCTTCGGCTTTGGCAACTTCTTTCGCCTTAACAGCAGCCATGCCTTCGGCGCCTTTAGCGTGAAATTTTACCAAACGTGCCACGGTCTCAGACAGTTGTGCACCGTTGTCCACCCAGTATTGTGTACGTGCTTCATCGATACGCAAGCCTTCAGCGCCAGCGCGTGCAGATGGATTGTAGAAACCAACGCGCTCGATAAAACGACCGTCACGACGGTTGCGGGAATCTGCCACAACCAGGCTGTAAAACGGGTTCTTTTTGGAGCCACCACGTGATAAACGAATAACGACCATAATCTTGTTCTCTTAAAATTGAATTTCTTTGCAGAAAGGCGCGGATTATACTTGATATTTAGAAAGCATGGCAAGTGTTTTTCACGTGCCAGAAGAAGTCTCTAGGTATGGCGTTGGGTCAGCCACTCCTGCTTGCGCAAAACCCACCTTGCGAAAACGGCAGGAGTCGCACACCCCGCAAGCAGCCCCTTGCTGATTGGCCTGGTAACAAGAGACGGTCAAGCCGTAATCCAACCCCAGCGCATGACCGCTACGGATAATATCTGCCTTGGTCATCTCAATCAATGGTGCATGCACCGTAATGGTCTGGCCTTCTACGGCGGCTTTAGTGGCCAGGTTGGCCATTTGCTGAAAAGCCTGCACATATTCGCCACGGCAATCCGGGTAACCCGAATAGTCGAGTGCATTCACACCAATAAAAATATCACGTGCCTGCAATACCTCAGCCCAGGCCAACGCCAATGACAGCATAATGGTATTGCGCGCAGGCACATAAGTCACCGGAATACCTTGGGTTTCTTGTTCTGGTACGGCGATACTGCTGTCAGTTAAAGCCGAGCCGCCAAACAGTGACAAATCAAGCTGCACGGTTTTATGCTCAGTGGCGCCTAATGCGGCGGCCACGCGTTGTGCCGCCACCAGCTCGACATTGTGGCGCTGGTGATAATCCAGGCTTAGGCAATAACAGTCGTAACCCTGTGATTTGGCAATCGCCAGCACCGTGCTGGAATCCAGCCCGCCAGACAATAAAATAACTGCTTTTGGTTTGTTTGATACGGCCAAACTTATACTCCTTGCTTCTCGCCCCAGAGGATTTTGTGCAATTGCAATTGCATGCGCACCTTGAGGTGATCCTGCAAAATCCAGCTGGCTAATGTGTCGCCACTCACGTCATGAAAACTCGGTGAAAACAGCTGGTCACAATCACCAATAAATGGCCGGGTTTGCAACATCTGCTTTGCCCAGTCGTAATCTTCACGGCTGCAAATCACCCATTTGACCTCATCGCCTGCTTTTAGCAACGGCAAGTTTTCCCAGCGGTTTTTTTCAACCTCACCAGAACCGGGGGTTTTAATGTCCATGATCACCTTAACGCGTGCATCTACCGCCGCAATGTCCATGGCACCACTGGTCTCGAGCGAGACCTGATACCCGCCATCGCTCAATCTGGTCAACAATTCGATGCATGGCTTTTGTGCCAATGGCTCGCCACCCGTCACACAGACATATGGCGTGTCGTAGGCCGAAATCTGCTGCATGATGTCATCCAGCGTCATATTGCTGCCACCTTTAAACGCGTATTCGGTATCACAATAACCACAACGCAGTGGGCAACCAGTGAGGCGGATAAAAATAGTAGGCAGGCCAACGCGTGAGCTTTCGCCCTGCAATGAGTAAAAAATCTCGAAAATTCTGAGTGTGGTCATGGGGATATAAAAAGTAAACGGGCAGATATTACTATCTGCCCGCTATTATCGCCGAACTCGCGAAAATCTGCTATTTGATACTTTCCAGCACTTTCAACCGTTTTTGCGCGCCGGGCGTTACTTCTGCCGACGGATAAGCTGCAATCAGATCTTTCAAGGTTTTTTTGGCCGCCGGGATCTGCCCCAACTGAATCTGGCTATTAGCCAGGTTCAGCATGGCGTTAGGCGCCAACGCGTGCGAAGCATAGCTATCCAAAAACTTCTGCTGCGTGGCCGCAGAAGACTTGTAGCTTTTCAACGCAAACTGCGTGTAACCCATGCCATACAGCGCATCTGGTGCCAGCTTGCTACCGGAATAACTCTTTAAAAATGCATCATAAGCATTAAATGCATCTTTGTACTTGCCGGCCTGATTCAACGACTCAGCCTCAGCAAATGCACTCGATTCCTGCTGAGAAACATCTGCTTTAGCATCAGCAACGCCACTACCGCCTGCAGAAGACAACGGCATTTGCCCACTGGTGACTGATTGCGCCAGTGTTTCCAGTTTGCGTACACGTGTGTCGAGGTCAGTATACGAAGCACTTTGCTTGGTACGCATATCCTCCAGCTGATGGGTCACCACTTCAAGATCGCCCTTCACCTGTGCCACATCCTGCCTGATCTGCTCCAGCTGGTTTTGCATATCCAGCAAGCCCTTACCATTAATAAGGGCCTCCAGGCTTTGCACACGTTTATCCAGCGACTGCTGGGTGCGGGTCAGGTCAGTGACGGCTTTTTGTTGCGCGTCATGCTCAGACGTTTGCTTGTTTTCCAGCTCGAGAATCCGCTTTCTGGCCTCGGTATCGTCAAACAAGGCCGCCTGGCTGACAGTCGAAACTGTCAGGCCCAAGGCGATCAAAGCAGCAGAGAGCCGCAAATTACTGACCGGCATAGACGATGTCTACGCGACGGTCTTGCTGAAAGCAACCGTCATCAGCACAATTTTGCTTAGAACGCTCTTCACCGTAGCTTACTGTTTCGATCTGGCTATCGCTCACGCCCAACACGTTGAGTGCATTTTTAACTGCAACAGAACGGCGTTGACCCAATGCCAGGTTGTACTCGTGCGTACCGCGCTCATCGGTGTTACCTTGCAGTACCACTTTAGTTTGTGGATGCGCAGCCAGGTATTTAGCGTGGTTAGCCACCAAGCCTTTGTACTCTTCACGAATGGCATCGCTGTCATAGTCAAAGAACACTTGACGTTTTGCCAACTCAGCAGCGCTCAACTCATCTTTGCTGGTATCAACATCGACTGTTTTAATGTTGATTTTGTCAGTGCTAGCTGAACTGTCAGACCCTGCTTTGCCTTGTGAATTCGTCATCGGGCGAGTCACGCTGGAATCTTCCACTTTTGCCGGGTTCATCGGGGTGCTTTTACAAGCGGTCAACACCAATGCAAGTGCTGCAACTGTCCAAATACTCTTGTTCATACTTTCTCCTTAAAATGAGTGACTAAATAAATTGACCACGGATAGACTACTTGGGCGCTGCTTGAGCAGGTCCCCATGCAGGTTCACGAATATCGCCGCCCGCTTCGGACAAACGCTGCCTGACCAAGCCGTCGACAGTGACGGTTGCCAGGGTGCCTTTGCCGCCCACGCGCGTTGCATACATAATAGTACGCGCATTAGGGGCAAAACTGGGGGATTCATCTTGCGAGCCGGTACTAAGCACTTTGACATCGCCGGTGCCCAGGTCTTGTACAGCCACCTTAAATGCGCCGCCATCATTACGAATATAGGTCAGGTATTTGCCATCTGGCGAAAAGCGCGGGCTCACATTATAACTGCCTTCAAATGTCACGCGTGAAGCCTGACCACCTGACGCAGCCACTTTGTAAATTTGCGGACGACCGCCCCGGTCTGAGCTGAAGTAAATTGACTGACCATCTGGTGAAAAGGCTGGCTCTGTATCAATCGCGCTGCTTTTAGTCACCTGCTGCAAATTAGAACCGTCGGCAGAGATCGTATAAATTTGTGAATTAGCGCCATAAGTTAATACCACCGCCAGCTTGCTGCCATCTGGCGCCCAAGCTGGTGCACTGTTATTGCCTTTAAAATTGGCCACCATTTTACGCTCGCCGGTATAGAGCGATTGCACAAACACAATCGGTTTCTTTTTCTCAAACGAAACATAAGCCATTTTGCTGCCGTCAGGCGACCAGGAAGGCGAAATAATCGGCTCGTTTGAAGACACCAATGTTTGCGCATTAAAGCCATCATAATCTGCAATCTGCAGCGTAAAGCGCTTGCCGACCTTGGTCACATAGGCGATACGTGTCGCAAAGGCACCTGGCTGACCGGTAAATTTTTCATAAATCTGGTCAGCAATTAAATGTGCGACATGGCGGTACTGGCTGGGCGAAACCGTATAGGTCAATTGCAACAAGGCGGTCTGGCGCAGTACGTCCATCACTTGCACCGACACCTTTAAATTGCCACCCACTTGCTGCACCTCACCCAGGCTCAGGCCTTGCGCCTTGAGCGCGGTCCAGTCGGTATATTTAATTTGTGAGGCACTGGTTGGCAACGCTGGTAGGCCACTGGTATTAATGATGCGAAACATGCCGCTACCACGCAGGTCGTTACTGATAATGTCATGTAAACGACTTGTAGATGGCGCATTGCCGGATTCGGCCATCGGCAAGATCGCAATCGGGATCTGAATTGCACTACCGCCACTAATCTCGATTTCGAGCGCAGCGTGTGCTGGCAACGCAAACATCCACAACAGCACACTGGCGCCGAGTGTGTGTGTGGCCACATGGATCACACCATTTATTAAGTTTTTCATGGTCACAGTTTTATGCATTTTAGTTTGCTTATAGACAAGAATTATAACGAAAAGCCCGCTCAGCGTCATTGCTGCATTAGCTGCGTGGCCTAAACTTCAACCGTATCTGATCCACCATCTTTTTGCGCGTCGCCGGGTCATCCGGTAAATCAAACGGCTTGGCCGCTAAAATGGCACGGATCACCGCATCATCACACACCGCATCGCCTGAGCCTTTAATCAGCTTGGGCATGCCAGATATATCACCCGAATTGGTCATTTGTATGTCAACCAGCAATTCCGGGTTAGAGACCGGGCACAAGCCAGAATTCACAGTCGCCTTAATTTTTCGGCTCATCAAGCCCATGTAATAACCCAGCACTGATGGGTCTACGGCACCTGCAGCAGCAGATTGTTGCGAATCCAGATCTTGCTGGCGCATGGCGTCCTGAATCTTTTTCAGCTTATCTTCTTCCTCTTGCTTGCGAAGGGCTTCCTGAATTTTCTTTAGCTTTTCTTCTTGTTTTTTCTGCTCAAGTTCTTTCTTTTTTTCTTCTTCTAACAGGCGTTTTTTTTCATCTTCCCGTTTTTTGAGTGCAATTTCTGCTTCTTGTTCCGCTTGTTTTACTTGCGGCTCTGGCGGCGCGACCTTTTCCGGCGGTTTTGGCTCGGGCGGTTTTGGCTCGGGCGGTTTTGGCTCGGGCGGTTTTGGCTCGGGCGGTTTTGGCTCGGGCGGTTTTGGCTCGGGCGGTTTGGGGGTTGGTTCAGGTGGCGGTGGCGGCGGTTCTACTGGTTTGACCACCGCTTTTGTGGGCTGTTTGCTGGGCAAACTGTCCCACAATGTCGCCTCCATCACGCTGGGGCTCACGTGCACAGCTTTCCAGTCGACCATGAAAATCATGCCAAGAAATAGCAGCACATGCATGAGCACAGACAATATGGCTGCGCGTTTGCGTATGATCTGATCTTGTGGGGACAATACGATTTTCATCTGTTTTAAATCACTGACCGCTTACTTTTCGTTTTGAAACAACAAACCAACCTGGTTCACCTGCGCCTGTTTTAGCAAGTCCATCACCGACACCACCTCACCATAAGGCGTATTTTTGTCGGCAGAAACCACCACTGGCTTTTGTGCCTCAGCCAAACGCTGGCGAATCAATGCCAGCATATCGTCACGCTGCATTTCCTTGCCATCCATAAGGATAGTGCCCTCTTTTTGCACGGTGACCACAATCGGGTCACCACTTTGCTTGAGCGCCTGACCAACTTTTGGCAACTCCACCATGCCCGGGTTGGTCATGGGTGCCGTCACCATAAAAATCACCAGCAACACCAGGGTCACGTCAATGTAAGGCACGACGTTAATCTGGTTCATCATGCGCCGTTTACGCGTTCTGCTCATAGCGGCTCCAATCAGGCTCTACGTTGCAAAATGTTGGTAAATTCTTCGATAAAGCTTTCGTAGCGCACAGACAAGCGGTCAACGCCTGCGGCAAAACGGTTATAGGCAATCACCGCCGGAATCGCCGCAAACAGGCCAATCGCCGTGGCCACCAAGGCTTCGGCAATACCAGGTGCCACCTGGCTTAACGTGGCCTGCGCCACGTTAGATAAACCACGAAACGCATTCATAATGCCCCATACAGTGCCAAACAAGCCAATGTACGGGCTGACTGAACCAACCGAGGCCAAAAATGGCAGATGTGAATCCAGCGCATCCAGCTCACGGTTATAAGAGGCGCGCATGGCACGGCGTGTCGCTTCCATCACGTCACTCACCTCGGTATCTTTTTGCTGTTTGTAGCGAATAAACTCTTTCAGGCCGGCCTGAAAAATGCTGGCCATGCCTTGTGGCGTTTTTCTGCCCGAGGTAATGCGCTCATACAACTCGTTCAAGTCACCCCCTGACCAGAACTGTGCTTCAAACTGGTCAACATTTTCATTGGCTGCCTTTAATGAAAATACTTTAATGAAGATATACCACCAGGAGACCAGCGAGGTCAGCAGCAAGATCAGCATGACCAGTTGAACTGGCAAACTGGCCCCACTCACCAGGGTAAAAATCGACATATCGTTTGCTACATTCATGAAGACTCCAGTGCAATTTTGATACGGGCCGGAATACCCGTTGGTTTAAATGAATCCGCATTCACACAGGCCACTTTGACCTGTGCCGCTAATAAAATCGTCTCACCATGTTTGATCTGCTGCTGGCAGCTAAAACTGCCACGCCCCATCTCAGTCAACTGTGAGGTTACCTGTAACGCATCATCCAGCCTGGCTGGCTTTTTAAACTGCAGTTGCATGCTGTGTACCACAAACAACACCTGCTCATCTTGCTTTAAAGTGGCCTGGGCAAAGCCGGCGGCACGCAACCATTCTGTCCGCGCGCGCTCCATAAAGTTCAGATAGCGGCTGTGGTAGACCACACCGCCTGCATCGGTATCTTCATAATAAACACGCACCGGAAACACAAACATGCTATTGCCCGGCGCCCGGCCAAGACTCGCCAGACGCCATACTGGCAGGCGCTTTGAGGCCAAAATGCTGGTACGTCATCATGGTAGCCACGCGTCCGCGTGGCGTGCGCATGATATAGCCTTGCTGAATCAAATAAGGTTCCAGCACATCTTCTATCGTATCGCGCTCTTCGCCAATGGCTGCGGCCAAATTATCCAGCCCCACCGGCCCACCACCAAACTTTTCGATCACCGCCTGCAACAACTTGCGGTCCATCACGTCCAGCCCTTGCTGATCGACATCCAGCATTTTAAGGGCGGCATCGGCCACCATATCGGTCACCACACCGTCAGCTTTCACCTGCGCGTAATCGCGCACGCGGCGCAATAACCGGTTAGCAATACGTGGCGTACCGCGCGCACGGCGGGCGATTTCAAAGGCACCAGCCGGCTGCATATCTACTTCAAGCAAGTTGGCCGAGCGGCTGACAATTTTAGCCAGCTCATCATGGCTGTAAAACTCCAGGCGCGCCACAATGCCAAAACGGTCACGCAAGGGATTAGTCAGCATGCCTGCCCGCGTCGTGGCACCAACCAGCGTAAACGGTGGCAAATCGAGGCGCACACTACGCGCAGCCGGGCCCTCGCCTATCATGATATCCAGCCGGTAATCTTCCATGGCTGGATACAAAATCTCTTCAACCACCGGGCTTAAACGGTGAATCTCATCAATAAACAACACATCATTGGGTTCAAGATTGGTCAGCAACGCGGCCAGATCTCCCGCGCGCTCTAGCACCGGGCCAGAGGTCAGGCGCAGATTGACGCCCATTTCTTTGGCAATAATATGAGCAAGCGTGGTTTTACCGAGGCCGGGCGGCCCGAACAGCAACACATGGTCTAGTGCTTCCTGGCGACCACGGGCAGCATTGATGAAGATTTCGAGTTGACCGCGTGCTTTTTCCTGCCCCACATACTCATCCAGCAATTTGGGGCGTAATGCGCGCTCCAGCGCTTCTTCTTGGGCGCTGGCAGTGGCAGGAGCGACGAGTCTATCAGTTTCAATCATGGGTGGTCGGTAATGAAGTGCAAAGCAAATTTAGTCAACACAAAGCCTCATTGCCGGTCACTGAAGAAGTTATTTTTTCGCCATCATACCATGCGGCGTTTGACTATTACAGACCAACCCCCGCGCCATTTGCACATCACTTGGCCAGATACTTCAAGGCCTGGCGAATGCCATCGCTCACACCCACACCCGGCTCCAGCAACTTGATAGTCGCTGATGCTTCTCGCTCGTGGTAACCCAGCGCCACCAGCGCATTGAGGATATCGTCCGTGGCCGCTTTAGCAGCAGGCTGTGCAGAGGTAGAGCCAGTGACGACAAATTTGTCTTTGAGCTCAAGCAGCAAGCGCTCGGCCGTTTTTTTGCCGATGCCCGGAATACGTGTCAGCAATGACACTTCTTGCTGGTTAACGGCCAGCATCAGGTCATTCACGCTGACACCACTGAGGATAGACAACGCAGATTTGGCGCCAATGCCGTTCACCTTAAGTAGTTGTTTAAAGGTGTTTTTTTCTTGCTCACTGCCAAAGCCATATAGCAACTGCGCATCTTCACGCACTACCATGTGCGTTAAAATCTGCACTGGCTGACCCAGCTCAGGCAGGTTGTAAAAAGTGCTCATGGGCACCTCGACCTCATAACCGACGCCATTGCAGTCAATCACAATCAACGGTGGCGATTTTTCCAGCAAACGGCCCTGCAAACGCGCAATCATATCAATCTTCCATTTCTAACTCTAAATCCGGCGGTGGCAAATGCACCCAAGCCCTGGCCGCCATGCGCATGACAAATGGCGCAAGCCAGCGCATCTGCCGAGTCTGGGCTGGGCGTCGCGGGCAGCTTGAGTAAGCGCTTGACCATCTCTTGCACCTGCTCTTTTTGTGCATGACCATTGCCCACCACCGACTGCTTGACTTGTAACGCCGTGTATTCGGCTACTGGCAATTGCCGGATCACCGCCGCTGAAATAGCAGCACCGCGCGCCTGCCCCAGCAACAAAGTAGATTGCGGGTTCACGTTCACAAACACTTTTTCAATCGCTACCTGCGTCGGCTGATAAGTAGCAATCACTTCAAACAAACCATCGAGTATGACTTTCAAACGCTCAGGCAAGGCTTCTTTTTCTGGCTCACCCTGCGCACTTTTTTTAGCCGAAGCTGTTTTAATCACGCCACTGGTCACATAAGCCAACTTGCCATCGACGGCTTCGATCACACCAAAACCGGTGATTCGCAAGCCAGGATCTATGCCTAATATGCGCTGTACCGCCATTTAAAAATCACTTACCCAGCACAAGCCAACGGCAAATAGCATGGTTTAATCTTCTTCGATCACAGCAGAGGTGTACACATCCTGCACGTCATCCAGGTCTTCCAGCATATCGAGGATTTTCTGCATTTTAACGGCATCATCGCCGGTGAAGACCACTTCATTGAGTGATTTCATGGTCACTTGCGCCATCACCGCTTTAAGGCCAGCCGCTTCCAGCGCCTCTTTTACCGTGACAAAATCGCCCGGGGCTGTAATCACTTCAATACTGCCATCTTCGTCAGTAATCACGTCTTCTGCCCCAGCTTCGAGCGCCGCTTCCATTACTGCATCTTCTGACACGCCCGGCGCAAAGACCAATTGGCCACAGTGCTTAAACATAAATGCCACGCTGCCATCTGTGCCTAAATTGCCGCCATGCTTGGTCAGTGCATGGCGCACATCCATCACCGCGCGCTGACGGTTATCAGTCAGGCAATCAATAATAATAGAGGCGCCATTGATGCCATAGCCTTCATAACGAATCTCTTCGTAGCTCACGCCTTCGAGCTCGCCAGTGCCTTTTTTAATGGCACGCGTGATATTGTCAGAAGGCATGTTTTCTTCTTTGGCTGCCGCAACCGCTGCCCGCAAACGTGGGTTCATGGCAGTATCACCGCCCCCCATGCGCGCAGACACGGTGATTTCTTTAATCAGCTTGGTGAAGATTTTGCCGCGTTTGGCATCCTGACGGCCTTTACGGTGCTGAATATTGGCCCATTTACTATGTCCAGCCATTTTGCTTCCTTGTATTTTTGAACAATGCTGTTGAGGTAATTTAACCCGGCGATTTTACCACAGCCATTGGCTGCCTTTAGCGTGCCGCATGTGCCGCGCGCACAACAAAAAAGGCCTGACAATGTCAGGCCTTAAAAGTACGACTGGCAAACAGGGGGTTATTGCTGGCTTTTGGTATAGCCCGGCCACATCATCAAAATAGAAATCAGTGTCAGCGAAAAGATAATCAGCGCCATGCCAGTGAGCTCCATGCCATCCGGCACTTCATTTAACTGGATCCAGGCCGCAATCACGCCGATCACCGGCGCCAGCATAGACGCCATACTCGCCACCCCGGCAGGCAGCCGCTGCAAGGCAAACAACCACAACAACCAGGCCAGGGCACCGCACAACACCACGTTAAACAACACGGCACCCACCAAATAAGGCGCCCACTGAATCGGTGGCGCTGGCACCAGCCAGGCAATCAACACCATCGGTAGCGATCCCAAAAACATCGGCCACGCCGTTAGATTGATTAAGTCTAAATCAGGATGACGCCGGTGTAATTGCTTGGTCATGATGGCAGACAATGCCCACGACACGCCGGACAACACCGCCAATAACATACTGAAGCTATCGGCACGGATGTGCAGCGGGTCAAAAATAAACAACATGCCCAACACGGCGGCAATCACGGCCAGCCATTGCCAGCCGTGCACGCGCTCACCCAGCATGGGCCAGGCGAATAACAGCGTCCAAAACGGCATGGTATAGGTCAACACCGCAGTTTTGCCCGCACCACCTTCTACCAGCGCCCACATCAGCACGCCGGTAAAACCGACGTTTTGTAGAATCCCCAGCAGCAACATGGTCGGAAACTCAGTCAAGCCCATCGGGCGGCGCGTCACATACAGCACCAAAAACAGCACCAGCGCCCCAAAAAACGTACGCATGGCCGCAAACTGAAACGGCCCGGCATATTGCAGCGCACTCTTCATCACTACCCAGTTATAACCCCAGATAATGGTGAGCACCAGCAGTGCCGTCAGCGCTTGCGAGCGTTGTTTAATCAGTTGATCCATATCTGCGATCCATGCGTCTTTTCGTTGATTAGTTCCAGATATGCGTCACAGCCAGCCACTGGCCATCAGCCTGTTTCTGGAACACCACTTGCACATTGCCGCCAAACTGCTGTTTAACGCCATCTTCGCCAACCATCGCTGCCGCCCAGCTGCCTGTTTGCGTCGCCAGTGTGTCAGTCACAATGGCTTCTTTCATGGTTAAGGCATGTTCAATCACACCGGCTTGAATCAAGCCACCAAAAAAGTCTGCCACGCCTTGGCGGCCTTTAACAACCGTACCGGCAGGGGCTGGCATTACAATCGCATCAGCGGCATACAAGGCCGCAATCGCTTGCGCGTTTTTGCTGTTAAAGGCAGCGTCAAATTGCTGGTTCAATGTGATTAAAGTATCGACAACAGTTGCCATGGTGAAACTCCTTCATTAAAAAACTAAATTGACTGATTAAAATCCCAGGCAGACATCCCGTGGTCTATCACGCCTAAAATGGCTTGCAAATCACTGCGCTGCTGCTCACCCAAGCCCTGCATGCATTGCCGCAAGCGCGTGTAATAATCTGGCATCACAGCATCCAGCTTGGTCTGGCCCGCTGCAGTCAGCTGTATTTTTACGCTGCGCCGGTCTTCCGGCACTGATACGCGCTGTACCAACCCACCCTGCTCCAGGCCATCCAGCAGGCCGGTCATGGTTGCACGCGTTACGCCCAGCTTTTCTGCCAGCACCGAAGGTGTTGAGGTCAGGTCAGCTTCGCGCATGAGCAAAATTAACACCCACCAGCGGCCTTGCAGCAAATCGTGCTTGCTGAGACAAGCATCGAGCGCAATCGACAAATCTGTCGCCACCCGCAACAACATCAAAAAACTGGCAATAGCCGTGACATCGGCCGCGGGATACCGTTGGGCAAACCGCTGCAGGATTTCTTGGGTAGGAAGATCTCTAAGTTGCAACATAATTAGCCTCATTATAATTAGCTAGCTAACTATGTCAAGAAAAATCTATGGTGTTGCTTATTTAAGCATGGGTGTATATTAGTTGCTTGTGCCTATGAAAGGAGGAAGTGATGAAGACGCTTCAACAAGTACTCTCTCATAAAACACACCAGGGCATTATCAGTATTGCGCCTAACCGGCCAGTGTACGATGCACTGGTTATTCTGGCGGAATATCAGATTGGTGCGCTGGCGGTGATCAAGGATGGCGAACTGGTGGGTATTTTCTCTGAGCGTGACTACGCGCGTGAAATTATCCTCAAGGGCCGCTCATCCAAAACAACGCAGATTAGCGAAGTGATGACCGAAAAGGTCATTACTGGTAAACCGGCAGAACTGGTAGAGTCGGCCATGAGCACCATGCTGGACAAACGCATCCGCCACTTGCCGGTGGTTGATAACGGCAAAATGCTGGGCATGCTGTCGATTGGCGACATTTTGAAAGAAACCATCAGCTACCAACAAGAGCTTATCAAACAGCTGGAAAGTTATATTCATAGCTAGACCAGCTTCACCAAGCACCACAATTGCAAAAAAGGGGAGCCATGCTCCCCTTTTTAACGAACTCAACACAGGTTTACCTATCAATACTCACTTACAAATACCTGGCCACCATTGCGTTATTCAAGCGACCAGCCGTCACTGGCAGTTTGACAAAGTGACCACTGCCTGCCGCTTGCTGTACGGCCGCACCATGTTTATCAAACAACTGTTCAACCACCAGGTCTCGGTTTCCGCTAGGGTGTATCAATTGCAACTTGTCGCCCACGGCAAATTTATTGCGTGCCTCAATTGAAGCCAGCCCGCGCTCGGCATCATATGCCACCACATCACCCACATATAAACTGCGGTTGGCGCTAGAGTGCCCTTGCACGTAATTCTGATGCTCGGCGGTATGGTGGCGCTGATAGAAACCATCGGTGTAACCGCGATTAGCCAGGTTCTCCAGCTCACCCAGCAAGCGCCAGTCAAATGGCCGTCCGGCCACCGCATCATCAATCGCCTGCCGGTAATTCTGGCAGGTGCGTGCCACGTAATAACGCGACTTGGTACGGCCTTCGATTTTGAGCGAATCTACACCGAGCGCAATCAGCTTTTCGACATGCTCAATCGCGCGCAAGTCTTTGCTGTTCATGATATAGGTACCGTGCTCGTCCTCCATGATCGGCAGCAATTCGCCTGGGCGGCCTTTTTCTTCAATCAAATAGACCTGATCGGCCGCCGGATGGCGTGGCAAAGAACCACACGACGACAGGCTGGATTTCTCCATTTCTGCCTGAAAATCAAACTCTTTCAAACGGACGACCCCTGCCGCATCGGGTTGCGCATCATGCACCTTATAATCCCAGCGGCAACTGTTGGTACACGTACCCTGATTCGGGTCACGCGAGTTGAAATAACCAGATAACAGGCAGCGGCCTGAGTACGCAATGCACAAGGCACCGTGCACAAATACTTCCAGCTCCATGTCCGGGCACTCCTGGCGGATTTCAGCGATCTCATCGAGTGACAATTCACGTGACAAAATCACCCGTGTCAGCCCCATGCGCTGCCAGAACTTGACCGAAGCATAATTGACCGCATTGGCCTGTACCGATAAATGAATCGGCATTTCTGGCCACTGCTCGCGCACCATCATAATCAGGCCGGGGTCAGCCATGATCAGCGCATCCGGCTGCATGGCGATCACCGGTGCCATGTCGCGCAGATAGGTTTTCACCTTGGCGTTGTGCGGCGAAATATTGCTGGCAACAAAAAATTGTTTGCCACGCGCATGCGCCTCCTCAATACCAATCGCCAGATTCTGTAGCGAAAAATCATTCTCACGCACACGCAAGCTGTAGCGGGGCTGCCCCGCATAAACCGCATCTGCGCCATAATCAAACGCGGTACGCATGCGGTCAAGATCACCGGCAGGCGCTAATAACTCGGGAGACTTCATACGCATTTAGTCGCCGATGATTTTCACCAGCACCCGTTTATTGCGGCGGCCATCAAACTCACCGTAAAAAATCTGTTCCCAAGGACCAAAATCTAATTGGCCTTCGGTAATCGCCACCACCACTTCGCGACCCATAATTTGACGCTTGATGTGCGCATCGGCATTGTCTTCGCCGGTATCATTGTGGCGATAACCGCTCACTGGCTCATGCGGGGCCAGTTTTTCCAGCCACACTTTATAGTCGTGGTGCAGGCCACGCTCGTCGTCATTGATAAACACGCTGGCCGAAATATGCATGGCATTAATCAATACCAGGCCTTCTCTCACACCGCTTTCGCGTACACACGCCACCACATCCTGCGTAATGTTCTTAAAGTCCATACGCGCTGAAATGTTAAACCACAGCTCTTTACGAAAACTCTTCATGTTGTCCCTTTCCCCAAAGCGGATATTTTAGCACCGTGACTAAAAAGTCATTTGTCATAAAACAAGAAAGGCCTCCGAAGAGGCCTTTCCGTATTGCTTTTTTGCTAGCTGTGCACATCCAGCGTGTGCGTGAAAGTTTTACCTTCATTATCTGTTGCCGTCACTTCCAGCTTGCCCGGCGCATCTGGCACAAAACTAAATTTCATGTAAGGATCCTCACTGGTGCCCACGCCCACATCTACCGTCATCACCTCTTTACCGTTGTAGGTAAAGGTTGCCTTGTTGATATAAAACGCAGGCACATAACCTTGTGATACCAGGTCGCGCTGCAAGCCAGTACGCATGACATGACGGATATTAAACGTGGCGGTTGCTGGCTCACCAAACTTGGGCGCATCGACGTTTAGTTTGATTTTACCGGCCGCTGCGCGCACTTCGCTTTCGTTGTTATCGACAGTGCCGCCACAGCCGCCCGCTGCACGAATCTCACGCTTACCCATATACAACTTGCCATCGGCGGTTTCGCCAATCAGCCGCACAAAAGAGTCAGTTTCCTGACGGATGCGGGTGGCCATTTGAAAACCATTTAGCATATCGGTTAAATGATAGGTTGAAGCGAGTTGAATCGGGTTGGCATCGACAATCACATACAGTTTTTTGAGCACCACACCATTAGCAGCCGCTTTGTCGTAGATAAACGTCACCGGCACTTGTGCGCCACTTTCAGCACGTCGCGGACCCTCAACTTTGAGAAACTCGACCTCCTGAATATCCCGCTTGGGGAAAAATGCTTCCTTCACCACCGTCCATAATTTAGGGTCTGCCTCTGCCTGCGCCACACCACTCAAACACACCGCAGACAACCCTAATACCAACATCCACATTTTTTTCATTTTATTCCCCTGTTCAAACAAATCATTTCATTTGTATGTCACGGATTTTCTTATGGATACGCTACCACAATATGTGATGCATATCACAATGATCAAAGTTTACTCGGGTCGCCCGAGGGTCGCATCTCATAGTTTGGGTCGGCATATTCGGTAAAATTGAGCTCAACCCCATTGCCCGCCGGGTCACGCATATTCATCTGGCGAATACCGTTGGCCAAAATACGTGTAGTGTAAGCCACGCCAACCGCCTGCAAATGCAACTCCATGGCAGGCATATCATGGGCATTAAACGAAACATGATCATAGGTGCCATGCACGTGTAGCTGGGGCGGCTCAGCCGTTTTATACTCAGCCAAATGCACCACAGCCTGCTTGCCGATATACAACCAGTAGCCGTAGGTGGTGCTGGCCACACGCTTACCCACCGTTAACCCCAATACGTCGCAATAAAAATCGCGTAACTGATGCATGGTGTCGCGGTCAGTGCGAAAGTTGACGTGATCAATTCCTGTCAATGGCATGATTTTCCAATCTAATGAGTGCCGTGTAAAAAATGTGAGCGAATAATCTGCGCAATATAGTACAAAAACTAATGCCCTTCAAATTGACACAGGACAAATGGTTGGACGCCACTGGCCTGCAATTGTTGCAAGCCGCCCAAGTCTGGCAAATCAATGACGAAACCAGCATGCGCAACCACCCCGCCAAGCTGGCGAATCAAAGCCACAGCGGCCAGGGCGGTACCGCCCGTTGCAATCAGGTCATCCACCAGCAATATCTGCTCGCCTGCGGTAATGGCATCGGTATGCAACTGCAGCGCATCGTCACCATATTCAAGCATGTAGGTCTGTGAAATGCTGGCCGCAGGCAGTTTGCCAGGCTTACGCACGGGCACAAAGCCTAAACTCAGCTTGCTGGCTAGCGCCGCGCCAATGATAAAGCCACGCGCCTCAATCGCCACCACTTTATCAAGTGCAACATCGGCATAATGCAAAGCGAGTGCATCAATTGCCGCATTAAAGGCTGTCGCATCCTTGAGCAAAGTCGTGATGTCGCGAAACTGGATCCCCGCTTTAGGGTAGTCTGCAACGGTTCGTATGTAAGCGGTCAGATCTATCATGCCTTCGCCCAAAAATCAGCCTTCATCTAAAAAAGCTTAGTCCCAATAAAAAACGCGCCCACCCTCTGGTAGACGCGCTTTGATTGTCTGCATTGGCCTGCCACACAAGCCTGGCTGGCTTATTGCCCAGCTGCGTTTTGCTGACGCACGCGAATATGCAATTCGCGCAACTGTTTCTCGTCTACCTCGTTTGGCGCATTGGTCATCAGACATTGCGCGCGCTGGGTTTTCGGGAAAGCAATCACGTCACGGATAGACTCGGCACCGGCCATCAGCGTCACCAGACGATCCAAGCCGAAGGCGAGGCCACCATGCGGCGGCGCACCGTATTGCAACGCGTCAAGCAAGAAGCCAAATTTTTCTTGTGCTTCTTCACGGCTGATTTTCAGTGCATCAAACACTTTAGATTGCACGTCTTGTTTGTGGATACGCACAGAACCGCCGCCCACTTCCCAACCATTGAGCACCATGTCATAGGCTTTGGACAAGCAAGCGCCTGGATTGCTGACCAGCAAGTCTTCATGGCCATCTTTAGGCGCCGTGAACGGATGATGCAGCGCAACCCAACGGTCATTCTCTTCATCATGCTCAAACATCGGGAAATCGACCACCCATAATGGTGCCCAGGCACGGCCATCAACATGGCCTTTTTCGTGGCCAACTTTGGTACGCAACGCGCCCAAAGCCTCGTTAACAACTTTGGCTTTATCTGCGCCAAAAAAGACGATGTCACCGTTTTGCGCACCAGTGCGCTCAATAATGGCTTGCAAGGCATTGACGTGAATGTTTTTTACAATCGGGCTTTGCAGGCCTTCCTCGTTGAGCTTGGTGATGTCGTTGATCTTGATATAAGCAAGACCTTTAGCACCGTAGATTTTGACAAACTCAGTGTATGCGTCAATTTCAGAGCGGCTGATCGCAGCGCCATTAGGCACACGAATCGCAGCCACGCGGCCACCCGCCATATTGGCGGCACCAGCAAATACTTTAAAATCCACATCTTTCATCACATCGCTCAGCTCAGTGATTTCGAGCGTCACGCGCATGTCGGGCTTGTCAGAACCGTAACGGTTCATGGCCTCGCTAAACGGCATGCGTGGAAACTTGGCTGGCAGATCAACATCCTGCACCTTTTTAAGCATGCGACGGATCATCTCTTCGACGATGTCCATGATTTCATTTTCTTCCAGGAACGAGGTCTCGATATCGACCTGGGTGAATTCTGGCTGGCGGTCTGCACGTAAATCTTCGTCGCGGAAACATTTGGTGATCTGGAAGTAACGGTCAAAACCGGACACCATCAACAATTGTTTAAACAACTGCGGTGATTGCGGCAAGGCAAAGAACATACCGTGGTGTACCCGCGATGGCACCAGGTAATCACGCGCGCCTTCTGGCGTCGAACGCGTCAGCATTGGCGTTTCAACTTCAATAAAACCGTTGTCATCCAGGTAATCACGCAGATTTTTTGCCACTTTGTAGCGCAGCATCATGTTTTTTTGCATGGCCGGACGGCGCAAGTCGATGTATCTATGCTCAAGACGCACAGTCTCGGTCAGGTTGTCATCATCCAGCATGAAAGGAGGTGTCAATGAAGCATTTAACACTTCAATTTCGGTTGCCAGCATCTCGACTTCGCCGGTTGGCAAATTGGCGTTCACAGTACCTTCAGGACGCGCACGCACTTTACAGACCACGCGCAAGACAAACTCGCTACGTACGGTTTCAGCAATGGCGAATGCACCTTTGGTGTCCGGGTCAATCACGATTTGTGCCAGACCTTCGCGATCACGCAAATCAATGAAAATCACGCCGCCGTGGTCGCGACGACGGTGGGCCCAGCCACACAGTGTCACGGTTTGTCCAATGTGTTCGCGGTTCAAATGGCCGCAATAATGTGTACGCATCATAATAATTTTATAAAGTTTAAAGGGGTGTTGCGGTTAATGGTGTTTAGGCAAGGGCGCCACTGTACCCATGCTAATGATGTATTTCAAGGCCTGATCCACGCTCATATCAAGTGCAACCACATCCGCCTTGGGCAGCATCAGAAAGAAACCTGAGGTCGGGTTAGGCGTGGTCGGCACATAAACACTCACATACTCCCCTTGCAAGTGATTGGCGACATCGCCGCCTGGTGTGCCGGTTAAAAAGGCTATCGTCCATACGCCCTGGCGCGGGTACTCAATCAGCAGTGCCTGACGAAAAGCATTACCGGAATCAGAAAACAGGGTATCAGACACTTGCTTGACGCTGGAATAAATGGATTTAACCACCGGCACGCGAATCAGCAAGCCCTCCCAGAGTTCAATCAATTGCTGGCCAAAAATATTGGTTGCCACCAGACCCGTCGCCAGCACAATGCCCACGGTCAAAATCACACCAAAGCCAGGAATATCGACACCCAACCAAACCTCCGGGCGCCAGGCAGCTGGCAATAACAGCAAACTTTGATCCAGCGTTTGCACTAAAGTTTTAAGCACCCACACCGTAATAAACAGTGGGACCAGCACCAGCAAACCTGTAATGAAATATTTTTTCATGCGTCTTGTTTTTTAATGGCAGGCACAGCCTGGGTTGCACTTGGCAGCCTCAGCCGCCGGGGCAGATTCAGTTGATTGAGTACTTGTTTTTGCCTGACTGTTTTTAAAGTCAGTGGCATACCAGCCACTGCCGGTTAGTTGAAAATTAGGCGCAGACACCTGCTTGCTAAACGTTTGCTGCGCACATTTTGGACACGCATCAACAGAGGGCGCAGACACCTTGCGCATCAGCTCCTGCTGGTAACCACACGCTGTACATTGAAAATCGTAGATAGGCATTTATTAACACAACCTGAAGGGCAACTTGCTGAAAAATTTCACCAACATCAATTATACCTGATTCGGGTTACAAATCACTAAAAGCACTGCGATGTATTTGAATTAAAAAGACTTTAAGGAACAGGCCATGCCACAACTTTCACTCAAAATGCCTTTTATGGTGTCCATGCTGTTTTTTTTGGGATTAGTCAGCCGCGACTTAAATACGCACCATGCGTTACTACTCATGAGTCATCAGGCCGCGCCCGGCAAAATGGCTAGGCTACATCTGGCCGACATACTCTACACCGAACCTACGCTCAAAATCAGAAAACTGAAATAAATGCCTAGCCTGACAGTTGCTCGTCGTAAGCGGACTGGCCCAGTAAGGCTTCGGCACCACTGGCATCCGGCGCCAGCTTAAACAACCAGGTCGTATAAGGATGATCATTGATCTTTTCTGGTGCTGATAGCGCATCTTCATTAATGGCCTGCACCACGCCAGTGAGGGGCGCATAAATATCCGAGCCCGTTTTCACCGACTCAATCAAGCCGCACACACTGAACTGCTGCACCGACTGACCAACTTTTGGCGGATCCACAAACACCACATCGCCCAACATATTCTGCGCGTAATCGGTGATACCAACCAACCATAAGCCATCTTCAGACTGCGCTGCCCAAGTGTGGTCTTTAGAAAAGAAGTATTTCAAGCCTGCTGACATAGGATTTAAAAATCAGAAGTTTAGTGGATAATTATTGTGCCATAGTCTGGGAAACGCGCCAAAACTTATTCAGGCAGGCCGTCAATTGGTTTAACTTTTTACAATAGAAAATTGCGATAAGTGATTGACGCTGAATAAGAACTGGGCAATAATGAAATGGGTTTCAGGAAGGTTGATTATGAGTTTTTATAAGCATTGTCTTAAAGTTTTGCTAATGTGTTCCATCGCTTTTGCACCTGCGGGTCAAGCCACAGCAAAGTCACCTTCTAAAAAACACAGTGTTTCTGTCGCCAAAAGCAAAAAATACAGCAGCAGAGCTTCGTCGCAATACCGTGTTAACCCCGAAAAAACCAAATCCATGCGCCCGGTCAAACTGCACGCGCATGCCAGAAAATCAGCCAGGCCTGCCATTGATGCAGAAATGTTTGATTCTTTTGAAGGTAAATCATCAGCTAGCAGTGGCAATCTCTCCATCGCCTCTACCAAAGCCTTGGTGATGAACCAGAACACGCACGAAATCATCTACTCTAAAAATCTGGATACACCCACACCCATTGCCTCGGTCACAAAACTGATGACTGCCATGGTGGTGTTGGATGCAAAACTAAACCTGAATGACCAGGTTTCGATCACCGACATGGACGTAGATTACCTGAAAGGGACTTCTTCACGCCTGCCGGTTGGCACCACAATGACGCGCGAAGACATGCTGAATCTGGCCTTGATCGCTTCAGAAAACCGTGCCGCCTCTGCACTGGCAACCAACTACCCGGGCGGCAAAGCGCGTTTTATTCAAGACATGAACGCCAAAGCAGCCAGCCTCGGCATGATGAACACCCACTTTGAAGACTCAACCGGCCTGACCAGCAACAATGTGTCTACCGCGATGGACCTGGCAAAAATGGTACATGCTGCCTACCAATACCCGTTGATTCGTCAAATAACCACCACTTCTGACTACGACTTGAATGTCGGCAGCAGACGCCAACCGATACATTTTCACAACACTAATGCGCTGGTACGTGAAAGCACCAACAGTAGCTGGGAAATCGGCCTCTCAAAAACCGGCTACATCAGTGAAGCAGGTCGCTGCCTGGTGATGCAAGCCACCATTGCGGGCGAACCGCTGATTTTGGTGTTACTGGATTCAGTTGGCAAACTGACCCGTATCGGTGATGCCAGACGCATTAAAAAGTGGATGGAGCATAACTACAGCACACTGACGTCACACAACGATGGCGGCATTGTATTGACCGGGCTCTCCATGAGCAGAACATTGGGCGACGAAGCCAATTAACAGGCAAACTCAATCGCAGGGTTAAAGCAACTTATTAACCACTGAACAGTTCAAACAAAAAACCCGCGATATTCGCGGGTTTTTTATTATCTGACCAACATGCTAACTAATGTTCTGCCCCATCAAACTCGGGATCATAACCCTCAGTGATAGCTGCTTTTTGCTTGCGCTCTTTCCACTGCTTACGCAACACATCTTTCTTTTCAGGGCTTAGGCTTTGAAATTGCTGATAACGCTTGCGCGCATTTTCGCGCTCATAGGGCGTCATGCGGCTCCACTTAACCAATTGATGCTGAATGCGCTGCTGTTTTTGCGCATCCATTTTCGGATACTCTTTGGCAATATCCAGCATTTTTTCACGCTGCCATGGGCGCAAGGTATCCCATTCGCCGCCCAACGGTGATAACACTGCGCGCTGCTGATCGGTCAGGTGTGACCATGTCACATTAGCCGCAGGATCATCAGGCGACAAATCATTTTTGATCGCACCAATATCTGCCATGGCAAGCCAGCGCTGGCCTGGCTCACTGTCAGCTGCGTTGGCATTGACTGGCAAACAGCTGCTTGCACATACCGCCCACACTACCCACCCTAATAAAACAGAATGATTTTGCATCATTTCTCATTGTTCCAATGACTCATTATTCTCTTCATCACGACAAGCATTTGCTTTTAACCCAGCTAAATCGCTCAAATATTTTCTGAATATTGCCAGGCGTCGAAGCCGCTATCGACAAATGCTTCGACAGGTAAATCATCACTCAACAACATGGCATCATCATTATGGCTGGCAGTCAAAACAAACAGCCCAACCGCAAAAAAGACAGACAAGGCTGCCATACCGGCCATACGAGGATGACCAAACGAAGCCCAGGACAGCGCATCTGCCCAACCGTGGCCAGCTTGGCTTGATTCAGCAAACCGCGCCAATGCAGCTTGTCGCGCATCAGCCAGACGCGCCTCCACCCCGGCAGGTAATGGCCGGTCATCTTGCTTAAGCCACTCAACACCTTCGCGCAGAGGGGTAGGCAAGTCGTCTTCAGGATGACGTTGTTTCCTCATGGCTTCACTCCTTCTTTTGTAACTTGCGGGTTCCGATCCCGGTGTGCTCTAGCGATGTAGATAACGCACTCACTGCTCGCGAACAATGCGTTTTAACACTGCCTTCTGAACAACCCATGACCGATGCCGTTTCAGCAACATCCAACTCTTCCCAATAACGCAGCACAAACGCTTCGCGTTGACGTAAAGGTAATTTTGCCAATGCTTTTTCGATCAGGGCCATGATTTGCGACCGCGCCAACTGATCGGCGGGGTCACTGTCTGCACTTTCTACCTCTATGGTTTCCAGTGGATCATAATCTTCGTCTTCGGACTGGCCGAAAGACGAAAACAGCGTGGTCCACAGGTTACGTACTTTTTGCCGACGCCAGTAATCGCGCATGGTATTTTGCAAAATACGCTGGAACAGCATGGGATATTCTTCAGCCGGTTTGCTGGCGTATTTATCAGCCAGCTTCAGCATGGCGTCCTGCACAATATCTAGCGCAGCATGGTCATCACGCACGGCATACGCGGTTTGCCTAAACGCCCGTTTTTCAACCTGACGTAAAAAATCCGATAATTCTTGCGCACTTGCCACTACAAATCCTCTTCCCCGAGATCATCAGTGTTTGGCACTGACGCACGTGCTTTTTTCGCGACATTGTTGTGACTTATGAGGTGTCATCCAATAAATATGCACCGTTTTATCTCCCTGTCGCCTGCGAGTATATCAGTTTTAAATTTATTTACTGTTAGAATAAGCCCGATAGCAGCGAAAGTTCGGCCACTCTTTATGACGACTAAAATAATAAATCCTATCCCCCTGCTCAACCAGTCGCACACTGCGCATGCCGCTGTTGCTCAGCATGCGCCCATGAGGTCAATGGCATGATTACGTCTGCCAGCACCGCCTCGTCAGAAAAAACACCAGACAGCCAGCATTTGCGGCTTTACAGCCTGTTTCGCCTGGGCGCTTCTGGCATGCTGTTTGGCAGCCAGCTGTGGCCTTACTTTAAAAATGCACCCTCAGAGCCTGCATCCTCGTTCTGGTTACTGCTGATCTTCTTTTTATATGCCATTGCCATCAGCGTCAGCTTTGAATCATTGCAGTGCAAACGTGGCCTGGCATTAAAAATCCAAACCAGCCTGGACATCGTATTTTTGGCGCTGATGATGCACTTTTTGCCGGGCAACCAAAGCGGCATCGGGCTGCTGCTGATTATCAACATCATTTTTGCAGGCTTGATCAGTGATGGCCGCTTTGCTCTGTTTTATGCCGCGATTGCCACCATCGGCATTTTGATCGAAAACACATTTCAGGTCATACACCGCAATCTGCCACTTAACGATTACAGCAATGCCGTACTGTTGTCATTAAGCTGTTTTGCGACCGCCTGGCTGGCGCAAACCTTGACCACACGCATGCAAAGCAGCGAAAATCTGGCCACCCAGCGCGGCCAGGATATTGAGTATCTGGCAAAAACCAATGCGCTGATTACACAAGAAATGCCCAACGGCGTGCTGGTGATTGATCAACATCAGCGACTCAAGCATTACAACCAGCAAGCCTGCAACCTGCTGGGGCAGGAAGAGATGACGCTGCAAGCGGCCATCCAATTACAAACACCACTGATAGAGCTGATGCCTGCAGTGATGCAACTGCTGCAGTCATCCCCCGCCAGCACACTCGCCGCGGCCGACGCCATCAAACTCAGCATCAATAATCGCGATTTAGGCATCCGCTTTCACCCTATCTCCGAGAGTATTGATAACGGCGTGGTGATTTTTATTGAAGACTGGTCACAAATTCAAACACAAGCGCACCAGGTCAAACTGGCCGCGCTGGGGCGACTCACCGCCAATATCGCACATGAAATCCGTAATCCGCTCAGCGCCATCAGCCACGCAACCCAGCTCATGCAAGAAGATACGCAGCAACCTGGCACGCAGCGCATGCTGCAAATTATTTCTGACAATGTGCAGCGGCTCGATCAGATTATCAAGGACGTGCTGGAGCTTAACCGGCGCGACCGGACCAATCAGGAACAGCTCAATATCAACCATTTTGTACAAGAGTTTTACCAGCAGTTTTGTGCGGTAGAAAAAATTGACCTGAGCCACTTTACGCTGGACCTGCCCGCCAAAGAGAGTGTCATTGTTTTTGACCGCCGGCATATCAACCAGATTTTGTGGAATTTATGTAAGAATGGCTGGCGACATAGCCAGCAGCATGCCCAAAGTTTGCAACTGAAGGTGGTGGGCGATAAAAGCGGTCAATTTATTCACTTGCTGGTCAAAGACGACGGCAGCGGATTGGATCCAAAAATTCAGCCGCACTTGTTTGAGCCTTTTATGACCACCGAAAAAACCGGCACCGGATTGGGTTTATTTATCGCCCGTGAACTGGCCGAAGCCAATGGCGCAAAATTAAATTACACCAGCAGTGCCAATGGCACACAATTTTCACTGACAGTTAAAAAGGCAATCGTTTAAATGGCAAATTCTTATCGTTGTCTGGTGGTCGATGACGAGACCGATATTCGAGAACTCGTGGTGCTGACCTTGGAGCGCATGGGCATACAGGCAGAAAGTGCCAGCTCGGTGACTGACGCAAAATATATGCTGAACTCGTTTAGCTATGACCTTTGCCTAACCGATATGCGCCTGCCGGATGGCTTGGGGTTAGAGCTGGTGCAACATATCAATGCGCAATTCCCTGGCTTGCCAGTGGCCGTGATTACCGCTTTTGGCAGCGCAGAAAATGCCGTCTCGGCTTTAAAAGCAGGCGCTTACGACTACATCACCAAGCCGATTTCGCTCAAACAATTACGGCCACTGGTAGAGTCTGCGCTCAAACTGTCTTCGCAAAAAGAATCGCAAGGCGCCAATACGGTTGACCTGATAGGTGCGTCATCCGCCATGGGCTATGTGCGGACCATGATCGCCAAACTGGCACGCAGCCAGGCACCGGTGTATATCAGCGGCGAGTCTGGCAGCGGTAAAGAGCTGGCAGCGAGGCTGATTCACCTTAACAGCTCGCGTAAAGACCAGTCTTTTATTGCAGTGAACTGTGGCGCTATCCCCGAAAACCTGATGGAAAGCGAGTTTTTTGGCTATAAAAAAGGCGCGTTTACCGGTGCGATTCAAGACACTCAAGGCTTGTTTCAAGCGGCCAACGGCGGCACGCTGTTTCTGGATGAAGTCGCCGATTTACCCCTGGCGATGCAGGTGAAACTGCTGCGCGCAATTCAGGAGAAGAAAGTACGCGTGGTGGGTAACACCAGTGAAGAGGCGGTGGACGTACGGATTATTTCTGCAACGCATAAAAACCTGAATGCGATGATGGAAAAAGGTGAGTTTCGCCAGGATTTATATTACCGCCTGAATGTGATTCAACTCAAAATGCCATCTTTGCGTGAGCGGCCCGAAGATATCCCTGAGCTGACTGAACGCTTGCTGGCTAAATTATGCCTGATGCAGGGTATAGCAATCCCTGGCATTGCAGATGAAGCCAAAGTGTATATTCAGCAACTGCCTTTTCATGGCAATGTGCGTGAACTTGAGAACATGCTGGAGCGCGCGCTGGCATTATGTGATGGGCTCAGCATCACGATTGCTGACCTCTCGCTGGAGGAAATACCCGCCAGCCTGAGCGACAAACCAGTGCTACCCTGGAACCCGCCTGCGATTGAAACCGCAATGAGCCAGAGCCCGACCACCTTGCTTAACCCTGCAGCCGCTGAGCACAACCCAGCTACCAGCAGCTTGGCCCCCGGCAGTACCATGCTGCCGATGGATATTAGTTTGTCTGACTACCTGGAAGACATTGAGAAGCGCACCATTTTGCAGGCATTGGAAAAAACCAACAACAACAAAACGGCTGCTGCCAAATTGCTGGGCATCAGCTTCCGCACCTTGCGTTACCGCTTATCTAAACTGGGGCTTTCCAAAGAGCAGGATCCAGACCTGGAAGATGCTGAAGGCGATGAAGAGTAAAAGCCGGTGAATAAAAAAAGGGCGACTGCTTAGTCGCCCTTTTTTTATTCACTGCCAAATTAGCTCAATACGATGGCCAGATAAGCCAGGTAGAACAAGCCATTGACTAGCAAATGCCACACCAGCAAGCCGCCTTTGGCAATCCGGTAACGTACCCAAATCGCCGCCAGCAAGGTGATTAATATGCCTAACGCCACTTCTTTTCTTGGCGCCCAATCAGTCAGCATAATGCCGATGGCCGGTAATAAGGTACCCTGAAACACCATGGCGCCGGTGATATTGCCAAACGCCAAGGTGTCCTTACCCTTGCGTATCCACAAAATGCTGTTCACTTTTTCTGGCAGTTCGGTGGCGATCGGGATAATCAGCAGAGACAACAGCAAGGCAGACACGCCTAAAATCGCCGCCGCGGTTTCCACTTCATTAATAAAGCCTTTAGCACCAGCAATCAGCAAGCCTAAGCCGAGGAGCAATTGCAGCGCAATGGTCACCATATTGGTCGGCAGACCGAGTCTAGATAACATCATGACATCTTCAGCCTCCGTCGCATGCCCTTCTTCGACCAAACCCTTAGAGGCTTTAATCGTCATCAGCACATACACAAAGTAGGTCAGAATCATCAGAATGCTGATGCCGTAACGCACCAAAGCCTCAGTGTGCGGGATAAACATGGCAACGGTAGCGAAGATAAATGCCAGAATAAAAAAGTTGAGGTCGCGAATCAGGCCAGTGCGTTCAGGACGAATATGGCCATGCGCACCACGGCGTTTCAACACTGAAAAGGCCATCAAGCTGATAGACAACGTCGCCAGCATCAAGGGCGCACCCAAAATGGCCCCGACCCCGATATCGTGCCCGGCATGACTGTCACCCGTCGATGAGGTATAAGAAAAGATCGCCAACAACGGCACCAGTGTCTCTGGCAACGCGGTGCCTACCGCCGCAAAAATAGAGCCGGTCACCCCTTCAGAAATGCCTAACCGTTCACCTAAATGCTCCAGTGCATTGGTGAAGACTTCAGCCGCCACTAAAATCAGCAGCAACATTAACAATAACTGTAAAAAAACCATGACTGTTCCTGTCTGGCGGCAATCACTTTTGCATGCGTCCACCGCCTGGCGCGCATGTGCGTGACAAACGTGTGCACGCGGGCGGAATCATAACGCAATTCGCCCAAATTCACCTACAATGTTCGCATGTCGTACACCCCTGCCTCTGCTATCCATATTGATACCGCTGGTTTAGCCAGCCCCGCCCAGTGTTTGTTGTCGCCCAACCAGGATACGCGGCCACCGCCTGCAGAGGTGGAGATGATCGTCATCCACAATATCAGCCTCCCCCCCAACCAGTATGGTGGCCAGGGCATTATGCAGTTATTTACCAACCAGTTAGACCCGCAAGAGCACCCTTATTATGCCGAGATTGCACACCTTAAGGTGTCGTCACATTTTTTGATTCGCCGTACAGGCGAGTTAGTACAATTTGTCAGTTGCAACCAGCGCGCCTGGCATGCCGGTTTATCACAATGGCAGGGCCGCGAGCGTTGCAATGATTTTTCAGTCGGCATTGAGTTAGAGGGTAGTGACATAGAAGCGTTTGAAGATGTGCAATACGTCACCTTACAGGCGCTGATCCATGCCTTGCAGCAACGCTATGCCATCCAACATATTGTCGGGCATTCAGACATTGCACCGGGTCGAAAAACTGACCCAGGCCCATTTTTTGATTGGCAACGCATTAGCTGATTTCCACCCTGAGGCCAAATAACCGCTGCTACATGGGATTGGCACCGACGGCCAGCCAGGACTCAGCCAAACCGCCACCCCTCACAACGTTACCACCACAAATCAAACTTTGATTGTTGTAGAAATGCGCGGTTTGTTTTCCAGACTCACCGCCATCACCCCGGCCAGCACCAGCGCAGTGCCCATTCCCTGTATCCAGGAGAGTGACTCACCCAAAAACAGATAAGCCAGCACAATCGTAGCAATTGGCCCAATCGCACTGATCAAGGCCGCCTTACGGCTACCCAGTTGATGTATGCCCATATTCATTAATACCGAAGGCAGCACAGTCGCAATCACGGCCATCAAAAAAGCCAGTACATACACGGCGTTTGGCAACGTTGTCATGCCATCAAATGAGCGGCTGCTACCAAAATGGCAAGCACTGGCCAGCGCCGCGAGGCTCATGGTAAAAGCGGTAAACCGGCTGGCCCCCAGCTTGGGAATCAACTGCCCACTCACCAGCAAATAAGCCGCGTACACAATGGCACTCAGCAAGACCAACCATGCCCCATACAAAGTGTCGCCCGAACCCAACCCGGCAAACGCCACATCGTGCCACACCACCAACACCACGCCCGCATAACTGGTCACCATGGCAAACCATTCGCGACGGCTAATCTGGTGCTTGAGAAATACTGCGCTCATGGCTACCACCAGCGTCGGGTACAGAAACAGAATCACCCGTTCCAACCCAGCCGACACATAACGCAACCCTTCAAAGTTCAGCCACATTGAGCCATAACCACCCACCACCGCCAGCAACAACAGCGTTACCCAGTCTTTACCTGTCATCGCCATCGGCACGCCTTGTCGCATCGCCCACCAGCCCAGCCCCGCAAAAAACGGAATCGCGAACGCCATCCGCAAGGCAATCAAGGTTTCTGCATCAATGTGATAAACGTAAGCCAGCTTGACCATAATCGCTTTCGACGAAAAGGCCACGGACGATAACAGCACCAGCATGGCGCCGTAATACGGATGTGTAGATTGTTTCATAAGAGCCCTGAATCAATGGAGCTCGCCGGGAGAGGGATTACAAGACCAACCGCGGAGAGCCCGCGGTTGCATAAAAACTTACGACAAGCAGCAACCGCAGCATGATGTGGCGACTAGCCACAATGCCTTTCGGTTCATCACCACAATAGTAGATGGGAAGGATTGCTTGTTCATAAGGTTATGGAATTTACGTGGGTTTGGGGGAGTGGTCAAGAGAGCTTCATGCTTTAATTTTGTGGATTTGGAAAATAAAGCATTCTTTTTCGCCTTGTTGGCGAGTTACTTTTTTTGCTTGCCCCAAAAAAGTAACCAAAAAGAGGGCACCCAGCCATCACGGCCTGCGGCTCCCTTCCGTTGCTCAACAAAGTGGGCGTCCATCGAAACTCGCCCTAGCGGCTTGCAAAAAACGCAAGCCACCGCGGAACTCGAACAGCCGATGGCCGAATACCCCCACTTCGTCTCCGCTACTCAGCGTGATGGAATGGGATTATTCTCGCCAAACTTACATTGACGAGGTTTGGACGATTCAAAAACCAAATTCTTTTTATTCACTTAACGAACGATTGCGGTCGCATGGTGTTCGGGGCCCCCATCTGCCGCGCCGAGCAACGCAGGGTTGACGGGAGTTGTCGGCCATCGGCTGTTCGAATCCCGCAGCAGCTCACGGTTTATGTGAGCTGCCAGGTTGAGTTTCGATGGCCGCCCGGCAAGCCGAGTAGCACAGGATACAAGCGGAAGCTGGGGTGCACTTTCTTTTGGTTACTTGTTCTTTGTGCAAGCAAAGAAAAGTAACTCGCCAACAAGGCGAAAAGCAATATCACAAAAAATCTCAACCGCGTGGGCATCAATGCCCACCCTAAGACTGAAAAATCGAAAAACAACATCCCAACTAAAGAGCAACCTTTGATTGCAATCTCACCAGGCCTAGATTCCGGCCTACGCCGGAATGACGATGATTAATATGATCAAGCATTCAAAGAATGACCTTCCCAACCTAATCCAGCAATTCGGGGCGGGTTAAATCACAAAGCTTTTTGCAATGTCATCAATTGCATATTGTCGACCTTCGCCTGCCACATCTCCGGCAGGTGCGGAAAGGGCTTCAACTCACCCGTTGCCTGATATCCCAAGCGTTGGTAAAACGCAATCAACGTTTGCCTCACACTCACCACAGCCATTTGACTCGCCCGTGCGCCCCAGTGTGCCACAGCCCATTGCTCGGCCGCCAAAATCATCTTTTTACCATAACCGCGATTTTGTGCCGTGGGCTCTACCGCAATCATGCCCAGATGTGCGACCTGCTCTTCTGCATGCCATTCGGCACACAGCGTGACCAGCAGCGTTTCCGCCACCCAGCCTGTGAGAATCACGACATCATGACGATTTAACAATGCTTGCACATCACTGGTCGTCGTACGTTTACCATCCAGCAAATCTGCCTCGGTGGTCCAGCCGGACCGGCTACTGTCACCACGATAAGCGCGATTGACCAGTACCGAAATTGCATCGGCATCCTGCGCCCGGGCAGGTCTGATGATTAATTCTGTCATGACGTTTATTGCGCTAATTTTTCAACTCTATGCTGTACGACCAGGCTACCTATCATATCGCCTTCAACATTGACCGCAGTACGCACGGTATCTAACAAGCGGTCTATCGGTAACAAAATCGCAATCGCCTCGGCGGGCAAACCAACACTTTGCAAGACCATGACCATGGTGACCATGCCCGCACTTGGAATGCCAGGCGCGCCCATGGCGGCAATCATGGTGGTAAAACATACCACTAACTGTTGGCCGAGCGACAACTCAATGCCTGCCAGTTGCGCTACAAACAAGGCGGCGGCAGCCTCATACAGCGCCGTCCCGTCCATATTCACCGTTGCGCCTAATGGCACCACAAAGCCAGCAATTTCAGGTTTTACCTGCATGTTTTGCGTAGCACAACGCATGGTCACCGGCATGGTGGCATTGCTCGAACTCGTGGCAAACGCGGTGAGTAACGCTTCTTTGGCTTGGCGTAAAAACCACCACGGACGTTTGCCGGTGAGCAGAAACAGCAGGGCGGGCAACACAACCAAGCCATGCAGCAAAGTCGTCCCTGTTACCAGCAACATAAATTTGGTCAAACTGGCGAACAAACTCACGTCTTGCGTGGCGACCAGTTTGAACAATAACGCTGCGATACCAAACGGTGCCAAACGCATGATCCAGTTGATCATCTGCATGCTAAGCGCCATGCCCTCTTCAAATACGGCCAGCAAATGTGGATAGCGCTCGGCGGACATCACCAGCGCAATGCCTAGCAGTAGCGCAAACGACACAATCGCCAGGATATTCCCTTCGGCCAACGCCTTAAACGGGTTCATAAATACGCCATGCAAAAACTGCGTAAAGAACTCTGGCAAGGTCAGCTGCTTGGTCTCAAATTGCTGCATGGCATCGGCAAACATATCCAGATGCAAGCCTGCACCGGGTTGGAACACATGACTGGCGCCGAGACCGATCACCACTGCAATCAGTGTCGTCGTTGCAAAAAACAGCAAAGTGGTTTTCCACACCACATGCATTTGGCTATGCTGGCGCAGGTTGGCAATACCGGTGGTGATCGCAAAAAACACCAGCGGAATCATCACCATTTTGAGCAGGTCAATAAACAGGGTGCCGACCAGGTTGGAGGCGTATAAAGCGTGATCAACATTTTTGCCATGCGCAAACAAGCCTAGCGCCACAGCGGCTGCCGCGGCTAGAAAGATTTGTCCGTTGAGTCCGAGCTTTTTCATGTCTATAACAACCCTTTAAGATAGTCCATTTCGCTAAACGGCCGAAACCATCGAATGAAAAAGAGGCAGCCTAAGCTGCCTCAATCTAATCTTATGCTGCTTTTTCAAACACCGCGGCAAAGAATCCATCCGTGCCATGCAAGTGTGGCAATAACTTCAAGTAATCGCCGGTATCCAGCACGATATTCTGTTGCGCCAACACTTCGTTTGCAGGCACTAATTTAAACTCTGGATGCGCTTGTAAAAAGGCTTCGGCAATGGTTTCGTTTTCGTCACGTAATAAACTGCAAGTGGCATACACCACACGGCCACCAGCCTTACACAGTTTGGCGGCGCGGGCGAGGATATTGGTTTGCTTGACGTTCAACTCGGCGACATCTTCCTGGTCCTGACGCCATTTGAGATCCGGGTTACGGCGCAAGGTGCCCAAGCCGCTGCAGGGCGCATCGACCAGCACGCGGTCAAACTTACCGTTGAGGCGCTTGAGCTTTAAGTCGTTTTCGTTATTAATCAACTGCGCTTGCAGGTTAGATAAGCCGCTGCGTTTCAGGCGTTGGCCCAGGTTATTCAGGCGTTTTTCAGACACATCAAACGCATATAAGCGACCAGTGTTTTTCATGAGGGCGCCCAGTGCCAATGTTTTGCCACCGGCACCCGCACACAGGTCGGCCACCATTTGGCCGCGTTTAGGGGCAACCAGGTAGCTCAGTAACTGGCTGCCTTCGTCCTGCACTTCGATTTTGCCTTCGGTAAACAAAATATGTTTGCCGATATTTAACCGTGCTGCCATGCGCACACCGAGCGGGGAATATGGCGTGGGGGCAATGACGTTATCTTTAACGGTATTTTCGGCCAGCATGCGTGACAGCACTTCTTCACGGTTAGACTTAATGGTATTGACGCGCAAATCGAGGCTGGCTTGCTCAAACATGCTGCGGCAAATGGTCATGGCTTCGGCTTCGCCATATTGCTCCACAAGCTTGTTCCAGAACCAATCGCGCACATCGGCTAGCACGGCAGGTGCAAAGCCCTCACTATTTTTGGCTTTGATGGTGACCGCCCACTCTTTCTGGCGCTCATCCAGCATGTCATCAAGATCACGGATGCTTTTGCCTTCAATCTTGAGCATCCAGGCGATGATCAGCTTACGCGTGTCTTCCTGCTCATCGGCTTCAATCATGCTGACTTCACGCAAATAACGGTAGCGGCGCAACACGCCATAAGCGGTTTCAGCCACCCAGGCGCGGTCTTTAGTCCCTAATTCACGATGCTGGCGAAAAAACTCGCTGAGTCTGGCGTCGGCCGGGCTCTCAAATTTAAGCAGGTCATTTAACAACACCGCCGTCTGGCGCATAAGGGATTGATTCATCAGGTTCTTTCAAATACTTACGTTATTCGGTGACTAACCGCGTGGCGACTTGTTCAATCACCATGCCGTTTTTCTCCAGCTTTTTAATTTTGACCGGCACATAGCGGTAATCGCTGGCCAGCCATAGTTCTACTTTTTCATCGGTGTCACCACGCGTATGCACAATATGCACGGTTTGTATGGTTTGATCAGCAACCACCAGGCTGTCTTCCCCCTCAAACGTATACTCATACTCACCAACCCGGCGGCCGTTGGTGAGTGTCACATGCATTTCCTGCAAGGGTGGCACAAACATAAACTGGTACATAAAACTGAGGATATCTTGCGTGTTCACGCGCAAATCCCGTCGCTGCTCGCCTTTGCTGGTTTGCAGGCTAATCACATTGGTTTCCCAGTCAAACGTGGCTGCATAGGTTTTACTGGCACGGCTACCAAACGCATAGCGGTAAAAGTGTGGTTTTAAACCGCCAGGGCCCACTTCACCCGTGCTTTGCTGCTCAAGCGATGGGTACAACAATTTTAACAGACCACGCCCCTCAACCAGCCAACGCAGCGTGTAATGGCCTGGGCTATCTTGTACATAGTCAATACTTGCGCTGCCGGCAGGCCGTTCTTCGCCATTCACATACACCACAAACGCAGTACTTACGCGCTGGTAAGGCGGCGGCTTTGCATCGTCTGCCACAGCCGCAGGTTGATCCATTTCGTGCCAGGCATTGATTTCTGCCAACTTAGCTTGCGCCTCTTCTTCAGTGGGCACTACTTGCTCCGCCACAGCGGGCAACTCAGAGGCATGTTCTGCGATAATGTCCGCAGACTCGACTGGGGACTCGGGTTGTACCACAGGCGCTTTGGGCAACGGTGATGACGGTTTCATCCGTGTCGGGCGTGGCTTGCTCATCGGGGTGGCAGTCACTGCTTGAGCGATGGGTGGCGGTGACAGTCGCGCTTGCAGCACAGTCTGCTGTGGCGCCTCTTCCACCAACCAGTTACGCCAATTGACCTCAGTCAACACCATCAGATGCAACAACAGAGACAAACCCAGCGCTAGCACCAATGGCCAGGAAACATGCTGTTGAATCCAGTGTCGCAGACCTGATGCTTGCATCACGTGCTTTCCCGAGCGGCAGAACCCGTTACTGACCGGTGATACTGGTGATCACCTGCTCCATACGCTTGCCGTCATCCTGTATCACCAGTTTGACCGGTAAATAGCCTTTATCCTTCGCCAGATACAGTGTTTTCTCACCGTCAGCATCGCTTAGTTTAATCACGTTAAACGTGCCCGCCTCTGTTTTCAGCGGTGTGGCTTCCTCAGTCACCACAAAACTGTGCAGGGCAAGCTTTTTACCATTGGCCACCAAAAGATTAACCTGTTTTTCCTTGGGTGGTTGCCACATCCAGCAATACATGACACTTAATAAATCCTGCGTACCTTTAGTCAGAGTGTCTGTGGCCTGCTCATCTTTAATCTGCATGTTGAGCACTTTTTTTGCCCAGTCAAACTCACTGATCAAGGCTTTGCCAGGGTGCTTGGATTGACGTGACTCAAAACGGGATGGCCGTAACGCACTTGCAATCACCTGGCCCTGACTAGAAAGTGTGCGCTCACCCATAAGCTTATAAATACCTTTACCTTCAGCCAAAGAGGCAATCTGATAGCGGTTGCCGGTGACACTCAATTGATCCTTCACTGTGCCAATGCTGATCCCTTGTTGCAACAAGTCATATTTGAGCGTCAATTGTTTGGGTGCCGCATAGAGCAAGGGCGATGCCAGCAGTGCCATTGCCGTCAGCACACTGACCACACGCTGGCGATAATGGCTCAAACCACGCTTTAAAAGCAGCATTACACCACCACGGTTGGCGCTTCACCTGCCTGTTGCGCGCGAATCTGGCCAATGCGGTAAACCGTCTCACCTGCGCCAGCCAGCACGGCTTGCGCCTGCTCTGCATGCTCAGCTGCCACAATCACCGCCATGCCGATACCGCAGTTAAATGTGCGGTACATTTCAATCGGCTCAATATTGCCTTGTGCCTGCAACCATTGAAACAATGGCGGCAAGGTCCAGCTCGACTTCTGCACTTCTGCAGTGAAGCCTGCGGGCAACACGCGTGGAATGTTTTCAGTGATGCCGCCACCGGTAATATGGGCCATGCCCTTCACTGGCAAGGTGTCCAGTAATTTGAGGATAGATTTCACATACAGTTTGGTCGGCGCCATCACCACATCTTTAAAACGGCGGCCGTGGAAGTCTGATTCCATATCGATACCTGACTTTTCAATCAGCTTGCGAATCAGTGAATAACCATTGGAATGCGCACCGCTTGAAGCCAGGCCCAACACCATATCGCCAGCTTTAATAGTAGAGCCATCAATGATATTGGCTTTATCAACGCAGCCAACTGCAAACCCGGCCAGGTCATATTCACCGGCAGGATACATGCCCGGCATTTCGGCGGTTTCACCGCCCACCAGCGCACAACCAGACTCTTCACAGCCTTGGGCAATGCCTTTAATCACGGCCGCAGCAGTGCCCACCTCAAGTTTGCCACAGGCAAAATAGTCGAGGAAAAACAGCGGCTCAGCGCCCTGCACCAAAATATCGTTCACACTCATGGCCACCAGGTCGATACCCACGGTATCATGCTTGTCCAGTTGAAACGCCAGCTTTAGCTTGGTGCCCACGCCATCGGTGCCAGACACCAGCACAGGCTCCTTGAATTTTTTAGGCATGGCAAACAGCGAACCAAAACCGCCAATACCGCCCATCACTTCAGGGCGCATGGTGCGTTTGGCAAACGGCTTGATTTGCTCAACCAAGGCATCACCTGCCTCCATATCAACACCAGCATCACGGTAGGTAAGTGAAGTTTTTTCAGAAGAAGTCGTCAAGATACTCTCGTTTCTTTTAGTGCAATTAATCAGGTGAACAACGCCAGCCAGCGCAGATGTTTGCAACAAAGCGTGATACAGCGTTGAAATTCAGTATAATTTTAAAATAATCATTATTTTAACGCATCTTGCCGCTTCGACCTATGCCGGATTGTGCAGATGTGTCACACATAGCCATGTCAGACCAGGATCATCAGAAATCTGTCGCCACCCAGTTTGTCAGCGATCACCGCTGGTGGATTGTCACGGCGGTCTTTATCTACCTGTTTTATCTGCTAGAACCTATCCTGACGCCGTTTTTGGCAGCCGCCGTGATTGCCTACATGCTGGACCCATTGGTAGACCGGCTGAGTGAAACCGGTGTGAACGGCTGGCAAATTGGCCGCACCCTGGCCACCTTGCTGGTGATGCTGGGCGTGATTTTGGCCCTCACCGGCCTGCTGCTTATTATCATTCCCTTGCTGCAACAGCAGTCGATGCTGATTGCGCAACGGCTGCCCTTGCTGCTCGATCACTTTCACCAGCAGGTCGAGCCCTGGTTATTACACCAGTTTGGCATTCACCTCGACGTAAACCACGCCGACGTACAGAAACTGATCACCGAGCACTGGCAAACCGCTGGCAGCATGATAGGGTCATTCTTGCTTAGCGCGGGCCAAAAAAGCCTGAGCCTGATTGGCATCTTTGCCAATATCTGCTTATTACCGGTGGTGTTGTTTTACTTTTTGCGCGACTGGGATGACATGGTGGCCGAGATTGGCGAACTGATTCCACGCGACTGGGTCGGACGTGCGCGCAGCATGTCGGTTGAAATTGACCGCGTTGTCGCCGAATTTTTGCGCGGCCAGTTGTCAGTGATGTTTTCATTATGTGTGTTTTATAGCGTCAGCTTATGGCTGGCTGGCCTCGACATGGCGCTCTCAATTGGCATGATTGCGGGCCTACTCAGCTTTGTGCCCTACCTTGGCTTTGCCCTGGCGTTTGTGTTGGCGGTGGTGCTGGCCTTGCTGCAATTTGCCTCGCTGCCCGAAGTGGTGCCCGTATTACTGGTGTTTGGTGTCGGGCAACTGGTAGAAAGTTTTATTCTTACCCCAATATTGGTGGGTGACCGCATCGGCCTGCACCCGGTGATTGTGATTTTAGCCTTGATGGCAGGCGGCCAGTTATTTGGCTTTGCCGGTGTGCTGCTTGCATTGCCAGTCAGCGCCGCCATTGCCGTGGGCGTGCGCCATACCAAACAAAGTTATTTGCGTAGCGAAGCTTACTTAAGCAGCCAACCGCAAATTATTCAAACCCTGGACGATTAATTTCCAGACACCTGAAACGACTGCTGTGAAACAACTGTTGCTCAATATTCAACCACCGGCTGCGCCAAGTTTTGATAACTTTATTGTTGGCCAAAACCAGGAGGCACTTGCCAGTGTGCACGCTGTGCTGGCAGGCGAAGCAACCACGCATTTTATTTACTTGTGGGGCGAATCGGGCAGCGGCAAAAGCCATTTGCTGCTGGCGGCTCAAGGCCTGGGCGCGCACATTGCCGACGATGTGCACACGTTGGATGAAGAGTCGCAAATTGTATTATTTGATACCTACAACCAGATTAAAGCCGAAGGCGGCGTATTAGTCACCGCGGGCAGCCATGCGCCCACACAAATGGGTTTGCGTCGCGACCTGGCCACCCGTCTGGCCTGGGGGCTGGTGTATCAATTGCACCCACTCAGTGATGATGAAAAAGCCGATGCGCTGCGTGCGCATGCGCGTGATCGCAGCATGAAGCTGCCAGACGAAGTGATTGCTTACTGCCTGCGCTATTTGCGCCGCGATTTACCCACCTTGATGGCTGTGGTCGAGGCTTTGGATGAGTGGTCACTCACCACCAAGAAAGCCGTTACTGTGCAGTCATTAAAAAAAATGCTGCAAGACAGCTAATCAGCCCATTTTATTCCGAGCCAAAGCTATAACGGTTTTTGCCGTTTTTCTTCGAGTCATACATGGCTTTATCTGCCACATGCAGCAGTTGCTTGACATGTTTGCCATGGTGCGGATATTCGGCAATACCAATACTGACACCAATCTCCAGCGGAATCCCGCGCGTCATCACCGGCTGGGTAAATAGCTTAATCAGCCGCTCCGCCAACTGAGTTAACTCCTGGCGATATAAATAGCTGCCAACCACCAGCACAAACTCATCACCGCCTTGGCGCGCCAGAAAGTCCGATTGCCTGAGCACTTTTTTAAACATTTCAGCGACCTCTATCAGCAGCGCATCGCCCACGCCATGGCCATATTTATCATTGACCAGTTTAAAGCCATCTAGATCCATAAACAGCACCGCAAACTGCTTGGAAGTATGTTTTGCCAATTGATAGGTGTTGGCCAGATGCATGTCGACACTGCGCCGGTTAGGCAAACCGGTGAGCAGGTCGTGATCCGCCTGATGACTCGCTTGCTTAGCGACCGCCTGGTTTTCCAGCACCTGTTCCAGCAATTCTGTGGTGCTACGATAAGAAAACAGCAACACGCCAATAATCACCACGCCCAGCAAAATAGCGCCGATCACAGAGGCAAACATGCGTTTGCGGATCTCTTGCTCAAAGCCCTCCCGCAGTTGCTGCAGCTTGCTGCCTATCTCGTCGAGCTGATCATTAATCAGCTTCATCACCTCGCGCCCTTTGTCTTTATTCAGCGACAAGTGTGGCGAAAAGTCACCCGCATGCAGTTGCACCTGTATAGTTTTGTCCATCACATCAAACTTCAGATGCACCAACTGTTTGATTCTGTCCAAGCCGATGCGCACGTCGGGCTGATCAGATGTTTGCTTATCCAGCCTCGCTAGCACTTGCCGGGTCTCCGTGCGCCCATGCTCCAAGGTATCCAGAAATAAGGTATGGCCGGTGAGCAAGTAGCCACGCTGGCCGCTTTCGGCATTGGTAATCGCCTTACCCAGAGCGACGATGTCATAGCGCTGCCTGTCGACCAGGTCTTTTTGTTCGGAATAATAGACAAGCTGATACATGGCAATAAACAGCCATACCATTGAAACGCACAAAAGTGCAGTAGCAATGATTAACGGGATAATAATTCGTCGCTTGTAGTTAAACATACGATAGTTATATCGTCATTTTTTTGCGCAGATTAAATCAAAGCCGAATAAAATCCATCATACGACTAGTCTGATTATAATAAAATACACTTTTGATAGATAACCACTATCCACGAGACAATTTATGCTGCGTATCACCGAAATCAAATTACCGCTTATCGAGGCGGAGAATATCAAACATCAGGACGCGCAGATCAAGGACGCGCTGCTGACCAAACTGCAAATCCCTGAAACTGAATTGATCCGTTTTGAAATATTCAAACGCGGTGTGGACGCCAGAAAATCGCATGCGATTTTATACGTGTATAACATCGATGCCGAAGTTAAAAATGAAGCCAAACTGCTGGCCAAATTTAAAAAAGACCCGCACGTAAAACCCGCGCCTGATACCAGCTACCAGTTTGTGGCAACCCAGAATAATGCGCAAACACAACGCCCGATTGTGGTTGGCTTTGGCCCTGCCGGTATTTTTGCCGCCCTGATTTTGGCTCAGGCAGGATTCAAACCGATTGTGCTTGAGCGCGGCAAGCAGGTGCGTGAGCGTACCCAGGACACCTGGGGCTTATGGCGCAAACGTAAACTCAACCCGGAATCTAACGTGCAGTTTGGTGAAGGCGGCGCTGGCACGTTTTCGGATGGCAAGCTGTATAGCCAGATCAAAGACCCCAAACATCTGGGGCGCAAAGTGCTGCAAGAGTTTGTCAAAGCTGGCGCGCCGGAAGAAATCTTATACGTCAGCCATCCGCATATTGGCACCTTCAAACTGGTGAGCATGGTGGAAGAAATGCGCAACACCATCATCAACTTGGGTGGCGAAATCCGCTTTGATAGCCGCGTGACTAAAATTGATATCCAGGATCAGCAGGTACAAGGCGTGACCTTGCAAACAGGCGAATATCTCGCCACGCAACATCTGGTCTTGGCTGTTGGCCACAGTGCGCGCGACACCTTTGAAATGGTCTACAACAAAGGGGTTTATATCGAAGCCAAACCATTCTCAATCGGCTTTCGTATTGAACACCCACAAAACCTGATTGACCGTGCACGCTATGGCAAAAGCTATAGCGAAGACATCCTGAAGAAACTGGGCGCAGCAGATTACCGCCTGGTGCATCACGCGCAAAATGGCCGCAGTGTGTACAGTTTCTGTATGTGTCCTGGCGGCACCGTGGTGGCAGCCGCCTCAGAGCCAAACCGTGTAGTGACCAATGGCATGAGCCAATATAGCCGCAACGAGCGCAATGCCAACGCAGGGATTGTGGTCGGCATTACACCAGAAGTAGATTACCCCGACCACCCATTGGCCGGTGTTGAATTACAGCGCCAGTTAGAAAGCCATGCATTTATATTAGGCGGCAGCGACTATTCAGCCCCAGGCCAACTGATTGGTGACTTTCTGGCAAACAAGCCTTCTACCGAGTTTGGTGAAGTCACGCCCTCTTATACGCCCGGCGTACATCTCACCAACCTGGATTCCGCTTTACCCGAGTTCGCAATTACCGCTATCCGTGAAGCCATCCCGGCATTTGCCAAACAAATCCCCAATTTTGATTTGGCTGACGGCGTCCTCACCGGCGTCGAAACGCGCACCTCCAGCCCGATTCGCATCAAGCGCGACGACGATACCTTGCAAAGCATCAACACCAAAGGCTTATTCCCTTGCGGCGAAGGCGCCGGTTACGCGGGTGGCATTTTGTCGGCCGCGGTGGATGGCATTAAAGTGGCGGAGGCGGTAAGTTTGAGCATGGCAGCCAGTTAGGATTGTTATGTCATAAATACGCGTCAATCGCTATCAATATGGCGTTGGTCAAGGTTGCTTTCATGCCCAAGAAATTAGCCTAAACAGCCCTAATTTCAGGCTTGCACACGATTGCGACGGTAAGAAGAAAGATATAGATTGGTGCATCACCCATTTAACCAATCAACACAACCAGCAACCATCAACAGAAAAAACAGTTATCGATATTTTTTATTGAAGCGATCTCAAGAATGCAGTGCAATTTTGAATAATGCGCTTTACATGGGCGAGTTGCGATAGTATCCAAGCCTTTTTGACCGCCAGTCACAATTGCAAAGATGAACTACACACACCTTACCCTAGAAGAACGATACCAGATTGACGCTTTGAAGAAAGCAGGACTTAAATTAAACGAAATTGCTGTGTTCTAGGACGAGCAAAGCCTTAGATCAGCAGAAAGTTCTCTCGCGCAATCAGGGGCAGCGCGTTTATCGCCCCAAACAAGCACAGCGTTTAGCCGATGCGCGCCGCTCGCATAACGCCCGTCTGATTGATAATATCACTTGGCAATTTGCACAATCTCGGCTGCCAGAGTGATGGAGTCCTCAGCAAATCAGCCCTCAGCTTAAGGCTGACTTTTATTTCGCACATCCGTACGCTTCATGGGCGCGAGGAGCAAATAAAAACATGAACGGGCTGATCAGGCAGCACCTTCCGAAAAAAGCGAGACTTCACCACTGTGACAGAACAGGAAATAGTCACCGCCATGTGCTGATGAAACAACAGACCTAGAAAAAGGCTTGGATTCCAGCCGCCCGCTCAGGTATTCTTCTGTTCACGCGTTGCATTTCAAACTTGAATCCGCCTAAATATTCAATAACGAAAATAAAAAACTATGAACTTAAAACTGAAGCCTCTTCCCATCATGTTAATCACTGCGCTGTCTTTCCAGGGGTGCGCAACCAAAGGACCTAACGGCGAGAGTAGGTCGTTCAAAGAAACGTTTAAAGAAACATTCAACAGTGACGATCCTTGTTCAAATAGCAAGCGGAATGTTGGAATCGCCTTAGGCGCTGCGGGAGGTGTGTTGGTCGCTGTACTTACAGGAGATAAAAACTCACTGGGTCGAGCTGTCGTCGGCGGCATCATTGGTGCCGGCCTGGGCGGACTTATTGGACATGAGATCGGAAACCGTCAATGTGAGATTTCTAAAATCCAAAAAAAGTACGATGCTGAGATTCAAATGACTCCGCTGGCTCTACCCGTCGAGAGCAATAAAACGTCTGGTTCTACACAAACGACTTCAAACGGTAGCAACCCGCAAATGCTTGCAAACAATAAGACACAAGAGATTGGATTGTCTGTTGCTGTCGTAGACAAAGCGGGGGGTACGCAATTTGAAAGCGACTCTGATGTACTGCAACCCAAAGCGCGTGAGATGTTCCTTGAGATTGCAAAAACCTACACAAATCCTGAAAAGATGTTTGAGGCTAAGGCGGACAAAGAAAAGAAAGACATAGAAAAGGCATTTAATGACCGCCGTATCCTGCTGGTCGGACATACCGATGATACTGGAAGCACTCTTCATAATGCGGAACTTTCAGAGCGTCGTGCAAAAGTAATCGCAAAGCTTTTCAAAGAGGCAGGCGTTCCTGAAGATAAAGTGTTTTATCAGGGCGCTGGGGAAACGATGCCTGTTGCCGATAATGACACGCCTGAGGGCAGAGCGAAAAATAGACGCGTTGAAATTCTAGATCTCTCGAATGAACAGGTATTTGATATGTACCTCGTCAATAGACGACCCAATACGGCTTACTATAGATCTGCAGCCAAGGGGAATAGTCCGAGCTCGACATCTGCAGCGGTAGAGACTGCAATGAACGTCGAGGCTCCGCTGTCGGTGGCTGTTTCAAATACATCTAAGAAGACTAAAACCGCCGTCACGACTAATAAAAAGACATCAAAATCTCCTACAGTGCAAGCGAGTGCCCAGCCTAAGCAGAAAGTGGCTTCAGGTGAACGGTTTATTGATTTTGAAGGGAAGCCTTTCTCGGAGAGTCTGGCTCTTGTATCTACCGGCATGGTTGAAACAAAAAAATCTTCATCTTTTTCATTGATTAGCGAAGCTCGTGCGAGCGATATGCAATCTATTAGCACATGTAATGTTGATCGCCCTCGGAGTTCTGGGGCTGTAAAGTCACTAAAAGATGGTTTGGCATATAAAACGGCTGAATACATGCCGGGCATGTATGGAAGAACCTGGGCAGATATGGTTGGAAAGAATCTTGTGGTGCTCAATAAGGTCTCTGTTTTAAGGGAGGGTTTAGTGCCAGGCAATAAACCCGAATTGAAAGTATATTCAAACTATAAATCTAGCCATCGCGATCAAACGCCAGATGTGTTCATTAATCCGGATGTAAACACCTATCAAACAACCAATGGCCTGTTGTACAGAGTGTTTGCAAATGGGGATCATGGGATTCAGTGTATGGATATTTTGATGCCGGTATCAAATGCGACGGTTGCCAAAGACGGTAAATTAATTTACGGAAATGGCGCAGCCGAGTTCGTTTCAGATTTCAAACCAAAAATAAAGAGTTAAGGAGAGGGAATGTTAGACGCAATCAAATCATTATTCGAAACTGCGCCTGTGTTGGCGTGGTCGATTGTCGGCGTATTAGCCGCGCTTGTTGTCATTGCTACCATGTGGGAGAAAGTAAAGTGGTGGTGGATGAACACATGGATGAGCTTCCCCCTCATCGGGAAAATCGCTAGGTATAGCAAAGATACCAATAGAGCATACGGCCACGAGAACTGGTTGAAATCAGAGCGCGCGCTCTGTATGGAATACAAGCAGTTCGTCAGAGTGATTAGCGAGCATGATTACAATGAAAAGGTTGAGTATCTGGTTTTAGCTGGCGATAACGGTAGAGGCTTGATGCCTGGTAGTCTTTGGCCTTTAATCATACTGATGGTATTCGTTGAGGCGATGGGTTTCAGTTATGTATTGGCTGGCTTCACCATTCCCGGTGCCAGCGAGAACGTACAACAATACGGTGCATATGGTATTGCCTTCCTTATCTCTGGTTTATTGATTTTCCTGACCCACTATGCGGGTCAAGAGCTTTATAGAAACTCAAAGATTAATGAAGCCCGTTCAGAGTGGCAACAAGCAGGTCGCGAGCGTGAGCTTAAGTCCGCAACGGTGCCGCTGTCTAAACCTCAGAATGTTGACCAAGACTACCCAGACTATACCCGTAGGATCAATCGTATCGGCAGCAGTATCGCTAGCTATAAGATGTCTATTGGTACGGCCATTTTTGTCGCTGTGATTGCGATTGGTGCAACATATGTTCGTGGTCAAGTTCTCGAAAAAATGGTCGCAGAAGAGACGGTCGCTCAAAAGTCTAGTATCGAATCTAACGCGGGTGGTTCTGATGGTTTGGATATGTCTGATATCCAGCTGCCTGCTGCAGACCAAGCTTCTGATAATCAAGCTCAATTTAAAGCTGTAAACGATAATGCTAGTAATGATCTGAAAGGGGGCTGGGGTACATTTATTATTTTGGCTTTCATCTTCGCTGGATTGCAGGCATTAGGCGTATTCTTTGGCTTTAAATGGGGGTTTGCTGGCCAAAATAGTAATCAGGCTTATCGTGCTATCGGTAGTGGCAAGTTTGGGTCATATGAAGAAATTTTGCATTATTACAACCATGTTGCTGATGTTGCTCAATCCAAACTCGAAGAGCTTCAGCAAAGAGTGATGGAATACATCTCACGTGAGGGTACGAGCAATATTCAAGCTGGCAAGCATACTTTCAGGCAGTTCATGCAGGATGAAAGAGAAGCTCAAGCGAAAGATCGCGAGCATCAATTAAGCCAGAAACACTCATCCCGACAGCCTGCCCCATCACCGAGAGTTGAGTCTAAGGTTGAAGGTGATGATCAGCCATTGAGTTTAGATTCGGCTATGTCGCAGATCAATGCTCTGGAGTCCAAAGAGGATAAAAAGGCCTACATAAACACGTTGCCAGAATCCCTCAAAGCTGAGGTAATGCATGCGCTGAAGCAAGCGAAAGACGCTCAGCAAGCAAAGGCAGCAAAGATGAATGAAGAGTTGGATGGTTTGTTATGATGAGAAATTTGTTTGCGTTTTTACTGATAAGCATGTCGGTAACAACTTTTGCGGGTACTCAGAATGCTGTTCAGAGTTGTTATTCTGACAAACTAAAAGCGCCGAATGGCGCTAAAGTGGGTACGGAGTTGTTCATTATCATTGATCAAACAACTGTTTTTGATAGCGAATTGAAACAATCTATCGCAAACAACATAAAACCATTTCTGCAGCCTGGTAACGCTCTTTCAGTGACCAAGTTTTCGGCCTTCACAAAAGGGCATTACACTGATGTTGTGGTCAATATTGTGTTAGATGCTGAGTTGAGTCAAGCCGAACGAAATGACGTTTCAAAACCCGTGCTTGCTAAGTTTGATCAGTGTAGTAAAAGTCAGCTCAAGTTAGCCGGGCAAGCAATCGGAGGTGGTTTGAAAGCCGCTTTCGGGGATAGTACCAACACGATAGACAAATCAGATGTCTTAACCAGTTTGAAAGATATCTCCGCTCGAGTAAAGAAATCTACTGCTGATCGTAAGATTGTACTGCTCGCATCAGACATGCTTGAAAACTCTTCATTATCAAGTTTCTACGCCAAGCAGGCTGTCCGTTTGATTGATCCTAAAAAGGAGCTTGAAATAGTCACGAAAAATGGCGCGTTTGGTGACTTTGGTGGGGCAGATGTATTTGTCATTGGCGCCGGTTTGCTTTCCGAAGATGTTCAATCTGCGAAGGTATACCGTTCACCTCAAGTCATGGGTTCATTGAAAAATTTTTGGGAAGAGTGGTTTGATCGCTCAAAAGCCAAACTGATGGACTTCGGGGCTCCAGCCTTATTAAGCCCTGTAAGTTAAGCTCACTAAAAATACCCAATATTGTTTATTGGGTATTTTTCTATGCCGCGGAAAACGCCTTCTGCAAACCTTAAGTTGATTGGGCGAAAAGTTACTTGATCAGAGTACATTGATAAATGAGGGTGTCCTGGAGGGTGTCCTGACTTTAGTACCTAAACTGGGTTATGCTTTTTTACAACCTTGCTTGATAAATAGAGAAACACATCATTGTTTGCCTTACAGTTGCATAAAGTTAACACCGACCTCACGTTCCACATCAACACCAGCTTCTGTCGTGGTATACGTCAAATGACAAACCATCGCAGGATGACTTAATACTTTGGCATTGAATAACGCATACACCTCTCCGTTTGCTACCCGCGCAGAAGCAGTGACTAATCCTGGATGACCCTCTCTATACAATTTGCTCCCAATTTGATGGGTCAGCGTATAGTCTGATGCATGTGTAATGGCTGGGTGATTTGCGATCATGGGCCGCAAATCTATTAATAATCCATCGCACTGCACCTGATAGACTTTACGTTCCATCACAATCCCTGCCTGCGTATATCCGGCATCATCTAGCAAGCGGTTCTTCCAGTGATGCACCGTTTCGTAAACGCTGGTTTCTATCGTATCCGCACCGTACCAAACACCGAAGCCACCATCAGAATAACGGCTGACCGAGGTATGCTTAAATGGGTAAGCAATGGCATTCTCCCACTCCGCCTGCTCAAAAGGGCGGTCAATCACCGGCTGTGTAGACTGGTACAGGCCAGGTTTAGTGTGCATTTCTAAGGCTTGTGCTGAACGCCATGCCTCGGGGTCATCACTCAGATCATCAAATAAATCTTGTGAGACCCGTAACGACACGATATTTCTGATCAGGGGCTGATGTATATCAGCCAATGTGAGTGCACTAAACAGATCTTGCATTACTGCCCACGCGCCCGGTCAAGATAGCTGCGCACGTAAAGCAAGCCAGGAAAACCCAACTCAACGATGGTTTCAATCGGCGTTTGCCCATGAAAAGCCTTATTTCTGGTTTTCATCCAGCCATAAGCGAGTTCAGGATTTTGTGGAAAAAGTAAGCGTAACGCCTTGTGTATGGCCAACAAATTACCGGCCCTATCTAACATGTCGCGGCTGGCCGAGATTGCCTCGCCTTTTTTATAGCGTGTCAGCGCTGCACGGTTTTCAAGCGACAAACCCAAGGCAGCCAACTTTTCCTCACTGTTCAATTGCCACAAATCGAACAGGGTTAACAACATGGGCGTAATCTTGCTGCGGTCAACCTCAAGCGCTTGCTGGGGTATGGTAGCGCGCAAAGCAGTCATATTCACCTCCAAAAAAATATCAATTCACACAAATTATGTTATAAATATTACATAAAAATTCATTTCACGCAAGTTTGATGATCACAAGAAAAAACGGCCACCTGCTGGTGGCCGCTTGTTTAATGACGACAAAACTACTGACGAATCAGGTAATCAAACGCACCAAGCGCTGCATTTGAACCTTCACCCATCGCAATGACAATTTGCTTGTAAGGGATGGTGGTGACATCCCCAGCCGCAAACACGCCTGGCAATGAGGTGGCATTGTGGTTATTAATCTCAATTTCACCATATTTGCTCAGGTTTAAGCTGCCTTTCAACCAGTCACTGTTAGGCACCAGGCCAATCTGGATAAATACACCTTCTAACGCGACATGCTTGCTCTCGCCACTCACGCGGTCAATATAAGTCAGGCCATTGACGCGTGTGCCATCGCCAGTGATTTCACTGGTTTGTGCACTGGTTAAAATAGTGACATTTTGCAATGAGCGCAGCTTGCGTTGCAGCACGGCATCCGCTTTTAACTCGGTGTCAAACTGCAACAGCGTCACATGACCCACCACACCCGCCAGGTCAATCGCGGCTTCTACGCCAGAGTTGCCACCGCCAATCACCGCCACGTGCTTGCCTTTAAATAACGGGCCATCGCAGTGTGGGCAGTAAGCCACGCCTTTGTTTTTGTATTGCTCTTCACCAGGCACGTTTAAATTTCTCCAACGCGCGCCAGTGGCCAAAATCACAGATTTGCTGCGCAAAATCGCACCACTTTCCAGCTTCACTTCAATCAAACCGGCATGCTTGTTGTCTTTTTGTGGCTCGCTCAAACCAACTGCACGTTGCAGAGGCATAATATCCACGTCGTAAGACTTAACATGCTCTTCGAGTGCCGCCACCAGTTTTGGGCCTTCGGTTTCTTTGACAGAAATAAAGTTTTCAATCGCCAGCGTGTCGTTGACCTGACCACCGAAACGATCGGCCACGATGCCGGTACGAATGCCTTTACGCGCCGCATAAATCGCCGCCGATGCACCCGCCGGGCCACCGCCCACCACCAGCACATCAAACGCCTCTTTGGCATTAAGCTTTTCGGCGTCTTTAGCCACGGCGCCAGTATCGACCTTGGCCAGAATTTCCTCGACCAGCATACGGCCAGACGCAAACATTTCACCATTTAAAAAGGTCGCAGGCACCGCCATAATATTGCGCGCATTGACTTCGTCCTGATACAAGCCGCCATCAATCACTGTCACATTGATGCGTGGGTTAAACACCGTCATCAATGTGGTTGCCTGCACCACGTCCGGGCAGTTATGGCAAGACAAGCTCATATACACTTCAAAGTTCAAATCGCTGTCCAGCGCTTTAATCTGGTCGAGCACATCCTGCTCTACTTTTGGTGGATGGCCGCCCGTCCACAACAAAGCCAACACCAGCGAAGTGAATTCATGGCCTAATGGAATCGCCGCAAAACGCACACCGTGTGTTTCGCCTTCTTTGGCGATCACGAATGAAGGTTTACGCGCATCGTTGCCAGCTTCATCCAGGCTCACTTTGTCTGACAAAGCAGCAATTTCTTGCAGCAACTCACGCATATTGCTTGCATTAGCGCTGTCATCGAGGGACGCAATCAGACGGATAGGCTGACGCAGCATGCCCAGGTAGGTTTGCAGTTGTGTCTTTAAGGTATCGTCTAACATTTTTTATTCTCCAAATTCACGCATTGACTAAAGCTTGCGGCAACAGTCCGCCGTGGCCATCACGGATGGCAATCAAAAAACAGTGGGGGAAGCTCGCTCAGGTAAAACCACCTTTAGGTAAAAAACACCTAGTGAGTTTACCTGAGCGCCCTGCGCAAGCAGGGCTTTGCTCAAAACACTAGACTTAGATCTTACCGACCAAGTCCAATGATGGTGTCAATGTTGCAGCACCGTCGTTCCATTTAGCTGGGCAAACCTGACCAGGGTGAGCAGCGGTGTATTGTGCTGCCTTCAGCTTACGCAAGGTTTCTTTCACATCGCGGGCAATTTCGTTGCTGTGTACTTCAGCCGTTTTGATCACGCCTTCTGCGTTAATCACGAATGTACCGCGCAATGCCAAACCTTCTTCTTCAATATGCACGTCAAACGCACGTGTCAATTGGTGAGTTGGGTCGCCAACCAGTGGGAATTTTGCTTTACCTACCGCTGGTGAAGTCTCGTGCCAAACCTTGTGGGAGAAGTGGGTATCGGTGGTCACGATGTACACTTCAGCACCAGCCTTCTGGAACTCTGCGTAGTTGTCAGCCGCATCTTCAACTTCTGTTGGGCAGTTGAAAGTGAACGCTGCTGGCATAAAAATCAACACAGACCATTTGCCTTTTAAAGACTCTTCAGTCACTTCGATAAATTTACCGTTGTGGAATGCTTGCGCCTTGAATGGTTGTACTTGCGTGTTAATCAATGACATGTAGTTCTCCTTTATGATGTTTAAAATAGTGCTGCATTAAACAGGGTTTATTAAAAAATTTGCTGCTAATCAACAGCCAATGGATGCATTCTAAGCATACATATACAATATGTAAAATTGATTATTTTAATTTTGTTGATAAATTTAATTTATCAACAAAATATTCAGGTCGACACAGTGACCTGGCCATGACCTTCAAAGCCCAGGTTATCCTGCCAGTTTACCGCAATCACATCACCCACCTTGGCCTCTTTAAGATAAAAGGTAAAGTAAGGGTTACGCGAAATACCGGTGCCGGTTTGCGCATCGACAATCACTTGCCCATTGAGCACCACCTGCATCAGCTGCATAAAATGCGCAGGCAGTAACTGGCCATCGTCGTTTTTGCTACGTCCCGTGCGCATCGGGTGCAGAATAATGATTTTGAGCTCGGTAATCTGCTTACCAAGCAGCTCATCGTCCAATAAGCGCGCGCGCATCTTCATGCTGCTCGCAAACGGCTCTTCACGCTCACTGCCAGCACAGCCATCCTCCAGCACAATCACTTGGCGGCGCTGTTGCTGAAACTGCCCGCTCGCCTGCTGCGCCAGGGCAATCACCTCACCCGACTGCGCCAGTTTAATGCGCGTCACCAGCTTGGGCAGCACTTGCTTGCCCAACTCAAAACTGGCAATCAACGGCGTCGGGTTAGCATCTGCCAGCAAACGCAAACTGCTGACACTACCCACTGCCTGCTTACTCGTCAGTTCAACCTGCACCACCGCGCCATTTTCAGCTTTTTGTGGCGCATCAATCTGCAAATCAGGTGACACAGGCACAGCCGTGGCTTTCAGTGCCGCCATCACCTGTGTGGTTTGTTTGGCCTCAAATGCCTGCGCAAACCAGGCAGCCGCTTCCACTTTGCGTGCCAACAACCAAAATGGCATGGCGGCTAACGCCAAGCCAGCTTTTAACCACGCACGTCGTTGCAACGCTGCTGATGTTTGCATATGGCCCCTGTCATCCGTTTTTATCATCGCCTTGCTCAAGTTTGAGTTGCTGCCTAAGCGTTTTCAGCCGTGCCTCGACTTTCGATTGCAAATAAAAATCGCCATCTTTGGCTTTGCTGGCAATTTCAAGCTGGTCAATCGCACGTGGCAAATCATATTTGCGCACATAGCTCTCACCCAAAGCCTGGTGCCGCAACATCTGCTTGCCCTGCCCCTGATACGCCGCTGCCAGCCAGTCATATAGCTTGGGGTCGTCAGGAAAGTTTTCCAGTTGCTTTTGGATAAACGTCACCGCTTGCGGCCATTGATTAGCGCGTATTAATGACTCAGCCTCACCTTGTGCCAACATTCTATGCTTGGGGTACTGCTGCAAGCCCTGCATAAATTGCGCCTGTGCCTGCGCCACTTGCCCCAGCTTGGCCAGGGTCACCGCTTTTAAGGTCACCAGATAAGGGTTGGCCATGCCATGTTGCACCAGCCAATCTACCTCAAGCTGCGCATTTTTAGCCTGATTCGCACGCAGCCAGGCATAAGCCAAACCATAGTGCTCCGCTTGTTCGTTCTGGTAGCGGCCTTCATTAATATTATTCTGAAACTCCTCGACCATTTGCTGCGGCGCGCCCTGAAAAGCACGAATTTTTGCCCGCATCATAAAAAAAGTCAGGCCTTCACTTGCCTGCTTGTAAGGCAGGTTTTGCACCCGGTTACCAATATCGGCGATGCGTTCACTGGTGAGCGGGTGCGTACGCAAATAGCTGGGCATGCTGCCACCATCAGAAAAGCGTGTCGCCCGCTGCATGGTGGTAAAAAAAGCGGGCATGGCGCGCACATCAAACCCGGCGTCCTGCAAAATGGTCAGGCCAACCCGGTCTGCCTCGCGCTCGTGCTCACGGGTGTAATCAAGCTGCTTTTGAATACCAGCTGCAGACGCGGCCGTCATGGCGCCCATCCCCACTTGCGGGTTAGAACGCGCAATCAATAACGCCAATGCAGTCGCGGCGATATTTTTAAACATATCGTACTTTTGTGACGCCAGCATACGCGCCAAATGATGCTGAGTAACGTGGCCGATTTCGTGCCCCAGCACACTGGCCAGCTCCGACTCACTATTGGCCGCCATAAACAAACCGGTATGCACGCCAATCACGCCGCCAGGCATGGCGAATGCGTTTATGGTTTTATCCTGCACCACAAAAAAATAAAACTTTTGTTGCCGGTCCGGGCTGCTTTCACCCAAGCGCGAGCCTAACGCCTGCAAGTAATCCGTCACTTCGGCGTCATCGAGCACATCCTCGCTGGTCGCTACCTGCTTGAGAATCTGGTGCGCAATTTTTTCTTCATCGCGCAATGACAACACCGTTTGTGATGCATCCCCCAGCTCAGGTAATTGGTTAGATGAATCTGACGGCAAATGCAGGTCAAGATCATCCGGCTCATAAGGCTTGCCAGAAAACACGCCGGTAGAGTAATTTGCCAGCAACGTCGCGCCCGGCACCAACAACAAGCCGCACAGCAGCAAGCCGCGCACCCAGCGCCGGCTACTCTGTTGATAAGCATGTGTAATGTGTTTTAAAGCCATGATTCCAGCGTTTGAAATGGTAGGGCACCGATCAGAAGCCTGTGCCAAGCACCCAAACTTGTTATGATAACGACTTCATCGCATGAGTTCACCCTTTTTCATCCTAGCCAACGCCATGACCAAACAAACCTCAGGACTCACTCACTTTAATGCCCAAGGCCATGCGCACATGGTCGATATCGGTGACAAAGCGCATAGCAAACGCATTGCCATTGCCGAAGGCCATATTCAGATGCAAGCGGCCACTTTACAGACCATTCTGCAAGGCAACGCCAAAAAAGGTGACGTGCTCGGCATCGCCCGCATCGCCGCCATTCAGGCCAGTAAAAAAACCAGTGATTTGATTCCACTCTGCCATCCGCTCAGCCTAAGCCGGGTCGATGTCAGTTTTATGGCAGACGAAACGCAGCACAGCATCAGTTGCCGAGTGCAATGCGAGACGACAGGCCAGACGGGCGTTGAAATGGAAGCACTCACCGCGGTGCAGGTTGGTTTGCTGACGATTTACGATATGTGCAAGGCAATTGATAGAGGCATGACGATACAAGGCGTTAGAGTGCTGGAGAAGCATGGTGGGAATAGTGGGGATTGGGTAGCTGACTAAACCACGCAAAGTTGTCTAATACGAAGTGATAGCTTTTTAAACAGCGATTGTCTTCTGAGGCATTCTTTTTCGCCTTGATGGCGAGTTACTTTTTTTGCTTGCCCCAAAAAAGTAACCAAAGAAGAGGGCACCCAGCCATCACGGCCTGCGGCTCCCTTGCGTTGCTCAACAAAATAAGCCGGTCACGAAACTCGCCCTGACAAGCCACACACTTCGTGGCTTGTTGCGGAGCTCAGACAGTCGCTCCCTCTACTCTTATTTTGTCTCCGCTACTCAGCGTGATGGGATGGGATGGGATTATTCTCATCTAAGTAGCACCACCACAGTTTGGACGGTTGAAAAACCAGATTTTTTTGTTAAATCCACCGAGCTGTTGCGCTCACGGGTTTTCGGGGTCCCCATCTGCCGCGCCGAGTAGCGCAGGCGAAGTGGGAGTTTTCGGCCATCGGCTGTTTGAGCTCCGCGGTGGCTTGCGCAGTGTGCAAGCCGCTAGGGCGAGTTTCGATGGACGCCCACTTTGGCGAGCAACGCAGGAATCAAGCGGAAGCTGGGGTGCATTTCTTTTGGTTACTTGTTCTTTGTGCAAGCAAAGAAAAGTAACTCGCCGAAAAGGCGAAAAGCAACATCCCAAAAAATCTCAACCGCGTGGGCATCAATACCCACCCTAAGACTGAAAAATCGAAAAACAACATCCCAACTAAAGAGCAACCTTTGATTGCAATCTCACCAGGCCTAGATTCCGGCCTACGCCGGAATGGCGCATCAGCAGTGAATATGGCCGAGAAGCAAAAAGAATAACCTTCCCAACTTAATCCAACAACGCCGCAATCCGCCGCGCGCACTCTGGCGCCATGGTGACGCCATAGCGAAAATGCCCGGTATTCAAGTACAAATTCTCAATCTGAGCATGCCGCCCAATGGTGGGGATATTATGTGGTGTGCCTGGACGCAAACCACTCCAGTGTTTGATAATCGGCTGTCCGCGCAAGGCCGGTAAAATAGCCTCCGCTTTTTGTAGCATTTCCTGCCGCATGCTGTCCGTCACACCAGTATCAAAACCGACATCCTCTAAGCTGCTACCAGCCAGCAAATGGCCATCTCGCCGTTGCAGCATGTAAAAACCATCCCGATACACAATATGCGGCAACAGGCCAGGCGTCATTTGATAGAGCAACATTTGCCCACGCATGGGCTTGATGTCTAGCGTTGAGGTGGTTTGCTTGAGTAGCTCAAAACTCCAGGCACCCGAAGTCACTACAAATGCATCGGCAGACAAGGTATCGCCAGTAGTGGTTTGCCAGCTGGTGATAGGCGCGCTGCTTTCTTGCAGCGGTATAAGTTGGGTTTGCTCGCGCAAGCTGACACCATGTTTAATCAACCAGGCTTTGAGTGATTGCAGCAAGCGCGGATTGCGGACTTGCACCACTTCGGGAATCAACAAGTCGTCGCCCTGCAACGCATACTCCAGGCCAAAACGCGTACACCATGTGACTGCTTGTGGCTGGTCAAACGGCGCTTGAATCAGCATGCCGCTACGGGTGCACTCTGGATCTATGCCGGTTTCGGCAAATAGCTCGGCACTCACGGCTGGGTAGGCACGCGCACCCGCCAGCGCCAACTCATTGACGACATCCTGGTAAAACCATGGCAATAAAGGGAACGCAATGCCCGCACCCGCCCAAGATGACTCGCCAGAGGTTTGTGCGGCAATGATGTTGCGCTCAACCAGCGTGACCGCATGGCCTTGCTTGCGCAATTGCATCGCAGTCAGGCATCCGACGATGCCGCCTCCGACCACCACCACTGAACTGTTAGCCATAAAACTCTTTTGAAAGACGCTGAAAAACCTGACCGGCTGATACTTAGCCAGTCAGGTCATGAGAGGGTATTGTCTTACGGTTTGCGTCCGGAAATCAAATAAACTTCCATCGCAATCAGGGCGGCATTACTGCCCAGCAACACCAGAATATCGCCCTCATTCAGCATGATGTCATCGCGGGGCGCGATGGGCTCAGGCATATTCGGGCGACGCAATTGCTTGACCTCCACCGCAAAATCACCAAACGGGATATGGTCAATGCGCAAGCCGTGTGCATAAAAGTTTTTATACACTTCGACCGAGTGCAACTGCGGTAACGAGGCGGTCGCGGTATCAGCATCACTCACGCCGCGGAAGTAACCCTTGAACATTTTGTAACGCTCTTCACGGAACAAACGAATGCGCTTAACCACGCGGTTAAGCGGAACACCCAAGGTCACCAATGCATGGGACGCCAGCATCAGACTCCCTTCCAGGATTTCTGGCACCACTTCGGCCGCACCGGCGTCTCTCAGTGCATCCATTTCACTGTCATCATGCGTACGCACAATCACTGGCAAACTAGGATTAAGCTCTTGAATCACATGCAACACTTTCATGGTGCCGCGTGTTTCAGCATAACTGATGATGACTGCTTTGGCCCTCGCCAAGCCAGCGGCTTCCAGCACCGAGCGCCGTCCGGCATCGCCGTAAATCACGTTTTCACCGGCAGAGGCCGCCTCTTGCACGCGGCTGGCATCCATATCGAGTGCGACATACGGGATATTTTCTTCGCGCAAAAAACGCCCCAGATATTGGCCGCTACGGCCATAGCCGCAAATAATCACATGGTCACGCAGGTCCTGGCTATGCTCTTGGATGGTATCCACCACCTTGATGCTGTTGCGGCTGTAACTTTTGACCAGTGCACGCGCAATACGCCCATTTTTTTGAATAATAAACGGCGCAACGAGCATGGATAATACGGCAACAGACAACACCAGTTGCAAGGAGTCGCCATCAATCAGGTTAGTTTGCAAACCGAGCGCCAGCACCACAAAGCTAAACTCACCGGCCTGCCCTAAAATAATGCCGGTACGCACACCGACGCCCATTTCAAAGCCGTAGAACTTGGTTAATAGTGCGATCAGGCCGATCTTGAAAACCAGGAACAAAATCAGCAGCAAAATAATGAGCCCAATATGCTCAACAAGCACCGACACGTTGAGCAACATACCGACACTGATAAAAAACAGCCCCAGCAAAATATCGCGGAAAGGCGCAATATCAGACTCTACCTGGTAGCGGTACTTGGTTTCAGAAATCAGCATGCCCGCTACAAACGCGCCCAGGGCATAGGATAAGCCAACAAAGTTGGTGGCAGCGGCCATCAGCAATGTCACCATTAATACATTCAGCACAAACAGTTCACGCGAGCGTTGTTTGGCCACCAGCTCAAACCAGAAGTTGAGGATATTCTTACCAAATTTGAACAGTAAAAACAGCAGAATTGAAGACTTGAACAAGGTCAGGCCCAACACATCCATCCAGTTATCGCTGTGCGATCCCAGTGTTTGAATCAGCACCAGAATAGGGATCACCGCCAGGTCTTGAAATAACAAGACACCGATACTCAAACGGCCGTGCCTGGAATTTAAATCGACCCGTTCCATAAGGATTTTGGACACAATGGCGGTCGACGACATGGTGATTGCGGCACCAATAATAAAGGCTGAAGTCAGGCTAAGCCCGGCCATTTTGCCGAGGACCAAGCTGGCCAGCAAGGTCAGCACCACCTGGCCACCACCTAACCCAAACAGGGTTTTGCGCATGGCATAGAGCTTGGGCAGGCTGAATTCAAGCCCGATACTAAACATCAAAAACACAATGCCGAACTCGGCCACCTGGCGGCCAGTTTCTTCATCTTCGAGCAAGCCTAGCGCGTGCGGGCCGAGCACAATGCCGATCATGAAGTAAGCCAGCATGGCTGGCAAACCCAGGATACGGAATAAGCCGACGGCAAACACCGAGCTGGTTAACAGTAATAATAAATGGATCAGGGAATCAAACATGCAAAAATTCTAAAAGCATTAATGTCAGACCGAACAGATGCATGTCGGCCAGCAAACAATCTATTATGACGAATAGTCAGTGATATATTCTAAAACACTTGTGTTTCAGGATGATGCATCCTGCCACAAAACACTCTTTTATGCAAAAAATGTGCCCGTTAATAAAAAATCCGCAAAAAAGATGCGTTTTACTTTCTTGCCGGGGGCGTCACTTGCTATACTAACCCGCCATGAACACAGCAAAATCAGGTGTCCACCTCGTGAAAAGTCCAGACATCGTGACGCGTGCACGAGGCATCCTATTACACGAGGCAGATGAAATCCGCCAGTTGGCAGACCGTATTGGCAGCCAGTTTGAGGCCGCCGTCAGCATGATTCTCGCTTGCCGTGGCCGTGTCGTCGTCACCGGCATGGGTAAATCCGGCCATATCGGCGGCAAAATTGCCGCCACGCTGGCCAGTACCGGCACCCCGGCTTTTTTCATGCATCCAGCAGAAGCAAGCCATGGTGACCTGGGCATGATTACCGCTGAAGATGTCGTCATTGCACTCTCTAACTCTGGTGAGAGCGATGAAATCATCAATATTTTACCGGCCATTCGCCGCATCGGTGCGCGCATTTTAAGCATTACCGGCAGTGACGACTCTACGTTGTCGCGCGAATCTGAAGTGCATTTGAGTGCGGCCGTGAGCCACGAAGCCTGCCCGCTGGGGTTGGCGCCTACCGCCAGCACTACCGCCGCACTGGCGCTGGGGGATGCGTTAGCATTGTGCGTACTCGATTCGCGTGAATTTACCGCTGAAGACTTTGCCCGGTCTCACCCGGGCGGCAACCTGGGTAGGCGATTGCTGGTCAGAATTAAAGATGTCATGCGCACAGGGGATGCCATCCCATGTATCGGCGAGCAGGCCACCGTGCAGGAAGCGATTGCACAAATTTCAAGTAAAGGCATGGGCTTTACGGCGATCGTCGATAATGAGCAACATCCGGTGGGCATTTTCACTGATGGCGATTTGCGCCGCCTGTTTATGCAAGGCGACACCAACGCGCAAACGGCTATTCACACTGTCATGAACAAACAGCCGCGCTTGTTGGGCACGCAACAAATGGCGGTTGAAGCAGTCAACATGATGGAGCAATATAAAATTAACGGGTTTATGGCAGTGAACGAACAACAGCAATTGGTGGGCGCATTTAATATGCATGACTTACTCAAGGCAAAAGTGGTTTAGGCTCGCCGGTGCACTGGAACTCTCGCATGCTTAAACACCCGATTTTATTGCCGATTGCGTTAATGTTATTTTTAGCGCTGCTAACGTTTTGGATCAACCAGACGGTACAGGAGCAGGGCTTGAGCTTGGGCCGGCTGAATCGTCACGACCCTGACTACATGCTATACAACTTTGTCAGCACGCGTACCGATGCCACAGGCAATACCAAATATGTGCTGGCGGCGGCAGAAATGCGCCATTTTCCAGATAATGACTACACCGAATTACAACGCCCGCGCTTCACACAGTTTGGCCAGGGAAAACCATACACACAAATTTATGGCCAGCATGGCAAAGTATCTGCCAATGGTAAACTGGTCGAGTTTAGTAAACAGGTAAAAGTGGTCCGCCAGGCGACGGCAGTCAAGGGTGAAATGCAGTTACAAACCGAGCGTTTGATGCTGGAGCCGGATACAGACGTTGCCCATACCGACTTGCCGGTCACCATCCGCCAACAACCGGCCACCGTGATTACCGGCACCGGCATGCGTTTTGATAACAAGGCGGGCACCATGCAATTATTTAACCGGGTACACGTACATTATGTACGCGCACCTGTCGTCACCAAAGCTGCAAGCCCGGCAGCGCCTGCCAAAGCAGGCAATCACAAGGGTCGTTGATTCTGGAGAAATGAGTTGAACACGCACAAGCCATTATTTTATGCCACCTGCTTGACCTTACTGGCGCTATTACAGTGGTCAAGCAGCGCGCTGGCTGAAGAGTCCGACCGCGACCAGCCAATAGAGCTGGAAGCAGACACGGTGACGGTGAACGATGCCAAAAAAATCAGCATTTACACCGGCAATGTGATTCTCAACCAAGGCTCACTGCAAATTAAAGCAGACAAAATGATTGTGCGTGAAGATCAGGATGGCTTTCAGCACAGTACGTGTACTGGCAACCCGACCACCTTCAAGCAAAAACGCACCGGCAAAAACGAATGGATGCAAGGCAGTGGCCAGCGCATTGAATACAATGCCCGCATGGACAAAGTACAACTCTATACTAACGCATGGGTCAAACGTGGCGAAGATCTGGTCACTGGCGACTACATTAGCTATGACGCCAATGCAGAATATGCCGAAGTCATTGGCGGCACCAAAGCCAATCCCAACGGCACCGCTGGCAGTCGTGTAAAAGCGACCATTCAGCCAAAAAATAAAACCACACCGCCGGTGATTGATAACAAACCAACAACACAGCAAGGGCTGCGCATGAACCGTTCTCTGCAAATTAAAGTAGAACCGGCGCCTAACGACACCAGCAGCGAGCCCGCGAAAGCGCAACCTTAAAGACACCGGCCTTATGCAGACATCCGTTTCACCAGATCAGAACCATTTGCGTGTTAGCCACCTGAAAAAAGCCTATCAGGGGCGCACCGTGGTTAAAAACACCACGCTTGAGCTGCGCAGCGGCGAAGTGATTGGCTTACTGGGCCCAAATGGCGCCGGCAAAACCACCAGCTTTTATATGATTGTGGGCTTAGTCGCGCTGGATGATGGCAGCATTACGCTCAACGGGGCAGACGTGAGCCACGCACCCATGCATGAGCGCGCACGCATGGGCTTGGCCTATCTGCCACAAGAAGCCTCTATTTTTCGCAAAATGACGGTCACTGACAACATTTTGTCCATTCTCGAAACCCGCCCCCATACAGAAGAAGAGCGTGAAGCGCGGCTGGAGTCCTTGCTGGATCAGTTGCATATCCAGCATATTCGCAATAGTCAGGCAGTGAGTTTGTCCGGCGGTGAACGTCGCCGCGTCGAAATCGCCCGTTGCCTGGCGACCGACCCAAAATTCATTTTGCTGGATGAGCCGTTTGCCGGGATTGACCCGATTGCGGTGATTGAGATTCAAAAAATTATCCGCTACCTGAGCAGCCAGAATATCGGTATTTTAATTACAGACCACAACGTACGCGAAACCCTGGATATTTGTGACCGGGCTTATATCGTGAATGAAGGCGCCGTGTTTGCCGCGGGCACGCCCGACGAAATCATTCAAAACGAAGGCGTACGTGAAGTGTATCTGGGCAAGAATTTTAGGCTGTAACCCGTTATGAAGCAAAATCTGCAACTACGTATTTCGCAAAACCTGGCGCTCACCCCGCAGCTGCAACAGTCTATCCGCCTGTTGCAGCTCTCAACACTTGAGTTGAGCCAAGAGCTGGAAACCATCCTGCAGGAAAATCCGCTGCTGGAAATGGCCGACGGTGAAGAAGGCGAGTTTGAAGACAATAGCCCTACCGCGACCGCCGCGGCCGAGCAAGAGCTACCTGATGCAAGCTCGTTTGATGTTGCCACACAGGCGGAAATCACCGCACCCGCAGAAACCTTGCGCGAAGAGTTGCACGACCAACTTGGCGGCAACGAAGGCGAACAAGCCAATCTGAATGAAGAATTTTCACCGCCCGAGTTTGAAGACGACTACGAGGAGTTTGGCAGCACCAGCAATTGGGACGAAGCCGGTCGCAACAATATGGACGATGAAGACGGTGATTTTTCGCGTCAGGATGCCAGCAATACCAGCTTGCGCGAACACTTGATGAACCAGATACAACTGGCGCATTTGTCCAAACGTGACATGGACCTGGTGAAGTTTTTACTCGACGGTATTAATGATAATGGTTACCTGGAACAGGACTTACAAGAAATTGTCGACCTGCTGCCCCCAGAGCTGGAAGTTGAGTTGTTAGAGCTGGAAACCGCCCTTAAATTGATCCAGAACCTGGATCCGATTGGGGTTGGCGCGCGCGACCTGTGCGAATGCCTGCGCCTGCAATTACAAGCGCTCCCAGCAGACACGCCTTATTTGCGCATCGCTATGGCGATTGCCAAAGATCACTTAGCGCTGCTGGCCAACAAAGACTTTGTCAAACTGCGCAAACTGCTCAGTTGCGATGAAACCGCCCTTAAAGGTGCGCAACAACTCATCCGCCAGCAGAACCCCAAGCCTGGCAACGAATTCGCTACCTTTAGTCATGACCACTTTATCCAGCACGATGTGGTAGTCAAAAAAATCAAAGGCATCTGGATGGCGTCACTCAATGATGGCGTGATCCCCAAGCTGCGGATCAATCAATTGTATGCGGACATCCTTAAGCGCAACCGCGATAGTTCCGGCCAATATCTGCAAAGCCAGATGCAAGAAGCCAAATGGATGATTAAAAATATCCAGCAGCGTTTTTCTACGATCTTGCGTGTATCGCAAGCGATTGTAGACCGTCAACGCAACTTTTTTGAGCATGGCGAAATTGCCATGCGCCCCTTGGTATTACGTGAAATTGCCGAAGAGCTAGACTTGCACGAAAGCACCATTTCACGCGTGACGACGCATAAGTATATGCTCACACCGCGCGGGGTGCTGGAGCTTAAATACTTTTTTGGTAGCTCAGTCGCAACCGATGCTGGCGGCTCCTGCTCAGCGACCGCTATTCGCGCCTTAATCAAGCAAATGGTGGCCGAAGAAAATCAGAAAAAACCATTATCGGATAACCAAATTACCGATACGCTGGCGCAACAAGGCATTGTGGTCGCCCGCCGCACCATTGCAAAATATCGCGAGTCGCTGAGTATTCCGCCCGCAAATTTACGCAAGTCGCTGTAAAACAAAAAGGCCGCATCTGCGGCCTTTTTGTTGGTTACGAGTTTGTTATTTAATTGTGATTTTAGCAAACTTGCGCTTACCCACCTGGGCGACCACGGTCACGCCTTTTGCCACTGGCAGATTTTTATCATCCACCTTCACGCTATCCAGCTTTACCCCGCCCTGCTGCACAGCGCGCATGGCTTCACTAGTGCTTTCTACCAAGCCAGCCTGTTTCAGCAATTGGCTGATGCCAATACTGTCACCCTCAATCGTCACCTCTACCTGTGGCACATCATCAGGAATACCGCCTTTGGCGCGGGTTTGAAAATCTTGCCAGGCTTTTTCAGCCGCGGCCTGGCCGTGAAAGCGGGCCACGATTTCTTGCGCAAACCCGACTTTGATATCGCGCGGGTTTTCACCCCCCGCCACTTGCGCTTTCCACTGGGCAACAGTATCTAATGAAGCGAACGACAACAAATCAATATAACGCCACATCAATGCATCAGAAATAGACATGATTTTGGCAAAAATAGTCTCGGGCGCCTCGCTAATACCAATATAGTTACCCAGCGACTTGGACATTTTATTCACGCCATCCAGGCCCTCCAGCAACGGCATCATCAACACACATTGTTGTGACTGCCCAGCCTGTTTTTGCAGCTCACGGCCCATTAGCAGGTTAAATTTCTGGTCGGTGCCGCCCAATTCCAAATCTGCCCGCAATGCCACTGAATCATAGCCTTGCAACAAGGGATACAAGAACTCGTGAATTGCAATCGGCTGGTTGCCTTTAAAGCGCTTGGAGAAGTCATCACGCTCCAGCATGCGCGCCACTGTATGGCTGGCAGCTAACTTGATCATACCGGCCGCCCCCAGGTCACTTAACCATGCCGAGTTAAACACAATCTCGGTTTTGGCCGGGTCTAAAATCTTAAACACCTGCTCGGAGTAAGTGTCGGCATTGGCTTTCACCTGCTCAACCGTTAACGGCGGGCGCGTCGTACTCTTACCGGTCGGATCACCAATCATGCCGGTAAAGTCACCAATCAGAAACAAAATCTGGTGACCCAGATCCTGCAACTGGCGCAATTTATTAATCAGCACAGTGTGGCCCAGGTGCAAGTCTGGCGCAGTTGGGTCAAAGCCCGCTTTAACGCGCAGCGGTTTGCCGGTTTTCAGCTTTTCAATCAGCTCTTGCTCGATCAACAGCTCATCGGCACCACGCTTGATAATGGCCAGTGCATTTGCAATGGCTGGGTTCAAAGCTTCAGCAGCGGTTGAAGGTTGGGTTACGTCTGTCATAAAGGCTCTTTTTAAAGCTACGCCGCGGCGTACTTTGTCATCAAAGTAAAACCGCTATTTTAACGTAATCCCATGCATTTCTGTAAGCCGAGCATGAGCAGTGTTACACTTATGCCTTATGAATTTTTCTGCTACGCCCCCCCAAGCACGCCTGTTTATCGGCCTGATGTCTGGCACGAGTCTAGACGGCGTAGATGCAGTAGTGGTGACACAACAAGGTGAACACCTGGCACAACAAGGCCAATACTTCCTGCCTTACCCGGCTGATATCCGGCAATTGTTGCTCGATTTACACACCCCCGCACAGCATGAATTACATACTGCCGCCATTGTGTCTAACCGGCTCGCTGACTTGTATGCAGAGGCCGTGCAAGGCTTGCTGACAGACGCCAGATTATCAGCCAGCGCAGTAAGCGCCATTGGCTGCCACGGGCAAACCATACGCCACTGCCCTGACCTCCCTAATGGACAGGCATATACCCTGCAACTGGGCAACCACGCGCGCCTGGCCGAGCGCACAGGCATCACCGTGGTGGGCGACTTTCGTAGTCGCGATATTGCCGCTGGTGGCCAAGGTGCGCCACTGGTGCCAGCCTTTCATCAGGCCGTTTTTTCTGCGCCAGATACACACCGTGTCATGATTAATATCGGCGGCATTGCCAACCTGAGTGATTTGCCCATTAATGGCCAGGTGATTGGTTTTGACTCTGGCCCCGGCAACCTGCTGATGGACGCCTGGACGCTGCAGCACACAGGTAACACATATGATGCAGGCGGGCAGTGGGCAGCGGGTGGCAGTGTCAATCAGGCGTTACTTCACGCAATGCTGGCTGCCCCTTACTTTGCGCTGCCAACACCCAAAAGCACTGGCCGTGACCTGTTTAATCAGGCCTGGCTCAACTTGCATCTGCAAGCTAACACTGACACACCGCAAAATGTCGCACGCACGCTACTGGAGCTCAGCGCTGTAAGCATTGCACAAGCATTGCAGCAACACTGCCGCGGTGCCCAAGAACTGTATGTGTGTGGTGGCGGTGCGCATAACCTGGCGTTAATCGACAGATTGCAAACCCTATGTGGGTTGCCTGTACAACGCACAGACGCCCTGGGCATAGGCGTAGACTGGGTGGAGGCGGTTGCCTTCGCCTGGCTGGCGCAACGCTGTGTGGATCACCTGCCGGGCAACATGCCAGCGGTCACCGGCGCGGCAGGCCCGCGTGTGTTAGGCGCGATTTATCCCCATTAACACACAGAGACACTAAAGCGGTGCGAATGCACTGAACGTTTGATTTAAACTGGTGCAGGATTAAACACGATTTTTTAACTTTTGCTGGCTCATTGCCGCACAAGCCCCCATATTCAAACACCTTTGCGTATAATTTATACAACCTTGACTTAAACAGAGTACGTTATGGCTACCAAAGCGACCATTACATTTGACAACGACAGCACGGCAATTGACCTGCCAGTTTTAAAGGGCAGTTTAGGCACGGATGTCATCGACATCCGCAACCTGGGCAAACATGGCTACTTCACCTTTGACCCCGGCTTTATGTCCACCGCCGCCTGTACCTCAGGCATTACCTTTATTGATGGCGAACAAGGCCTGCTGTACTATCGCGGTTACCCGATTGAGCAACTGGCTGAAAATTGTGACTTTCTGGAAGTCTCACATTTGCTGCTCAATGGCGAGCTGCCAACCCTGCAACAGCGTGAAGAGTTTGTCGGCACCATTCGCCAGCACACCATGCTACATGACCAAATGAGCAACGTGTTTCGCGGCTTTCGTCGTGACGCCCACCCGATGGCGGTCATGATCGCAGTCGTGGGGGCCATGGCTGCGTTTTATCCTGACAACAACAACGTCGCAGACCCTGAGTCACGCAAAGTAGCTGCCATACGCCTGCTAGCCAAGGTGCCGACGATTGCCGCCTGGAGCTATAAGTACAATGTAGGTGAACCATTCATGTACCCCAAAAACACCTTGGGTTACGCCGAAAACTTTATGCACATGATGTTCGCAACGCCCTGTGAAGAATACGTGCCCAACCCGATTTTGGCACGCGCGTTTGAGCGCATTTTGCTTCTGCACGCAGATCACGAGCAAAACGCCTCCACCTCTACCGTGCGCCTGGTTGGCTCTAGCGGCGCCAACCCGTTTGCCTGTATTGCAGCGGGTATCGCATCGTTATGGGGGCCATCCCACGGCGGCGCCAATGAGGCAACGCTCAATATGCTGGAAGAAATTGGCGATGTCAGCCGTATTGGTGAATTTATCAAACGCGCCAAAGACAAAACCGACAGCTTCCGCCTGATGGGTTTTGGCCACCGCGTTTACCGCAACATGGACCCACGCGCCTCCATCATGCGCAAAACCTGCCACGAAGTGCTGAACGAACTCGGACTGCATGATGACCCGATGTTTAAACTGGCCATGGAGCTGGAAAAAATCGCACTGGAAGATGAATATTTCGTTTCACGCAAACTGTATCCAAATGTCGACTTCTATAGCGGCATTGTCATGCGTGCAATGGGCATCCCCAACTCGATGTTTACCGCCATTTTTGCACTGGCACGCACTGCAGGCTGGATTTCACAATGGAGCGAAATGAACACCGACCCTGAGCAAAAAATTGGCCGCCCACGCCAATTGTATGTTGGCTCAGAGCGCCGAGAATTTGTACCGCTGCATCAGCGCTAACAGCACTGTATTACCCAATAAAAAACGCCGGAGATACCGGCGTTTTTCTTTTTATGACAGCAACTCCTCAACAAGTTGAGTTCAATATCCATTAAGAGTCAGAAAAAATATCACATTTAATTACCTGTTTTGATTTGTTGAGTTTGTCAGCGATAATTTAACTTACCACTTATAAAAACCAATTTTGGCAATTTAAAAATGTCTAACAATACAAGCGCATTAGATTTTATTCAATTATCAGTAGATGTTGCCAAAATAGTTAACTATGTGGGCACTCAAAACAAGGTGCCAATTATTCATTACATCAGGCTAGAAAATACTTCTGATATAGATATAAAACACTTGGAGTTATCTATCGGTTCAAATCCGGGATTTATAGAGGGCCAAAGATTCAAATTTGAAAAGTTTGCGGCAGGTGAGATACGAGGGTGTCCTGAATTTTGTGTAAACGGCGGTTGATTACTGACTAGGCACTCTGTCCTCGAACTGTATGGTAAACCTGTTTAGCGCAGGTTTCCAATCTCTCAGTGGCATAGACCACTTTTTGCTAGCGTTTTGTAATGCTAGGTAGAACAATTTAATCAACGACTCATCATTCGGAAACGAGCCACGATTCTTGGTGACTTTCCGCAAACTCATATTCACAGACTCAATGGCGTTGGTGGTGTAAATCACGCGCCTGATTTCAGGCGGATAGTCAAAGAACGGAATGATGCGCTGCCAGTTGCTGCGCCAGGATTTGGCAATTAAGGGGTAAGCCTCACTCCACTGATGCTCAAAGTCCATCAGCGCCCTTTCAGCCTCAGCCAGTGTGGCAGCGCTGTAAATCGTCTTCAGGTCAGCTGCAACCGCTTTGCGCTTGTTCCAGCCCACATAGTTCAGGCTGTTGCGCACCATGTGGACAATGCAAAGCTGCACCGTGGCTTGCGGATAGACTGTCTCGATCGCTTCAGGGAAACCTTTTAAGCCATCCACGCAGGCAATGAAGATGTCTTGTACGCCACGGTTCTTGAGTTCAGTCACGACCGCCAGCCAGAACTTGGCGCCTTCAGTCTGCGCAATCCATAAGCCCATCACTTCCTTGTGACCGTCCATGTTGACGCCTATGGCGAGATACACCGCCTTGGCACGCACACTACCAGTATCTCTGACTTTGACATGGATGCAGTCCAGATAGACAATAGGGTAAATGCTGTCGAGAGGGCGAGATTGCCACAGCTTAACCTCATCAATCACTGCATCAGTGACATTGGAAATCAGCGTCGGTGAAATCTCTGTGCCGTACATCTCTGACAAGTGCTGTTGAATCTCACGTACTGTCATGCCTCTGGCGTATAGCGAGATAATCTTCTCATCAAAGCCCGACCAGCGGGTTTGATGCTTGGGGATCAGTTGTGGCTCGAAGCTGCCTGCGCGGTCACGGGGGATTTCAATCGGCAGCTCACCAAAGTCTCCTTTGAGGGTCTTGCTGCTTTTACCGTTGCGGGTGTTGCCAGTGGCATTCTTCACTGGCGCATGTTTATCGTGGCCAAGGTGTTCGGCCATCTCTGCTTCAAGGGCACGTTCAACCAGTGCTTTGGTTAACTGCTTGAGCAGGCCATTCTCACCAATTAAATCTTCGGGCTTTTTATAGTTCGCCAACAATCCATCAATCAGATCGTTGGGTAGGGGTTTTGATACGGTCATTTCTACTCCAAAAGTACGTGCGCAGTTTCCTGCAAAATGACCGTTTACACAAAATTATTTATACCCTCGCTGAAATTACACTGTTGCGCCGAGAAGCTCAGAAACAACGCCAGCATAAATCTATTCGCGACCTGATTAAATCAACCTCAACATCAATCCCTCGTTTAAAACCATGCATGCTGATGTCACCTCAGTCCGTTGCTCAGTACTTAGAGGCAGGTTCACAGCTATTTGATATCGTCATTTTTGATGAAGCATCTCAAATTCCGACATGGGATGCAATTGGTGCAATATCCAGGGGTAAACAATTAATTTGTGTTGGAGACCCAAAGCAGCTACCTCCTACAAACTTCTTTGGCGCCACTGACTCAGATGCGGTTGTTGACGAAGAGGTGGTGCAGGAAATGGAGAGTATTCTGGATGAGTGCTTAGGTGTGGGCTTACCGTTATCACGTCTAAGTTGGCATTATCGCTCAAGAAACGAAGGGCTCATATCCTTCTCTAATTATCAATATTACGAAAACTCTCTAACAACATTTCCATCACCTGTTGAAGTTGATAATTCGGTTGAGTTTGTCTACTCAAAAGGTATATACGACCTGGGTAAATCAAGAACAAATCGACATGAAGCAGACTTGATAGTCGAGGAAATAACAAATCATTATCTTAGTGGACTTGGTAAACAATTCTCTCTCGGAGTTATTACATTTAACTCAACACAACAAACCTTAATCGAGAAGTTGTTAGATGAAAAAAGACTTAGAAATAGTGCTCTTGATTTAGCAATTAGCGAAAGTAACCAAGAAGAAATCTTTATTAAAAACCTGGAGAATGTTCAGGGTGATGAAAGAGACTTTATCTTTTTCTCAATCACATTTGGAAAAGATGCAAATGGGAAAATATCCATGAACTTTGGCCCTATGAACAAAGAAGGTGGTCATAGAAGGTTAAACGTTGCAGCAACAAGGGCTCGGCATAAAGTTAAAGTTTTCAGCAGCTTGATGCCTGATGATATTGATTTATCAAGGACGAATGCTAGGGGGGTTAACGATCTAAAAGCTTACTTGGACTTTGCGTTAAACGGTACCAGAGTTTTAGCAAAACAAGCATCTCCTACAGGAAGAGAGCCTGATAGCCCTTTTGAAGTCGCGGTAATTAACGCACTTAGAAGCAAAGGTTGGGATGTGGTGCCTCAAGTTGGCGTATCAGGTTATCGAATAGATATTGCGGTAAAAAACAAGAAGAAACCCGGCAGTTTTTTGCTAGGTATTGAGTGCGATGGAGCAACATATCACTCTGCGCCAAGCGCAAGAGACAGAGATAGATTAAGACAACTAATTCTTGAGGGCTTAGGGTGGAAAATCCATAGAATATGGTCTACAGACTGGTGGTTTAATCCTGAAATTCCAATGAAGAAATTATGTGAAAAACTCAACGAATTAGAAGCCCTAAATCAAGAGTAACATTGTAATTGACGTCTGACTACAACCAACAAAGTTATCACATGAAACTAAAACCGGGCAATGCCCGGTTATCTCTACAAAGAGTTCCTCATGCCCCCGACGCCGCTAACGCAAAACGCCAAGGCCGCGGAGTTGTGTGACTAATGCATCAGTTAATTGCCTGTATCCCTCAGCATTTGGGTGCACTTGATCGGCACGCAGGCGATCATCCGACAAAACTCCAGACACCGCGCTGGACACTAACAAAGCGCCGGATTCCTCGGCCACGCGTGCATAGAGCGGGTGATCATGCAGCCGCCCTGCCAGACTCACTTCTGGCATGGCAATCAAGATCGCAACGGCATCCGCCTGCTGCACTAGATGCACCATGCTTCTCAGGTTATCCTCAATACGCGCTGTAGCCATTTGCCGCAAGAAATCATTACCGCCCAGTTCAATAATGACCAATCGCGGCCTATGCTGCGCTAATAAGCTCGGTAAACGAGATAAACCGCCACTGGAAACATCCCCAGAAATACCAGCATTGACGACCGCCCAGCCTGTCTTACTCGCCAGCAGCGTCGGGTAATCCTGCGTCCCATGCTCAGCACCTGCACCATAACTAATACTATCCCCCAGCACGAGCACAGTGACACCCGCAGGGATAGCTTGTACCTCTACTTTAGGCTTGGTACAGCCCCAATTACAGGCGGCTATGCAGACGACAAGCAGCAGTCGGCATAAAAAAAGCCAAGCACCCGCTTGGCTTTTTTCAATCATAAAACGCATGACTTAATGCAGTCGTTATACCGAGAACGAACTACCGCAACCGCAAGTCGTCGTTGCATTCGGGTTACGAATCACGAACTGTGAGCCTTGCAGGCTGTCGGTGTAATCAATCTCGGCACCGGCCAGATATTGCAGGCTCATCGGGTCAATCAGCAAAGTCACGCCGTCTTTGTCGACTTGCGTGTCATCGTCATTCACCTCTTCTTCAAAGGTAAAACCGTACTGAAAGCCTGAACAACCGCCGCCGCTGACAAAAACACGCAGCTTGAGGTCTGGCGAACCTTCTTCATCAATCAGCTCTTTCACTTTTTTGGCGGCATTGTCGGTAAATACCAACGGAATAGGCATTTCAAGGGTGGCTTCTGCGGTCATCATAGACTCCTGTCAAATTCTCAATAACAATATGGCGACGAAAATTTTAATTTCAAGTCGCTTCTGGCGGCGCAACGTCAGGTTGCTCGCCCAGATAAATCAGTTTTCCTTCAATCACGGCACCGGTGTGCATCTCTAGCGATTTATAGTACAAGTCACCCACAATGCGCGCTTTACTTTGTAACTCAATAAACACCGAGGACCTTACCGGGCCGCGTATCATGCCATTCAATACAATTTTAGAAGCTTCTACGGCGCCGGTCACTGCACCATTCTCGCTGATAATCAGCGTGCTTGGATGTTCGCGTTTTTCAATCACATTACCAGCAATCATACCATCAACCCTTAAACCGCCTGCAAATTGCATATTGCCAGTGATTTGAGTTTCATGGCCGATCAAGGTATCAATGTGACTGTCGATTTGAACACTTTTTTTGAAAAACATGCTACTTCCTGTTCCGAATTAACTTAAATGGCGATTCCGATTCGTCATCAGCCATATCATGCATGCAGCTAACGCTTGGTCATATTCTTGTAAAACACCAATTCTTCTTTCAGCTTGATGTTTTCGTCCTGCTGCGCGGTTAAAGTTTTAGCCAGATTGTTACTGGTGGCTAATTCAACCTGTAGCTCACGCTGCGAGGCAATCAGTTTTTTTTGTAATTCAATGTTTTCGGTAGTGACTTGGCGCAAGCGTTGACGGATATGTTCGCCATCATCATCATGCACGACCCAGTAGGCCAATGCAAAACCAACCACCACATAAACGACTGCCAGCATGCCTTGAAAATACCAGGGCCGGTGCGAGCGGACTGCGACTTGCTTGGCAGTGAGGCCAAAATGGTTTCTGAGTCGTCTGCGTATCGGCCTGATCATTATGGCAACAACGGCAGCACTTGCAAACCGGCATCCGGCGCCAGGTTAAACATCAAGTTCATGTTCTGTACGGCTTGACCAGAAGCGCCTTTGACCAGATTATCCTGCACTACAATGATTGTGACATAATCATCGGCCTGTGGGTATAGCGCCATCCGTAAAACGTTGGCACCACGCACTGAACGGGTTTCCGGCAGCGAGCCGGCAGGCATGACATCCACAAACGTAGAGGTCTGGTAACGCTGCTCATACACTTGCTGCAAAGATTGTTGCTTGCCTTTGGCATTAAGTTTGACATGCAAGGTGCTGAGCATGCCACGGATCATGGGAATCAAGTGCGGCACGAATATGAGTTTAACCGCGTCGCTGCCGGACAGTTTCTTCAATTGGGCCAGAATTTCAGGGTGGTGCCTGTGCCCGGCCACGCCATAGGCTTTCAGGTTATCGCTGGACTCTGAGAACAAGGTGCCCACTTCGGCTTTTCTACCGGCACCGGAGACGCCAGATTTGGCATCGGCGATAATGGGCACAGAAAAATCAATCCAGCCTTGCTCTAGCAACGGTGCCAAGCCCAATAAGACGGTGGTCGGATAACAGCCCGGGTTGCCGATCACTTGAGCTTGCTGGACATCTGTAGCATACAACTCCGGCAAGCCATAAACGGCATCTTTCAGCACGTCAGTACAGCTATGCGGCAATTTGTACCACTTTTCAAACTCAACAGCGTCTTGCAGACGGAAGTCAGCGGCCAAATCAATCACTTTGACCCCGGCCGCCACCAACGCGGGCGTTTGCGCCATGGCAACGCCATGCGGCGTCGCAAAAAAGACTACGTCACATTGCGTCAGATCTACGGTCGCCGGGTCGCTAAACCTGAGATCAATCACGCCACGCAAGCTAGGAAACATGTCAGCGACCGGCAATCCGGCTTCGCCTCTGGAAGTAATCACTTGCAATTGTACATTGGGATGCAGTGCTAACAAACGCAGCAGCTCAACACCGGTATAACCCGTCCCACCTACAATGCCAACTTTGATTTTTTCCATATCCTTAAACCAGATGCGCGTTCAATGACGACCGATGCATAAAAAGTAAAACAATATAAATGAAAAAGGCCGCCAATGCGACCTTTTTGCACAACAGGTTTGTAACAAACGCTGGAAATTAACGTTTGGAGAACTGTTTCCGACGACGCGCTTTACGCAGGCCGACTTTCTTACGTTCAACTTCACGTGCATCACGTGTCACGAAACCTGCGTGAGACAATGCGCTCTTCAACGCTGCATCGTAATCAATCAACGCACGGGTAATGCCATGACGCACTGCACCCGCTTGACCGGATTCACCACCACCATGCACATTGACCAAAATGTCAAAGCTCGCTGTGTTGCTTGTCAATTCAAGTGGTTGACGCAAAATCATGCGAGAAGTTTCGCGTGAAAAATAAACGTCAACTGGCTTATCGTTGACCACGATGTTGCCACTGCCGGACTTCAGAAACACACGTGCCACTGAACTTTTGCGGCGGCCTGTGCCGTAGTTATATTTACCGATCATGTTTTATCCTAATCGTCTTAAATTAGATGGTTAATGGTTGCGGTTGCTGCGCAATGTGCTCGTGCTTGTCGCCCGCATACACTTTCATTTTTTTGATCATGGCATAGCCCAAAGGACCTTTTGGCAACATGCCTTTCACAGCTTTCTCTAACGCACGACCTGGGAAACGGTCTTGCATTTTTGAGAATGTCGTTGTAGTGATACCGCCTGGGTAACCGGAGTGACGGTGATACAGCTTGCCACCCGCCTTGTTACCTGTGACTTTAATCTTGTCTGCATTGACTACAACAATGTAATCACCGGTGTCTACGTGTGGTGTGTAAATAGCTTTATGCTTACCACGCAGACGATGGGCGATTGCGCTGGCCAGACGGCCTAATACCAAGTCGGTGGCGTCAATCACGAACCAGTCACGTTGTACTTCATGCGATTTTGCTGAAAAAGTTTTCATTTTATAACTACCAAGTTATAGCGTATAAATTAAGAGGGCGGATTATATGCCAGCATGAGAAAGCTTGTCAACGAAATATTCTAAAATAATCGGAACCAGCTTGATGGATAATGTTGCTGACGGAGGCAACCAGTTTTGTGGCTTTTTTGCCATCAATTTTGCAAATTACCCGACATAAAACGTGCTTTTATCACAAATGATCCTTGTTTTTTTAAGGATAATTGCAATCGGATGCTATATTAGCTCAAGTTTCGACTTTCCGCATCTATTTACTCTTGCCCTGACGACTTTAACTAAACATCAGCCACGCGACTAAAAATAATTTTTGATGCTTTTAGGCCTATACAAGGTTAAACAACAACGCTCTCACGCCGCCACCGGCCTGCTATGGCTGTGTGCTTTGTGCTTGTTTGCCTACCTGCCCGTTATCAACGCGGCCGAATTCAGAGCGCTGAGCATTGAATCCGCGCCAGGCCAGCCACTCATGGCCCAGTTGCCGCTAAAACACGTGCAGGCAAACACCGATATTAGCTGCTTCAGCCTGAGTCAATCACCAGGCTCAAGCGCTGTGCATCTGGAGTACACCACGCTGGGCAGCCAGCAGGGCGTGCTGATGCTATGGTCAGACAGTGCCATTACCACCCCTCTGACACTGACTTTGCTCGACCACTGCCAGCATACACAGCAGACGGCGACCATTCAGCCTGACAATACCGTATCCATCAGCATTACAGCCGCATCGCCCGCCAGCAAGCCCACACCAGAGCCTGTTGTGACGCAACCAGCCGCTGTTGAAGCACTGCCAGTCGCGCCACCAGAGATTCCTGTAGAGGCTTACACCGCGCTGCAAACACAAATTGATGGCTTGCAGCAAAACTTCAAACAGCTGCAAACAAAGTCTGATGTGCTTTATGCCAGTAATCTGGCACAGGCCGACATACTGGCCACCCTGAAAACCCAACTCACACAGCTGCAAAACGAAAATCATTTATTGCGGACACTGGTGATTGCCCTCGGCCTTGCGCTGATTGCCAGCGGCTTTTTCTTTGCAGACTGGCTGCGCCGTCACGCCGCCGTGCCCAAAGTGATGAAGCCACGCCGTTCATCCCGGCAAAATGAAACGACAGCCACACCACCCGATGAGGCATCAGGCCCGGCAACGCGCCCCCTCACGGGCAAGTTTTTTTCGGCCACCTTGCATCCAGCCAGCCAGGCCAGTGACAGTTCGGGCATGAATCCACCGACGCAACTGCCTGCACAAACCAACAGCAGCCGGTTAAAGTCGGTGCCCATGCATGCCAATGATGATGTGGTGATGCCCCATGGCGTGCCGCAGAAAACCAGCTCACAGCAAAGCACGCAAGCGGTGATGCAAGATGCGTCACGGCTATTTACGCACGGACGGGTCAACCAGGCGATTGATCATTTGCAGCAACATTTGGCCAAACACCCAAAATCCTCGCCGTGGATGTGGCTGTATCTGCTGGACCTATTGTCAAAAGAAGGCAAGCAGCAAGAGTTTGATATTGTGGCCGGCGAATGCCGCAAACACTTCAACTTAAACGTCGAGCACACACCAGATTTAAAGCAGCAAGGTATTGAGTCGTTCCCGCGGGTGATGAAGGCTTTGCAGCAGGCCTGGGGGACACCGCAAGTGATTGCGCTGATTGATGACCTGGTTTACAACACGCGCCTGGTGCCACGCATGGGCTTTGAGCGTAGCGTGTTTGAAGACTTGATGCTACTGAAGGAAATTGCCTGCCAGACACAAAACCTGCCAGCGGTGCCGCCTGCGCCAAAAACCGGTGACCATGAGGCGTCTATTCATGGCAACCTGCGTGAGCTGCAACAGTTGTCTGAAGATATTTATATATTGGCCCCGATTGACCAGGTGCCATTTCAATATTGGACAGACTTTACCTTTGAGCTGGACGAAGCTTCAACCTTACGCAAGTCCGCCTAAGCAGTAGCTTGCCGCCATGCCCACGGCCAACGCGGCGCCTATCCAGATATTATCCAAAAACGCCTTGAAACATGCGTCGGGCTGACGGGTACGAACTAACTGATATTGCCGCCACATTTGCATCGCGGCTACCGCCCAGCCCAGCCAGAATGGCCAAGTGAACATTAGCGTTTGCGCGACCAAGGCCAGAATCAGCATCATGGCCGCAAAACAGCCCATAATGGCCAGCACATCAAAACGACCGAAGGTAATCGCCGAAGAACGAATACCGATTTTAAGATCATCCGCTCTGTCGACCATGGCGTAGGCCGTGTCATAGGCTACTGACCAGCACACATTAGCCAGCAACAACCACCAGGCAACAGCGGGCACCTGCCCTTGCAAGGCAATAAACGTCATTGGGATGCCAAAGCCGAATGCAATGCCCAGATAGGCTTGCGGAATCGCGAAAAAACGCTTGGTGTAAGGATAGCTCACGGCCAGAAACAAGGCTGGCACAGACCACACTACCACCGGCCAGCCCAGTGTGCACACCAGCGCAAATGCCAGCAGCGATAACCCCAACGCGACCAGATAAGCTTCTTTGACCGAGATTTCACCCGTTGCCAACGGCCGCCTGTTTGTCCGTGCAACCGCGCCGTCCCAATGCCGGTCGGCAATATCATTGAGTGCACAGCCTGCCGAGCGCATCAAAATAGTCCCCAGCACAAACACCAGCACCACCCATGGCCGCGGCTGACCTTGTCCGGCAATCAGCAGCCCCCACAGGGTAGGCCATAACAGCAGCCAGATGCCAATGGGTTTATCCAGCCGCGTCAGCCGGTAATAGGCATGCCAGTGAGTCAGTGATCGCATAAAATTGATTCCTGAAGAAGACTAACGAGCCGGCCGCTGGGCGCATGAAGGTAAAAATACCTCGGTGACCAGTAAACGATAATGCCGCAGGCAAAACAATGAGCGTCTGGCCCATAACACTTGCCGCGACTGCTCAGGAAAATAACGGCAAAAGGCTTGATGCAAAGGATGTGTAGACGGCAACTTTCGGTAGTGCAAGCGTCCTCGCTGCACGCTGGCATTGGCAAACAGCGCCGCCCCCAGCGGCACACGGCCAATCTTGCGCAAATGGCACCATGTCCCTCGCAAATCGTTGCGGGCAATGACACTGTGCGCAAATACTTGCGGCTGCCCCTCGCCCATCAACAACACTTCGCGCACCCAGGCACGAGTCGACGGCGGCAATCGCAATAGCGCCTGCTCATCAACATTAGGCTTGTGCCAGCCCTGAGCAAGTACCTGCACAGAAAAATCGGGATATTGCTGCTTTAAGCGCGCCGTTAACGAGCCACGCTCCTGCAACCATGGACGCAAAGGGGTATGACCAACAATGTGGGCTTGCCAGCCAGAATCTTGCCTGTCATGCATGCGCTGCATACCAGCTAATGCGGCAATGGGAACGTTTTAGGCAACCACACCCACAGCTGACCTTGCTGGCGCATCGCCCCGGCCAGCTTACCGGCGGGCTCGCCCTCACCCCAATACACATCGGCCCGCACGCCGCCTTTAATCGCGCCACCGGTATCCTGCGCCTGCATTAACTGCTGCAAAGGCGCCTCCGAGTTTGGGTAAGTGCTAGCCAGGTAGACTGGTGCGCCGAGGGGGATATAAAACGGGTCCACCGCAATACTGCGGGCGGCCGTTAACGGTACGCCCAACGCGCCCAGCGGCCCCGACAAGCCAGCGGGTAATAATTTAAAAAACACATAGCTAGGGTTCGCATCCAGCAAGGCGCGCAATTGATCAGGATGTTGCACACCCCAGGTTTTAATCCCCTGCATGGACGCCTCACTCGCCACCATCTCACCACGCTCCACCAACAGCTTGCCTATCGACTGGTAAGGGTGCCCATTTTGGTCGGCGTAGCCCACTGGCAGCCGCTCACCATTCTCCAGCTCAACAATACCTGAGCCTTGCACCTGTAAGAAAAAGGCCTCCACCGCATCATTGACCCATAACAACTCACTGCCAGCCAATGGTGACTGGTTTTGTTCAATGTCAGCACGCGTGTAATACGGCACCAGTGACTGCCCCTGCAAGCGGCCACGCACGCGCTTGTATTTAAGCTCAGGAAACAGCCCGGACAAATTAACCGTAATCAGGTCGGCAGGTATTTTGTATAAAGGTATCGGAAACCGGGCGCTGGCAGTGCGGGCGCCTTTTAACACCGGCTGGTAATAGCCGGTCATCAAACCCTGCTGCGCGCCTTCTGCCTGCTGTGTTTGATACACATTGAAGTATTGCCGCCAGTAAGCCTGGATAGCCACGGCGTCATCGGCGTTGACCAGCAAAGCCACCGCACACACAGCTTGCCAGTCAGGCTTGTTTTTGAGCCCCTGACAACCTTGCAACCAGGCACGCCAGCTCGCCGCCCAATCTTCTTTTGCCAAGCCTGGCAACTCAGCCCAACTGGCTGGCTTAAGCAGGGCATAAGGCTGGGCAGGGGTAGTCGTGGTTGCTGATGGCTTTTCTGGCGCAGCCACAGGCGGCTTGGTCGGCAATGGTTTGGCTGGTGCAGGGTGCTGCGGCGTTGGCGGCACGCTTTGACAGCCTACCAGCCAACATGCCGCTGCCAGCAATAAACATTGGCGAACATTGAAGAGAGTTTTAATGACCACGTGATTTCAACTTGAAAGCAATTTTATCTATGCACATATTCAATGCAGGCCTGCGGCCTGGTGCAGCCAAAACGTCGGAATATCCACCTCGAACCAGTGGCCATCGACGGCGACCATTTGATAGGTGCCATACATTTCGCCGCTAGGCGTGCTAAACATGACACTGCTGGTATAACTGTACTCGGCATCCGGCGCCAGCAATGGCTGGTCACCCACCACCCCCAAGCCCTTCACTTCGCGCACTTGTTGCATGGCATCAGTAATGACCCAATGGCGGCTAATCAGTTGCACCGGCGTCTGGCCAGTATTGCGGATAGTAATGGTATAGGCATAGACATACTGCCCAGCCTCAGGTGACGATTGCGCTTGCAAATACTCGGTGACCACCGAGACTTCGCATGCATATAAGCCGTTATCCGCCACCATTAACCGATCATCCCGCTGGTTGGTGAACTAGGGCTGGCAGAATAGAGCTTTTTCGCCATCCGCCCGGCCAAGAATGATTCGCGACCAGCCTCAACCGCTTTTTTCATGGCACTTGCCATCAACACCGGATCACGCGCTGCGGCAATCGCGGTATTCATCAGCACCCCGGCACAGCCTAACTCCATGGCAATCGCAGCATCCGAAGCACAGCCCACACCCGCATCGACCAGCACCGGAATTTTGGCGCTTTCAATGATGATTTGCAGGTTCCAAGGGTTTAAAATGCCCATACCAGAGCCAATCAGTGAGGCCAACGGCATCACGGCCACACAACCGATGTCTTCCAGCTGTTTGGCAATAATCGGGTCATCCGAGGTATACACCATGACCTCAAAGCCCTCTTTCACCAAGGTTTTGGCCGCCGCAATAGTCTCCGTCACATTGGGATACAAGGTGTTAGGGTCGCCCAGCACCTCCAGCTTGACCAGCCTGTGGTCATCCAGCAGCTCACGCGCCAAACGCAATGTACGCACGGCATCTTCTGCGCTATAACAACCGGCGGTATTGGGCAAATAGGTAAACTCGCTCGGCGGCAAATAATCCAGCAACGAGGGCTCGTTAGCATTTTGGCCAATATTGGTCCGGCGAATCGCAACAGTGATAATTTCAGCGCCACTGGCGTCAATCGCTGCGCGCGTCTGCGTAAAGTCGGCGTATTTTCCAGTGCCCACCAACAAGCGGGACTGATAACTCTTCCCGGCGATTACCAAAGCGTCATTCATATTCAAAACTCTCTATTCAATGCGTTCAACTCAATCTTTAACATCAGCGCCCGGTCACTAACCGCCGCCCACAGCACCGACAATTTCCAGCTGATCGTCCGCCTGCAAGTGCACTTCGGCAAACTGGCTACGCGGCACAATATCACCATTACGCTCAATGGCAATGCGTTTGCCGCTGAGCTGCATAAACTCCACCAGCGCCAGCACACTCATGGCTTCTGCCGGTAGCGGCGTCGCCTTACCATTGACGAAAATTTGCATACTGCTCTTCATTTTTGATTAATCAAGCCGATATTTTACGAAAAATCAGCGCATTTGGCTTTCAGTTTTTCATGCGCGGTCTTTTTTAAGGCGCAATTGGCTAGCTTGTCATCCGCACTCGATAGGCATGCGTTATGGTATTTAATATATGGCACTATGTTTGCTTATATGTTGCAGCAATACAAATATGTCGTAAGAAATTGACAAGTTTGGTCATGACGACAGATAACACATTGCCGGACAAGGAACTTTTTGTTAATTTTGGCGCCACATGCACGACGAACACAATTCGTCGTTTTGTACCCCGAATATTGGAAATCCCAAAAGGAATATTGAAATGCAAATAGCACAGTCACACCAAGCAGCACCGTCCAAGCTTTTTTTAGTGGACGAAATTTATGCTCCAAGCTTGAATCCTTCTGCCGCCAACCTGGCAGATGCAAAAGCAGCCATTGAAGCACAGCAACACACGAAAGCCATTACCGAGTTACACCGCTTTCTGGAATCTAGCTGCGACTGCGTTTAACCACGCGGCATTCGCTGGCAAAAGACCCGCTATTGGGTCACATTTTTCATCAACGCATGCACCTGCGTTGATAAGCAGTTACTGATCACCATTCAGCCTGTCGTGGCTCTTGTTTCCTCTAAAACAGGGCCCTTGGCTTAAATGATGCAGTATCAACAAAAAAGATGGCGACCAGCGCCATCTTTTTTTATTTGCTCACACCTAGGCACCATGACTGGACCCAGGCAGGCAAGGAGTTACTCAATCGCCAATTGCGGACGACCTGCTTCAGGCCAATCCAGGTGGAAGAACTGACCACGTGCCTGATCTTTACGCTCATAAGTATGCGCGCCAAAGTAGTCACGCTGACCTTGCAGCAAGTTTGCTGGCAAATCGGCACTGCGGTAACCATCGTAATACGCCAGCGCTGCAGCAAAGCCTTGTGCCGGAATACCGTTGGTCACAGCCAGCGCAATCACCTTGCGCCAGCCAGCCTGGCCTTCATTCATCGCGTTGGTAAAGTACGGATCCAGCATCAGGTTTTTCAGGCGTGAATTCAATGCGTACGCATCAGTGATTTTCTGCAAGAAACGCGCACGGATGATACAACCGCCACGCCAGATCTGTGCAATTTCACCAAAGTTGAGCTTCCAGTTGTAAGCCACTTGCGCTTTGTCAATGAGTTGGAAACCTTGTGCGTAAGCGCAGATTTTAGAGCAATACAAGGCGTTTTTAATCGCTTCAATAATGGCAGCCTTGTCGGTCTCTTTAACGATGACCGGCCCTTTCAGAATTTTGCTCGCTTCTACACGCTCTTCTTTTAAGCTGGACAACGCGCGGGCATATACTGCTGCTGCAATTGCGTTAGCCGGTGCGCCCAGTTCCAGCGCATTGGCCGCGGTCCATTGACCCGTGCCTTTTTGACCAGCCGTATCCAGAATCTGGTCCACCAAAAAGCCTTTACCAGCGGGATCTTTTTGTTGCAGGATATCCGCCGTGATTTCAATCAGGAAGCTGGATAATTCGCCTTTGTTCCACTCTGCAAATACTTTACCGATTTCGTCTGCAGGCATGCCCAGCAAGTTTTTCATCAACCAGTAGGCTTCGCAGATCAACTGCATATCAATGTACTCAATACCGTTGTGCACCATTTTTACATAATGGCCAGCGCCGTCAGGGCCAATGTATTCGGCACAAGAGAAGCCACCCTCAACCGGCTTGCCAGGTGCGCCACCCTCTAGCGGGGTGCCGGTCACCGGGTCAACTTTAGCAGCAATATCGCGCCAGATCGGCTCCAGGCTAGACCAAGCCTTACGGGTACCAGACGGCATTAATGAAGGACCAAAACGGGCACCGGTTTCACCACCAGAGACACCCGAGCCAATAAACTCGATACCTTTGGCAGCCAGCTCTTTTTCACGGCGGATGGTGTCAGTCCACAATGCATTACCGCCATCAATAATAATGTCGCCTTGCTCCAAAAACGGTAGCAAGGCATTAATGGTCACATCGGTTGCGCTACCAGCTTTAACCAGCAATACGATTTTACGAGGACGTTTGATGCTTAATACAAAAGAAGCCAAATCGGCATGGCCAACCACGCGCTCGTGCGAAGGCTCATTCTTTTTGCATTCTTCAATGAAGTTCAGCATTTTTTTCGGGTCACGGTTATACACCGCAATGGTATAGCCGTGATCCGCAATGTTAAGCGCCAGGTTTTGGCCCATCACTGCCAATCCCACCAATCCAATATCCGCATTTTTTGTAGTCATAGTTATCTCTAAATAAATGGTTAATTTAGTTGAAAAAAAAGCACAGGCTTTTGGCCTGTGCTTGAACTAAGGTATGTGTTGAACATGGCATGCAAGTTGTTTTAAAAATCTCAACAGGCATAACACATTCAGCACCATAGTTTTCTATCCTCGGTTTTTGTACACGTTTACTTAAGTACGTTACCGAACATTTGCAAGGTCAACTGATACCCGAGGTTGACCAACTGCGCATCGTAACGTTCACCTTCATCGCGCATAAAGGCATGCTGCCCATTAAATTCGTGCCAGGTGTAGTGCAAGCCGGGCAAAGCCGCAAAGCGGTTATAGAGCTCGGCACGCTTGTCAGCTGGGATATGCGGGTCTTGCTTGCCCCAGATCATCAGCAGCTCGCCTTTGATCTCATTGACGCGCTCCATGCTGTGCTGGCCTGGCTGGTTTGGAATAATATTGGTATGCAAATCGGTGGCATAAAAACAGGCGGTCGCTTTCACTTCTGGCTGCAACGCGGCTCTAAAAGCCAGATGGCCGCCAATGCAGAAGCCTGCAGCGCCCAGGTTACCGTCATACCAAGGCTGTGCATTCAGGTAATCAATCATGGCGCGGTTGTCAGTGTCGTAGGCCTGCACGTCTTTGGCCATTTTGTCGGCGTTACCTTTGTCACGGCCAGCGTCGTCATAGCCTAATACCGTGCCAATCGGGTTTAATTCATGAAACACTTCCGGCACGAGCACCGCGTAGCCATAACCTGCCAACAGACGTGCAGCACGCTCAATCGGGCCGGTCTGCTGAAAGATTTCGGAGTAAAACAAAACCGCAGGCACCTTGCCATCGTGTTTTGGACGATGCACATAAGTACGCATCACTCCGGTTGGAGTGTTTAAATCGACGATTTCGCTTGTAATCAGCATGGTAAATCCTTAAGACAATCAAAAATATCGGCTATTCTAGCGCTGTTTGCACGGCTTTTCACTGGGTTTATAGGCCGAAATGAGAATTTTTTGCATTTTAAGTCGAAAACAGATTGCACGCATACGCCTGCAATCCTAAATGGGAGTTGATATGCGCTTATTGCCTCATCTATTGATTTTCGCTGCATGCTGGCTATTCATGCAGGCCGCACAGGCCGAACCTGACCGTGAACTGGTTTACCGCCTCAAAGCGTCAGTAGTGAAAGTGCATGCCATCACCGCCAGCGGTGGTCATGGAGTCGGCAGTGGCGTGGTTGTCGATAAAGACACGGTCGCCACCAACTGCCACGTTGTCGCAAACAGTGCCGGCATCAGCATTTCAAAGTTTGGTGAGAGCATCAGCCCAGTTGAAATGATTGCAGACTGGCAACACGATATTTGTTTGCTTAAATTCAAGTATCTGGAACTTCCTGCCGTCACTCTAGCCTCAGCCGCCTCGTTACATTATGGCGACGAAGTGTTTTCGATTGGCTTTCCTGGCGGGCCGCCCAAGCCACAAACCATCGCGGGCAAGGTGCGCGCCTTATATGCTTATGATGGCAGCATGATTGTGCGCACAGACGCAGCCTTTATCATGGGCGCCAGCGGCAGCCCGACATTTAATCAATCGGGCGAGCTGGTGTCACTCAGCACCTTTAAAAGTCCGGGTAAGCAGGCTTATTTTTACAGTGTGCCGGTCGAGTGGATAGTCACCTTAATGCAACACGACGCCACCACCAGCACCAACCCAACGACCACCGCTTTTTGGGACTTGCCACCAGAGGCGCGCCCGCCCTGGATGCAAGTCGTGCAGCCTTATCAAACTGGCGACTGGTCAGCATTAGAAGGCATTGCACGCGCCTGGCTTTTACAACAACCCGACTCGGCAGAGGCCAACTTCTACCTGGCCAGCGCCTTGCATGGCCAAGGGCAGCTTAGCCCCGCGCAACAATCATATGAACGCGCAGTCAGGTTACAGCCCGCCCATATTGATGCCTGGCGTGGGCTCGCCACCTTGGCACAACAAACGCAACAGTCGGTGCTGCTCAACAACGCCGAGCAACATATCCAGCAGTTAGATGGCCAGGCGCACTAGCATGAACAAGCGTGCCTGCTCTGATAGAATACGTTTTTTTGATGTTTACCCGATTGCATACCTATGACCTCTCGCAACCAGCAACTGTTTGAAAAATCCCAGCAACTGATCCCAGGTGGCGTCAACTCGCCAGTACGCGCGTTTCGTAGCGTGGGCGGCACGCCTATCTTCTTCAAAAAAGGGCTGGGGTCAAAACTGTGGGATGTCGATGGCAAGGAATATATCGACTATATCAACTCCTGGGGGCCAATGATTCTGGGGCATGCACACCCTGAAGTGATCGCAGCGGTGCAGCAAGCAGCGGCTAACAGCCTGAGTTTTGGTGCGCCTACCGGCCTCGAGCTGGAAATGGCCGAACTGATTAACACGCTGGTGCCCAGCATGGAACAAGTACGCCTGGTCAGTAGCGGCACCGAAGCCACCATGAGCGCCATTCGCGTGGCGCGCGGCTTTACCAAACGCAGCAAAATCGTCAAGTTTGAAGGTTGCTACCATGGCCACGCCGACGCCTTACTGGTGAAAGCCGGTTCAGGCTTACTAACCTTTGGCGAGCCAAGCTCTGCCGGTGTACCCGCAGAAGTGGCCGCACACACCTTGACGCTGGACTACAACAACACACAAATGCTCAAAGATACCTTTGCCAGCATTGGCGATGAAATCGCCTGCGTGATTCTGGAGCCGGTCGTTGGCAATATGAACCTGATTGTGCCGCAGCAGGAGTTTTTACAAACCTTGCGCGAACTCTGTACCCAGCACGGCATTGTGCTGATTTTTGATGAAGTGATGACTGGCTTTCGCGTGGCACTAGGCGGCGCACAAGCCTTGTATGGCATCAAGCCAGACATGACCACATTGGGCAAAGTCATTGGCGGCGGTTTGCCGGTGGGCGCATTTGGCGGCCGCAAAGACATTATGAGCGTATTGGCGCCACTAGGCCCGGTCTACCAGGCAGGCACGCTTTCTGGCAACCCGGTCGCAGTCACAGCGGGCCTCACCACCTTAAAGCTAGTGCAAGCACCTGGCTTTTATGAAAAACTCACTGCACAAACAGCCAAGCTCACCCACGGCCTGACACAAGCGGCTCAAAGCGCAGGCGTCACCTTTAGTGCCCAACACGTAGGCGGCATGTTTGGCCTCTACTTTAGCGCTAGCAACCCAAGCAGCTACGCAGAGATGATGCAGGCAGACAAAAACGCTTTTAACAAATTCTTTCACAGTATGCTCGATAGCGGCATTTATCTTGGCCCATCAGCGTTTGAAGCAGGGTTTGTCTCAGCAGCACATACTGACGCAGACATTGCACAAACCGTACAAGCGGCAGCCACTGCATTTGCCAGCCTGTAATTGACTCACCGCCCCTGCGCCTGATCACACAAAAGACGCAAGGGGCACTGGCCCAAGCCAACAACTCAGCCCTCACCCTGCCGCGCAAACTGCGCACTAAATTGCATCTCTTCACCCCACACAGCCATGGTATGCAGCCTGCAAGGCGCGCATCCAAAAACTGCATTTTCCCCAATCAAAACAGCATCGCCATCACAGACACTTGTTGCCACCGTTCCCCGCATAATGCTCTGATAAACAGCCTTAATTGCTATTTTTTATCGGTAAATAAAAACCATTCTCAATTAAGATAAAAAAATAGATTTATCCGTTATTTAACGCAGGCTAAACAATTGAAATTGCTAAACTTTAACGGTATCATTGAAGGTTCCTCCAAATGTTTTGTAAGTGAAGAATCTGGCAATGGACATGCAGTCTGACAACAACGTGATGAGTGCTTCTCAAGATACCGCAACCGCTCTGGACGACCAGTTTGGTTTAGCTCCCCAATCTCAGGGTTTATACGACAGACGCCACGAAAAGGATAGCTGTGGCGTGGGCTTTGTTGCCCATATTAAAGGCCAGAAAAGCCATGATATCGTCGCTAAAGGCCTGCAGCTGCTAGACAACCTGACGCACCGCGGTGCAACTGGTTACGACCCTAAGCTGGGCGATGGCGCGGGCTTGCTGATGCAAATGCCTGACACTTTTATGCGCGAAGAAGCGGCTAACCTGGGCATGACGCTGCCAGCCGTGGGCCAATACGCCGTGGGCCAGGCCTTCTTGCCGCAAAACGCTGATAACCGCGCCAAATGCGAAGCCATTTTTGCGCAAATCATCGCTGAAGAAAACCAAACACTATTAGGCTGGCGCGATGTGCCAGTCGACAGCAGCAATATTGCTGATGCAGCACGCGCCGTTGAGCCTGTGATGCGCCAGGTATTTATTGCCAGCACTACAACAGACAGCATCGCATTCGAACGCAAATGCTTCGTCATCCGCAAACGGATTGAGCATGCGATTCGCGCGCTCAACCTGCAAGACAAAGCACAGTTTTACATGCCGTCTTTCTCCTCCCGCACCATTGTCTACAAAGGCATGCTGCTGGCGAACGAAGTGGGCATTTACTATAAAGACCTGAAAGATGCGCGCGTGGTATCGGCGCTGGCGCTGGTACACCAACGCTTCTCCACCAACACGTTCCCCGCCTGGGATCTGGCACACCCATTCCGCATGATCGCGCACAACGGTGAAATCAACACCGTACAGGGCAACGTCAACTGGATGGCAGCGCGTCACGAAACCATGAAGTCCGCCGTATTAGGCGAAGATCTGGAAAAACTGTGGCCATTGATTGCCGAAGGCCAGTCTGACTCTGCCTGTTTTGACAACTGCCTGGAGTTGCTGGTGGCTGGCGGTTACAGCCTGCCGCACGCCATGATGATGCTGATTCCAGAAGCCTGGGCCGGCAACCCGCTGATGGATGAAGACCGTCGTGCGTTTTACGAATACCATGCCGCGCTGATGGAGCCATGGGATGGCCCGGCTGCTGTAGCCTTTACCGATGGCAAAATGATTGGTGCCACCCTGGACCGTAACGGTTTGCGCCCTGCGCGCTACCTGGTGACAGAAGATGACATCGTGATGATGGCGTCTGAAATGGGTGTAATCACCTTCCCACAAGAAAAAATCGTTAAAAAATGGCGCTTGCAGCCAGGCAAAATGTTGCTGATCGACATGGAGCAAGGCCGCATTATTGATGACGAAGAAGTCAAAACAGAACTGGCACAAGCCAAGCCTTACCGTCAATGGATTGAACAAACCCGTTTTCATCTGACCGAGTTGCCAAATGTAGGCAGCGGCGAAGTCAGCCTGAATGCCGACTTGCTGGATACACAACAAGCCTTTGGTTATTCACAGGAAGACCTCAAGTTTGTGTTGCAGCCGATGATAGATAACGGCGAAGAGGGTTCTGGCTCGATGGGTAACGACGCGGCGCTGCCGGTGTTGTCCAACAAAGCCAAAACTTTGTACAACTACTTTAAACAGCTGTTCGCACAAGTGACCAACCCGCCAATTGACCCGATTCGTGAAGAATTGGTGATGTCTTTGGTGACATTTATCGGCCCAAAACCTAACCTGCTGGCGGTTGACGAAACCAATCCGCCATTGCGTCTGGAAAGCAGCCAACCAGTATTGAGCCTGGACGGCCTGGAAAAACTCAAACAAATCGAGTCCCTGACCAAAGGACAGTTCAAGTCCATCGTGCTCGACCTGACCTACGATGCCACACTTGGCAAAGCAGGCATGAAACAGGCTCTGGATATCTTGCATGACCAAGCTGAAAAAGCGGTGCATGACGGTTACAACGTGCTGATCCTGTCAGACCGCAGCGTGTCTGCCAGCCGCATCGCGATTCCGGCGTTGCTGGCTTGCTCTGCCACACATGAGTTCCTGGTTAAGGCAGGTTTGCGCACCAGCACCGGCCTGGTGATTGACACTGGCTCAGCACGTGAAGTACACCACTTTGCCCTGTTAGCAGGTTACGGTGCCGAGGCAGTCTGCCCATGGCTGGTGTATGAAACCATGAAGACCATGACCGGCGATGTTGAAAAAGCCGGCAAAAACTTTGTTAAAGCGATCGGCAAAGGCTTATACAAAGTGATGTCCAAAATGGGTATCTCTACTTACCAATCTTACTGTGGCGCGCAGATTTTTGAAGCCATCGGCTTGAACAGCCAGTTCGTCAATGACTACTTTACTGGCACAGTGAGCCAGATTGAAGGCATTGGCCTGGAACAAGTGGCCGAAGAAACCCTGCGCCTGCACACCCAAGCCTTTGGTAGCGATCCTGTGCTGTCAAATGCGCTGGAAGCAGGCGGCGATTATGCCTTCCGTGTACGTGGTGAAGAGCACTTGTGGACACCGCAGTCGATCAGCAAACTGCAAAATGCCACACGTACCGGCCAGTATGAGACTTATAAAGAATATGCTGCACTGATTAACGATCAGACCCGCCGTCACATGACCTTGCGTGGCTTGTTCGAAATCAAAGCAGCGGGCAATGCGATTCCGTTGGATCAGGTTGAATCGGCCAAAGAGATCGTTAAGCGCTTTGCAACTGGTGCCATGTCACTGGGCTCAATCTCCACCGAAGCGCACGCCACACTGGCGGTGGCAATGAACCGCATTGGCGGCAAGTCCAACACCGGTGAAGGCGGTGAAGACGTTAAACGTTTCATTCCGGTACAAGTGGATTCCAGCATTGCCAAAGTGCTGGGTTCTGACCTGATTGAAGCCGATGTGGCCTTGAAAGCAGGCGACTCCATGCGCTCACGCATCAAGCAAGTGGCTTCTGGCCGCTTTGGCGTCACGGCTGAATACTTAAGCAGCGCTGACCAGATCCAGATCAAGATGGCACAAGGCGCCAAGCCAGGTGAAGGCGGTCAACTGCCTGGCCATAAAGTATCGCCATACATTGCGAAACTGCGTTTCTCAGTGCCTGGCGTGGGCTTGATTTCACCGCCGCCACACCACGATATTTATTCGATTGAAGATTTGGCGCAGCTGATTCATGACTTGAAAAACGCCAATCCAAAAGCCTCAATTTCGGTAAAACTGGTATCAGAAACCGGCATTGGTACTGTTGCAGCTGGTGTCGCTAAAGCCAAGTCCGACCACATTGTGGTGGCTGGCCATGACGGTGGTACTGGCGCTTCGCCGATTTCATCGATCAAGCATGCCGGTACGCCATGGGAGCTCGGCCTGGCCGAAACCCAGCAAACCCTGGTATTAAATCAGCTGCGTGGCCGTGTTGTATTGCAAGTCGATGGTCAGATGAAAACCGGCCGCGACGTATTGATTGGTGCCTTGTTGGGTGCGGATGAGTTTGGTTTCGCCACCGCGCCACTGGTGGTTGAAGGCTGTATCATGATGCGTAAGTGTCACTTGAACACCTGCCCGGTCGGTGTCGCAACACAAGACCCTGAGCTGCGTAAGAAATTTACCGGCCAACCAGAACACGTCGTCAACTACTTCTTCTTTGTCGCAGAAGAACTACGTGAACTGATGGCCAGCATCGGCATTGCCAAGTTTGACGACCTGATTGGTCGCGCAGACTTGCTGGACATGAAAGCCGGGATTGAGCACTGGAAAATCAACGGCCTGGACTTCAGCAAGGTATTCCACTTGCCAGAAATGCCAGCCAGCGTGTCACGCAAAAATAACGATGTACAAGACCATGGCCTGGTGAAAGCACTGGACAATCAACTGATTGAACTGGCAAAACCGGCATTGGAAATAGGCGAAAAAGTCAGCATCAACCTGCCTATCGTCAACACCAACCGTACAGTGGGCACCATGCTGTCGCATGAAGTGGCCAGCCGTTATGGCCATGCAGGCTTGCCAGACGACACCATTAGCGTCAAATTTACCGGCACGTCTGGCCAAAGCTTTGCGGCTTTCCTGGCCAAAGGCATTACGTTTGAACTGACTGGTGAAGGTAACGACTACGTAGGTAAAGGCCAATGTGGTGGTCGCATTATTATCAAACCACCAGCGACATTCCGCGGCCTGTCATACGAGAACATTATTGTCGGCAACACCGTCATGTACGGTGCCACCACCGGCCAGAGCTTCTTGAGCGGCGTCGCAGGTGAGCGCTTCTGTGTGCGTAACTCAGGCGCCACCGCCGTGGTTGAAGGCGTGGGTAACCACGGTTGCGAATACATGACTGGCGGTACAGTGCTGGTGCTGGGTCAAACCGGCCAGAACTTTGCGGCAGGCATGAGCGGCGGTATCGCCTATGTTTACGACATTGACGGCAAATTTGCCCATCGTTGCAATATGAGCATGGTATCACTGGAAAAAGTGGAAGCCGCTGAAGCCGATATTGGCAAAGTGCAGCATCTGGGTCAGCCTGATGAAGTGATTTTAAAGGGCCTGATCGAACAGCACCTTGCGCTAACGGGTAGCCCGCGGGCAAAAGACCTTCTGGCTGACTGGCCAACGTCACGTGCAAAATTCGTTAAAGTATTCCCTAACGAATACAAACGCGCACTGACCGAAATGGCTGCAGCTTCTGCCAAACAAGCCGCTTAATCGTTTTTGTTAATTGAATGCCCCGCGTAAAGCGGGGACTTGTTAAGGTTGCGTCCTCACGAAGCAACAGGGAAGAGATGATTTCACATGGGTAAAGTCACAGGTTTCATGGAGTTTGATCGTCTGGCAGAAGAAAGCCTGCCGGTTCAAAATCGTGTCAAAAACTACAAAGAGTTCGTCCTGCATTTGACAGACGACCAGGCCAAACAACAAGGCGCACGCTGCATGGACTGCGGCATTCCTTTTTGCACCACCGGCTGTCCAATCAACAATATTATTCCTGACTGGAATGATCTGGTGTATCACCAGGACTGGCGCAATGCGATTGATGTGCTGCATTCAACCAACAACTTCCCTGATTTCACCGGCCGCATTTGCCCGGCACCTTGTGAAGCTGCCTGTACTTTAAACATCAATAACGACGCCGTGGGGATTAAATCCATCGAGCATGCGATTATCGACAAAGCCTGGGAAAACGGCTGGGTCACACCGCAAATCAACCCGAACAAAACTGGCAAAAATATTGCGGTGGTTGGTTCAGGCCCCGCTGGCCTGGCTGCGGCACAGCAATTGGCACGTGCGGGCCACAGCGTCACGGTGCTTGAGAAAAATGACCGTATCGGCGGCTTGCTGCGTTATGGTATCCCTGACTTCAAGCTGGACAAATCAGGCATTGACCGCCGTATGGCACAAATGGAAGCCGAAGGCGTGACTTTCAAAGTGAACCAGAATGTGGGCGAGAACGTGAGCGCGGCTGAGTTAGAGCGTGATTTTGACGCGGTGATTTTAGCCGGTGGTGCTGAGTTACCACGTGACCTGCCAGTCTCTGGCCGCGACCTCGATGGCGTGCACTTTGCCATGGACTTTTTAACACCGAACAACAAAATGGTGGCCGGTGACACCGTGCCCAATCAGATCAAAGCGACTGGCAAACATGTTGTCGTGATCGGTGGTGGTGATACTGGCTCTGACTGTGTCGGCACCTCTAACCGCCATGGTGCAGTCAGCGTCACTCAGTTTGAATTAATGCCGCAACCACCAGAAAAAGAAAATAAATCACTGGTGTGGCCAAACTGGCCGCTCAAAATGCGCACCTCCAGCTCACACGAAGAAGGCGCAGATCGTGACTGGTCTATCACCACCAAAGAGCTGATTGGGGAAAACGGCAAACTGACCGCCCTCAAAGGCGCCCGCGTAGAGTGGAAAGACGGCAAAATGGTTGAAGTGCCTGGCTCTGAATTCACCATTCAAGCAGACCTGGTATTTTTAGCCATGGGCTTTGTCTCGCCGCTACAAAAAGTGTTGGATGCCTTTGGCGTAGAAAAAGATAACCGTGGTAATGTAAAAGCCACGACAGACGGCGACGGTTGCTACAAAACCAGCAAAGCCAAGGTATTTGCGGCGGGCGATATGCGCCGTGGTCAATCCCTGGTGGTCTGGGCGATCCGTGAAGGCCGTCAATGCGCCCGCGAAGTCGATGCTTTCTTGATGGGCAGCTCTACCTTGCCACGATAAGTCCGCGCAATCGCAGACTTTCATAAACGCCGATGACTATCATCGGCGTTTTTATTTGTCATACCGCAAAAAAACCGCATTCTTTCAGGTGAAACAGCAGCTTGGCCTTTATAATCATGCTTTTACATATTCTTGACCTGCCAGCAACCCGCTGTACAGGGCAGCTACGGTAATCAATCACCCATGACTCAACTTCAAAACGACACCTTTTTGCGCGCTTTACTGCGCCAACCTACAGAATACACCCCGGTTTGGATGATGCGCCAGGCTGGCCGCTATTTGCCAGAGTACCGCGAGAGCCGCAAAACCGCTGGCAGCTTTATGCAGCTATGCCAAAGCCCGTCTTTTGCGACTGAAGTGACCCTGCAACCACTAGATCGCTATCCACAACTGGATGCAGCCATCCTTTTTAGTGACATTTTGACCGTGCCGGACGCCATGGGCCTGGGGCTGTATTTTGAAGAAGGCGAAGGCCCTAAATTTGAGCGCACTTTGCAGGCAGAAGCAGATATTCTCAAGCTCGAAGTGCCAGACATGGCTAAATTGCAATATGTGTTTGATGCTGTCAGCAGCATTCGCAAAGCACTGAATGGCCGCGTGCCATTGATCGGCTTTTCCGGCAGCCCATGGACACTGGCAACCTATATGGTTGAAGGCAAAGGCGGCACTGACTTTTTGAACACCAAAAAAATGGGCTATGCCAGACCGGAGTTACTGCATCACATTCTGGAAGTCACGTCACAAACCGTGATTCAATACCTGAATGCCCAAATTGCCGCAGGCGCCCAAGCAGTGATGATTTTTGACTCTTGGGGCGGTGCGTTATCACATGATGCCTACACTGAGTTTTCGCTGAATTATATGCAAAAAATCGTCGCTGGCCTGACTAAAACTGCCGAGGGCAAACCTGTGCCTAGCGTCGTTTTCACCAAAGGTGGCGGCTTATGGCTGGAGGCGCAAGCCGCCATTGGCGCCGATGCATTGGGCCTGGACTGGACGGTAGACCTGGCACAAGCACGGCAGCGTGTAGGCAGCCAAGTCGCCCTGCAAGGCAATATGGACCCAGCCATTTTACTGAGCTCCCCTGCCGCGATTGAAAAAGAAGTGGCGCGCATTCTGGCAAGCTTCGGCCACGGTCATGGCCATGTATTTAACCTGGGCCACGGCATTACACAGTGGACGCCGCCAGAGCACGCAGCCTGCATGCTGGAAACCGTGCGCAAGCTGAGCCCGCAATACCATCTGTAATGCAGGCCTGAATAAAAAAACCGCCAATGCATCATTGGCGGTTTTTTTATTGCCTGATCACAGACTTACTTTAAAGTCATACGCGACATGGTCTCGTCTTTATCAATCAATTTATGCTTGAGTGCACCAATCACGTGCACAATAAACACCGCCAGCAAAATATTGGCAAACAACTCGTGGGACTCTTTGAAGGCATCGCGCAAATCGGCATTATCCAGGCCACCAAATACCTCCAGCCCAAACCATTTCAATCCAAACTTGCTGTAAAGCGTCATTAACACACCCGTCAAAGGCATGCCAACCATCAACAAGTACAGCAAATGATGTGCACCAGTAGCCACTTTGCGCTCCAGCGCAGAATAGCTGGCAAGCATGGCAGGTGGTGTGTGGCTGATACGCCAGTAAACCCGGAACAAAATCAGCCATAGCAGGCTAAAGCCTAGCGATTTATGCAGGTTGAAATACAGGTTTCTGGCACTGGCTGGCTCGGCCATTTGCCAGGTATAAATACCGGCATCAAACAAGTCAAAAGCAGTTTGCTTGGGGCCATCTTTTGGCAACCCACCCATATACCAGCCAAGGGCAAACATGGCAATGATCGCCAGCGCGATTAGCCAGTGCAAAATAACAGCCACCTTGTTATAACGCTGCGTTGAACTCATTGAATCTCCTTAATCCCTTAACTTTATTGGCTTGTGACAGTGGTCACTATGTCTTCATGCATGAATTGATTATGATGCATGAATCATTCATGGGTGAGTCGTCATGTTATCAAAAATCAACCGGGTTTGCGTCAGTCTTATTTGCACATTTGTAACGTTATGTAGCCAAGCATGGGCAGACAGCTTTGAATTGAAACAACTCGCCGAGGGCATCTACGTTCATCATGGCAACCATCTGGATATCGACGACGGTTACCAAGGTGACATTTGCAATATTGGCGTGGTGATTGGCCACGACGCGATTGCCGTGATTGATACTGGCGGCAGCAAACACACGGGTGAGCTGCTGTTGCAAGCCATCAAAACGATCAGCCCGTTGCCAATACGCTATGTCATCAACACGCATGTGCATCCCGACCATACTTACGGCAATGCAGCTTTTCAAAACGGGGCGACCCATTTTGTTGGCCACGAAAAACTGGCCAACACCATGCTGTTGCGGCAAGAGCAATACGAAAAACTCAACACACGGCTGCTTGGCGAAGCGGGCAAAGCCAGCAGTACGGTCATCCCGGATATGCCAGTGCATGATCAACTGACGCTAGACTTAGGCGGCCGCCAATTGCAATTGCAAGCACAAAGCGTTGCCCACACGCACACAGACTTAACCGTGCTCGACACTAAAACCAACACCTTGTTTACGGGCGACTTGGTATTCGCGCAACGCACTCCGGTGGTGGAGGGGGATATTAAAGGCCTGATTGCAGCGCTTGAACATGTGAATAAGACACACTACGCACTCATTGTTCCCGGGCATGGACAGGAAAGTGCAGACCAGCCAACCATCATCGGCAATGAGCTACGCTACCTCAATTTGCTACTCGCAGATGTGCGCACCAGCATCAAAAAAGGTATCAGCATGGAGCAAACCATGGACACCGCAGCGGCGGCGGAACGAGATAAATGGCAATTGTTCGACATTGCCAACCGCCGTAATGTCAATGTGATCTACCCGCAACTGGAGTGGGAATAGCCGCAATCACCTTGGAAATGGATACTGTAGAGTCTGACTGGTCTCTGTAAAGAGTTCTGTTCTACAATGCAGCCATGCCACTATCCATTTTAATCGTCGAAGACGAGCTCTCGATCGCAGAAACCCTACAGTATGCCTGCCATGCTGAGCAAATACAGACCCAGCATGTCGGGTTTGGCCAACAAGCGCTGGACACACTCAAAAAACAGTCTTTTGATATGATTATTCTGGATATTGGGTTGCCAGACATGACTGGATTTGAAGTTTGTAAACAACTCAGACGCTTTTGCAATACACCTGTTTTATTTCTCACCGCGCGCAATCATGAAGTAGACAGAATATTGGGACTAGAAATTGGTGCCGACGATTACGTGACCAAACCGTTTAGCCCGCGAGAAATTGTCGCCAGAATTAAAGCCATTCAACGACGCTTGCATCCTGAAACAGAGCAAACTGTCGCAGGATTTCAACTGGATGAACATGCCAGTCGCATCTATTACCAGCAGCAACTGCTACAACTGACGCGTTACGAGTTTTTACTACTCAAAACACTGATCTCACAACCACACAGGGTGTTCTCACGCGTAACACTGATGGATACTGTTTGGCAATCGGCTGAAGACTCTATGGAACGTACTGTAGATACGCATGTTAAAACGTTGCGTAGCAAGCTACGTGACATTGCACTGGCACAAAACCTGGCCGCAGCTGAGTGGATTGTGACCCATCGCGGCATGGGTTACAGCCTACTGCCTTAATGAGATGCCATGAAAATCAGTCTTAAAATTTTCCTGGGTTACTTTCTACTGGTGGGGCTTGCCGCATGGTTTGTATTGACGGTATTTGTAGACGAAGTGAAACCTGGCGTGCGGCAGGCAATGGAGGACACACTGGTGGACTCCGCCAGCTTACTGGCCGAGCTGGCCAAAGACGACCTCAAGCACGGCATCATTCAAAATGGCCAGTTTGCACGCAGCCTGCAGGACTATCAAGAGAAACCAGGCATCGCCAGTATTTGGGGCGTGCCAAAGCTTACCTCTGATTACAGGGTCTATATCACCGACACCAATGGCATGGTTGTATTTGACTCCAGCCATGAGGCAGTCGGGCAAGACTACTCGCGCTGGAACGATGTCTACCTGACCCTAAAAAACAGGTATGGCGTACGCACAACGCCGATTGACGCTACCAAACCAGAGGGCGACACGGTCATGTATGTCGCCGCCCCCATCATGGATCACGCGACATTGATTGGCGTGCTGACCGTGGCAAAGCCAAACAGCACGATGCAACCCTTTATTGCACGTGCTCAGGAAAAAATAATGGGCTGGGGGCTGCTGTTGTTAGCGCTGTTGTTAGCGCTGTCGTTATGCTTGGGTATCTTATTTACATGGCGTTTTACACGGGCTATTCACCGCTTGCGAGACTATGCCATTGCGGTTGCACAAGGCAAAAAAGTGGCGGCACCTGACTCAAGTAATGACGAACTGGCCGAACTGGCACAAGCCATGAAAACCATGCGGGAGGAGCTGGATGGACACCAGCACATACAAGCTGCCATACACCAGCTCACCCATGAATTAAAAAGCCCGATCACGGCCATACAAGCGGCAACAGAGCTGATCACCCCCGACATGCCATCACAAGATCGCACGCATTTCTTGAACAGTATCAAAACACAAACCAGCCGCTTGCAACACATGGTACAAAACATTTTGGGATTAGCAGCACTGGAGCAACAGCAAATATTGGCACACCCGGTCAAGATTCTGCTGTCAGAGCTGATTAAACAACAGGTGCGGCTTGTAGAGGACCGTGCCAACCAACGCCACATTCAGCTCATCACAACGCTTGTCCCCTCAATATCCATCGCAGGGGATGCCTTTTTATGCGGCCAGGCCATCAATAACTTGCTGGAGAATGCTTTAGATTTTAGTGCGAATCACACGCGTATTCATATACACCTGAGCAACACCCAAGCAGGCATCCAGCTAGAGATTCAAGACGAAGGCAGCGGGATTCCTGACTACGCGCTCGATAAAATCAAAGAAAAATTTTACTCACTGCCAAGACCTGCTCACACGCCACATGCCGGCCAGAGAAGCACCGGGCTTGGCCTCAATTTCGTCATGCAAATTATGGCTTTGCATGACGGCCAGTTCCATATAAGAAATGCAGACACGGCGGGCGTGATTGCACGTTTGTGCTGGCCAAACTAACCATTTAAGCAGACTTCACACCCACTTCACATTCAGCACAACAAGGCTTCACCTACCAGCACTATGCTGCAAGCTCTCTTATCAAGGAGTTTGCCATGCAAAAACCATTGTTATATAAATCCCTGGGCATTTTAGCCCTGATATTACTCATGTCGCTGGCACTGGGTTATGTGAATGATCTGATTATCGAACGTCAAGCCAGACAAGCCAGCGTAGAAAACAATATTGCCCAATCTTCCACCACCGAACAAACCTTAACCGGGCCTATTTTAATGATTCCGTATACAGAGCATTACACTGAAACGATAGGCTCTGGAAAAGATAGCAGAACCATTGAGCGCAAAGAGGAAGGTCGCGTTTATCTGTTGCCGAACACGCTAGACCTTGCTGGCGACTTTGCACACCACTATAAACAACGCGGCATATTCAAGGCGCTCATGTATCGCTTCAATGGCGATATTGCGGGCACTTTTAATTTGGATCAAATCAAGGTACAAACCAGACATCAAAACGGCAACATCCACTATGGCCAGACCACCCTTGCGATTGGACTCAGTGACACACGCGGCATAGATGGTCAACCAGTGTTGCAATGGGGTAATCAGACCTTGCCACTAAAGCAAGGCACGCAATTATCTCTGTTGGATAAAGGCATCCACGCCGATCTCGGCAGCATAAAGCCCGAGCAGGCATCTGTCCCGTTCAAGCTCAATTTGCACCTGCGCGGTATGCAGGCCTTTAATATGACCCCGCTGGCAGACAAAAATACTGTCAGGCTGCACTCGGCCTGGCAACACCCGCATTTTGACGGTCATTTTTTACCCGAAGCAGCCAGCCAACGTATCAGCAATAAAGGCTTTGAGGCGCAATGGGAGGTCTCGTCGCTGGCAAGTAATATTCAGCAAAAATTGATCACCAATCTGAACCGCCCCTCAGGCAGTCTGGCGCTTGAAACGATCAGTGTTGGCTTTGTTGAACCAATCAACATTTACAGTCTGTCAGATCGCGCGACCAAATATGGGCTGCTGTTTATAGGGCTCACCTTTGCTGGTTTCTTTATTTTTGAGGTAATGAAACAGTTACGGATTCACCCAGCGCAATACACACTGGTTGGCCTGGCCATGGCAATTTTTTACCTGCTGCTAATCTCACTGGCAGAACACATCGGTTTTGCCTATGCCTACCTGATTGCAAGCATGGCCTGTATCAGCTTGATTGGCTACTACCTGACCAATGTGATGCAAAACATCCGCTACGGCATGGTATTTTCAATTAAGCTGAGCTTGCTCTATGCCACGCTATACGCAATTTTGGTTTCCGAAGACAATGCCTTGCTCATGGGCTCTTTGCTGATATTCAGCTTGCTGGTTTTCACCATGGTCATTACGCGTAAAGTCGACTGGTATGCACTAAGCAATAGTTAAGTATGTGGGGGCGGCGAAGGCCGCCCATACTGAAAAGGAACGATGACCGCTATTGGTTTGCTACTTAAGGAAAACCCGGCGATTACTGACGCAACCACCATCACACTTCGCACACAAACTTATAAAAACCGCTTGGCCAGCAACGCCTGTTGCTTTAACCCCAGATTCACCAGCTGTGGTGCCAGGCCATTTAACCAGGCAAAGAAACGCTGTGGCTGGCCAATAAACAACTCTTGCTGGTCTTTTTGCAATGCGCGCACGATTTTATCTGCCACACTTTGCGGACTATCCACGGTTTGGCCTGAGGCTTGCCACATGGCGTTGGTACGGTCATCGTTCATGGGGGTCGCAATGGCACGCGGTGCAATATAAGTGACACCAACCTTTGTCGCCACCAACTCGCGACGCAATGCCTGGCTAAAGCCGTGTATGGCAAATTTACTCGCGCAGTAAGTGGCAAAATGCGGGAACCCCAGCGAGCCAAAAATAGAGCCGACAAAGGTAAGATGACCACGTCCGCGTTGCAAAAAGTAAGCAACAAACTCACGACTTAAGACCAGCGTTGCTGTGACATTGGTATGCACCATATTATCAATACTCACCTCGGTTTGTTCTGCAAACTCGGTAAACTCGATAATGCCCGCGTTGTTAATCAGTAAATCTACATGCCCCATTTCGCGCAACGATTGTTTTAACACTTGGCTCGCCATATTGGGCTGTGCCAAGTCGGTGACAATAATATGCGATTTGCCGCCATGCGCAGCGACTCTTTTTTGCAACGCATGCAACTTGACCGGATCACGCCCAACCAAACCGACAACGGCGCCTTGTGCAGCGAGCGCCAGAGTCAGCGTGGCACCCAAGCCGCCAGTGGCGCCAGTCAAAACCACATGCAAATTACGTAATTCCATCGCGGGCTCCTAAGCGGCGGCTATCAGCGGTTGACTGGCCGTTGACTGCGCCGCGACATATTTGAAGATATCGCCATACAGGCGGTAAAAGCGTTTGGCCGCGTGAATCACGGCTTGCTGGTCCTCTGGCTTGGTCAGCTGATTCATCAAGCTTTCGTAAAATGTCACGTGACTAATATCGAGCGAGCCATGTGAAAACAGGTAGCTAAAGGCTTTTTTAGGCAGATTGAGCGCCTGCATGATTTTTTCACCGGCTTGCGTGGCCACCGCCGTGCTGGTGCCTTCGAGTACCAGCACCATGCCAAAAAAGCCGACTGGATTGACGCGATTAATCATGTCATAAGCATACGCCACCATCAGCTCAGTCTCATGGCAGGCAGCATCTACACTCGTCGCGCTATGACGCACCGACTCTTTATCGCCACCACAGGCGGCAATATCATTGAGCACCCACTCCTGATGCCCCATTTCTTCTTCAATATATTCGCCAATCGCCGTGCGCAGCCATTCGTACTCACCGCTCAATCGCCCACCACACGCCATGAGCAATGGCGTGGTGTGCTTAACGTGGTGATAGGCCTGGGTGAGAAACGCCCGATACGTATCTAAGGTGATATTGCCTTGTGCGCCTTGCACAATCAGCGGCAAGGTCATCAAAGCATGACGCTCCTGCGCAGTTGCATTGAGTAATTGCTGGTAAAAAGTCATTTAAATTCCTTGGTAAATCGCATGGATATCAGCAGCATAAGCGGCTGCAATCACATCGCGTTTTAAGCGGCCATTGGCCGTCAGTTGTCCGTTATGCGGGCTAAATGGCTGCTTGGCAAACACCACATCGCCCACTTGCGCATAATCAGGCAGCGATTGGTTCGCCTGCGCAATCGCCTGCGCCACCTGCTCGGTGGTGAATTGCGGCTGCGGCACCACAATCGCCACATTAAACGGTCGCGCCTCTCCAAACACACACACCTGTTGTAATGCTGGCTCGTGTATCAATGTACTCTCCACCCACTCAGGCGACACATTGCGCCCAAACGAGGTAATAAACATATCCTTTTTGCGGCCTGACAGATACACATAGCCATCCGCATCCTGATACGCCAGGTCGCCGGTGGCCAGATAACCTTCCTCATCCAATACTGGCGCAGCAATACCGCCCTCAGCCTGAGTATAGCCATGATACAACGCGCCTTTCACCCACAGCTCGCCGGTCAGATCCACCCGTAATTGCACATGTGGCAATGGCTTGCCTATGCTGCCCGGTTTGTGCGATTGCGGTGTATTTAATGCAACCACCGACGCACACTCAGACAAACCATAGCCTTCAAACACTGGCAAACCCAGCGCGTGGGCTTGCAGAATCAATTCGGGCAACACCTTGGCGCCACCCACCGCCACAAAGCGCAACTGTGCCAGTGGCACCTGGCCTGCTTGCATATACATCACCAGCGCACGCAATAATTCGGGGATCAAAATCGCGGTCGTGGCACGGCTGCCTTGCAAGCCTTGATACAAGCGGCTGATATCAAACTGGCTGCCGCTAAAACCAACCGCCTGGCACGCATACACCACCACCGTCGCCCCGGCAATCAGACTGGCATAGACCCCGGCCACGTTTTCTAGCAAAGTGGCCAGAGGCAACACACAAAAGTGGCGATCGGCCTCGCCTGGTTGTATTAATGTGCGTATAGCACTCGCCACTTGCCACATGGTTTGCGCAGACAGGCAGACACCTTTGGGTGCCCCAGTGGTGCCTGAGGTATAGGTAATTTTATCGGCTGCTGCCACGCGATCATCGGCATGCACACGTAACACTGCCACGGTTTGACCCGCCACCTCCCACTCAGCAAGCAGCGTACTGTCTGGGTAAAGCGGTTGCCAGGCCGCGGGCATATCGGTGAATACCAGGCTCACCCCAGCATCTGCAATCGCATGCTGTTTTTGCGCCGCCGTAAAAAATGCGGGCACGGGGACGTTGCTGCAACCAGCGGCCAGTATCGCTAAATCCAGCGCAATCCAGGCTGGGCTATTATCCAGCGCCAATGCCACAGTGGCCTGGTTTGTCAGCGCCTTCAAAGCACCAGATAGCCGTGCAACTTCAGCCACCAGCGCACGGTAAGTCAGCTGCGTAGCTTGACCCTCGAGGGCAACGCGTGTCGGTGCTTGTAATGCCTGCGCCTGGATCTGTTGTAATAACATGATGGTGATGAGTGCTTATATTGGTGACATTGAGTATGGTCAGTTACAAAGGATCAGCCACACCGCGAATGGCGACAATCTGCGGCGTATGTTTGTAATAACGACCCCACTTGGCGCGCTCTTCTACACTCAATCGCTCAGGGTTGGCCATGGCCAGTGGAAACAGATCTACACCGCCTTTAATCAACCCATTTTGCAGGCTGTGATGCGCAGTCGCTACGCCCCACGGCAAATGCATGCTCAAACTATGTTGAATCACATGGGCGATGAGCACCCCGGCATTGCGCGGATTGGCGACCGCCAAATTGCCGATACAGGTAATCTCCTCGCGAGCGATCTTTCTACCCAACTGGCGCTCTAGTAATTGCTCAATCGGCTCGTCCAGATATTGCTCCAGAAACAATGCCTCTTGCGCCGCATTCCGCAAACCAAACGCCGCCATTAATATGCCGTTCGCATCACGCAATGCCACTAACTGCGGCATAAAGTGATTCACTTGAGCACCGTACACCTGCTTAAATACAGCGGCAATAAACGCTTCCACCTCTTGGCGGCACGGTGCGCCTCGCTCAACCAAATGGCCTGTAATCTCATTCACCTGATACCTTTTCGCCTGGGCAAAACTTCTCAACTCATAAGCAGATGACGCATGATAAAACGATGTATTTGACTCTGAATGCAGCATGTCATTTCTTTCGCCGATAACAATCTTGTCTAGCTAATTGCAAGCGGCATGCCAAATATTTTTTACATTAAAATCATGCACTTACATAAACAACCACCCCACATTTCTGCACTTTTTGCAGAGCCATGACGCTCGAAACAGAATGAAGCCTGCATTTTTTGCATAACACTAGGGTCATAAGGCGCTTCATCAAGCGCACTCGGCCATTGTTGAAAATAATTTCACCATTATATTCAATCAGTTAGACAAGACTGTTTTAGTCAGCGATACAAACGGCATATGAATTGCATTCGTTCGCTCCATATTTTTCAATCACGTAGCCGTTTTATAAACTGAGAGCCTAGAAAGTTATGTATCAATTTTTAAAAGCCTACGGCCTGTTCCTGATATTAAGCGGCCTGACGCCATTGCTGTTATGGATGACCGGCGCTATCTCTGGTGAGGGCTTTAAAGATGCGGCACTCATCACGACTTTGTGGCTGATTCCTTTATGGTGGAACCCGACGCGGATACGCTCACTGAGTGCTTTCATTGGCATAGGCATTGCCTGCCTGGCCTTGCCAGGGCTCGCCTATTTTTTGGTCTATCGCCAAGAGCTCACACAAAGCCTGATGATGATTCTGTTTGAGTCTAACCAGACAGAATCGCAGGAGTATCTCAAGAACTACTTTGTGTGGTGGTTTGCTGCTGTTTTTCTGGTGTATCTGCTGGTGCCCTACCAACTCTGGCGCACCTTGCAGCCAGCGCAGCTCAGTCGCTCCAAAGCACTGAGTTATTCAATGATTGCCATTTTGCTGGCCCTGACCTCTCCGGTAAACCACGCACTTCATGGCCATTGGCATCTCGCCTCAAAAAGCATAGACAGGCACTTTGGTGCAACAGCGCCGTTTCAGTTGATCTTGGGTTATTTCAACTATCAAAAACAGCTGGCCGAGGTCGAAGGTATTTTACTGAGCATGCGTAAGATACCGCCATTAAAAAACCTCACCGAACAGGCTAAACCAGAACAAACCACGCTGGTGTTGGTGATTGGTGAATCGACATCCCGCTTGCACATGAGCCTTTATGGCTACCCGAGAAATACCAATCCCGAACTTAGCAAAATCAAAGATGAACTGGTGTTGTTTGACAATGTTTACTCTCCGCGGCCAAACACCATTGAAAGTTTGCAGCAGGTCCTGACATTCGCAGACCAGTTACATCCCAACGACTACAAAAACAAGCCGTCATTGATTGCCATGATGAAGCAGGCAGGTTATTTCACGATATGGATCACCAACCAGCAAAGTTTAACCGGTCGCAACACCATGCTGACCACCTTTGCCAAACAGGCAGATCGGCAATACTTTCTTAATAACGAACGTCAGCAAAATGCGTTCAGCTTTGATGAAAAGGTGTTAACCCCTTTTGCCAAAAGCCTGGGGGATCCGCATCAGAAGAAGTTGATCGTGGTGCACCTGCTGGGCACCCACATGAAATATGACTACCGCTATCCCAAAGCATTTGCAACCTTCAAGTCTGGCCAAGGCCTGCCTAACCATGCGCTGGATGACACCCAAGTTGACCAGATTGACAGTTATGACAATGCCGTCCGCTACAACGACTGGATATTGTCACAGTTAATTTCAACCTTGAAAGCGAAGCGTCAGCATAGCCTGCTAGTCTACTTTTCGGATCATGGTGAAGATGTGTATGACAGTGCGCCTTATACCTTTCAAGGCAGAAACGAGGCCACGCCCACCCTGCCCATGTACAGTATTCCCTTCATGGTCTGGCACTCCAATGACTGGTTTAACCGTAGCACGACATTTGCCGGGATACAAACCCATCGACAGTATGACAACGCAGATTTTATTTATACCTTTGCCGAAATGGTCGGCCTGTCATTCGATGGTTTTAAAGCCGATGAAAGCCTGGTCAACACGGCCTTCCTGCAAGACAATATTCTGGTCGGCGATCCGTTTATTGGCAAATTAAAACCCTTGCCTGGCACACAACAATTCAACGCGAACAAACTGGCTTTATGGAACCCTGGATATCTGGCAGAACATTAATCAGGCTCTGGTGGCTGTGGCTAATCACCGCAGTCATCATTGTCTGGCTGGCAAATCGGACATCACTGGATATCTGGCTTGCAGACAGCGCATTTGATATGCATCAGCATGCATTTACCCTCAAACACAATGTGTGGCTGGAAAGCGTCATGCATGACTATGCCAAAACCATCCTCACCGTCTTTTGGATATTGCTATTGCTGATTGCTTATGTGCCATGCCCCAAGTTAACAATGCACTTCTCGGCATCCACCATACACGCATTGCGCTGGGTAACCATTTTGGCCTTAGTGAATGCCGTCGTGGTTTCTTGCCTTAAGCACCAAATGCCGCACGCTTGCCCCTGGGACATTGCGCGCTACGGTGGCACCTCACCCTGGGTGCCAACCTTTAGCCACCATCCTGCCATGCAGGCCGGCCATTGCTTTCCAGCCGGGCATGCCACCAGTGGCGTCTGGTTGTCAGCACTCTGCTTGCTTTGGTTGCCGCAGGCACCACGCAAGGCGTTATTGGTGGCCATTGCAGGGCTGGCGGTGGGGGGAGTATTGGGCTGGGCACAACAATTAAGAGGTGCCCACTTTTTGTCGCATACACTGACCTCGCTGTGGTTAATGTGCGGCTGGTTATTAATGGTATTCACTTTCTCCAAGAGTCGTTTTTCATGAGTCTTACTTCAACATTCACACGTATCTCACGCAGTTTTTTTAGCCCGCAAATCTGCCTGATCTGGGCAGTCAGCCTCTGGTTAATGCTCACGGGCAACCACGCTTTATTTGGAAGCCTGCTCAAACTTTATCCCTGGAATGCGCATAACGCAGGATTTATCGTCAGCATCAGCCTGTTTTTCACTTTGAGTATTACGCTATGGTTAATGCTATTAAGTCACGGCCAGTCGGCGCGATGGGTATTACCTGTCATCCTGGTTTCTGCGGCATGGGCTGCCTTTTATATGGATGAGTTTGGTGTGATTATTGATCATGTCATGCTGGACAATGCAGCCAAAACCGATACGCAAGAAGTGATGGGGCTATTGTCATGGGCATTTTTGTTCAAGATGCTGATATTAGGCCTGATACCGGCACTGATCCTGCTTAAAAAAACGCCTGCACGCTTTTTTAAGCAGGATGCCATCACGGTCAGACTAAAACAAATTGGCCTGTTGATGCTGGGCATGCTGCTGGTAACGATGCCATTTTCTGCAGATTATGCGTCGTTTATCCGTGAACATAAAATGGTACGCATGTATGCCAACCCCACCTTTTTTCATTACTCTGTGATTAAGTGGACCTCACAGAAATTGTTCACGCACCACATCACCGGTTTGCAAAAAACAGCTGTTGATGCCCGCAATGTGGGCACAGATCAACACCATGAGCTCATCATTATGGTGGTGGGCGAAACGGCGCGCTTTGATCGTTTTTCGTTAAATGGCTATCACCGTATCACCAACCCCAGGCTGGCCAAAGAAAACGTCGTCAGCTTCAAACAGGTCACGTCTTGCGGCACCTCAACCGGCGTCTCCGTGCCTTGTATGTTTTCAATGTTAAGTAGAAAGCACTACGACGAAGAGCAGGCCTTGCATATGGAAAACGCGCTGGATGTGCTCAGCCGCCAAGGCGTCAAAGTATTGTGGCGAGATAACAACTCAGACTCCAAAGGTGTCGCCTTGCGCGTACCTTATGAAGACTTTAAATCACCAGCGCACAATCCGGTATGTGACGACAACGAATGCCGCGATATTGGCATGCTGCACGGCTTAGACAAGTTCGTGGCAGACAACAAAGACCATGACATCATGATTGTGCTGCACCAGATGGGTAATCACGGGCCAGAATACTATCGTCGCTATCCCGATCAATTCAAGCAATTTACGCCGATTTGTAAAACCGGCCGCTTGTCAGAATGCTCGCAACAAGAGGTCGACAACGCGTATGACAATGCCATTTTGTATACGGATTATTTCTTGTCCGAGGTCATTCAGTTTCTGAAAAAATATGACAGCCACCGCGAAACCGCCATGTTATATGTCTCTGACCATGGTGAGTCACTGGGTGAGCATGGCATCTACCTGCACGCCGCGCCTTACCTGATCGCACCGCAAGAACAGACGCACGTACCAGCGATTGTGTGGGTAGGTCAGCACTTTGACTATCAATTGCCACAAATTTCGCAGTATGCGGACTATCCGCTCAGCCATGACGATGTGTTTTGTACACTGCTGACAGCTTATGAGTTAAAGTCTGAAGTCTGCCATGCCGAATTTGGCTGGCTGGGGCAAAACAGAGAGTTACAAGAAGAGCACCGTAAACACTTGCTTCCAAAACAAGCAAGTACTCACTGATTACTATTATCGCAACGCAAGGCTGGCAGCTCTGAGGTCAGCTTGCTGGGCGTGAGCCAGAACAATGGCTTGATGCGCTCATCCACATGGCACGCATCGATATACCCGATCGCACCATCGGTCTCAGCGACATAACGGATCATGGCTTCTTCTGACTGCACGGTATAAGGTGGCTGCACGCCGTGAAAATACAAACCGTTCCAGTAACTCACCTGCGATCTCGGCGTGCTATGCAACACTTGCTGCGAGAATCTTAATCGCAGCGGGTGTTCACTGTGCAAATTCACCGGGTGCAAGGCTTGTCCATGCGACGCATAGAGTTTCTTGCGCCAAAAAATCAGCCCCAGCTCATCCGGGTGAATCTCAGGGGCCAATCCCGCTTGTGCAGGCACGATCACCGCAATCACGCGATTATCATCGACGGCCACGGCTGTGCCCGTCAGCAAGAGGCTGTATAAGCAGGCCGAGCACATCCAGCGGCGAATATTGAATGTCGTACCGAACAGCATTAAAACATCACCGCAAAAGAGGTCACAAAACCACGCGGCACATCTTCGTATTCGCCGCTACCACCAATAAATTCGAACTTTAGCAACTGGTTTGGCTTCACACGCTTGGTTAACCCCAACACCCAGCGGTCTGCATTCTGGCTATCCACTTCATGCAGGGTTTCGAGCCGGGTGATCCAGTACCACTCACTGCCTAATGAATAGGCACTTTGCAGATAAGCACCGCTGCCGCCATCATCACCGCCCGTCGTTTTGCGTTCATACACCTCACCGCTGAACTCCCAGCGATTGAATTCCAGCAAAAAATCGAGGCCATATAAGTGATAGGTCGGCGAGCCATGAATATCTTTTTGATAGCTCATGACATTTAAACCCAGAGTATTCAATCCGGCATTACTCCCACTCAAACCGAGAATATTATTAAATGCGAGACGCGCCCCCCTCACCTCACGATGCAATATTTCATCACCGTCCTGGCGCTGGTCTTTGAGCGCTTCGGCGTATACCTGATACTCCATGTCCATATGACGGATTGGCAAACTGCCAAACAGCATGGCGCCATTAATGCTTGATGGAAACAGGCGGGTAGTGACTAATGGCCGACTGGCGGTCCACACCAGCGGTGGTGCATGCAGTTGATTCCAGCGGCCGGCGGGCGTCAGGAAGCGGCCCAGGCGGACATTGGCTTTTTCATTCAGGTTATAGTCAAAGTAAAATCGCTCGAGGTCGACATAACTTTGCTTGCTGTTAACCCCGTCGTGGTGATCATAGGAAAACGGATTTTCAAGCTCCAGCTCACTGAAAAACTTGACGCGGGTGCCTTGGTCCCAGGTCACGATCATGCTGACTTCATTCAGTTTGAGCTGTGCGGCTTCAGTCCGCGGCAAACGCGCATCGATGCTGGTATACCCGCCTACGTGAAAGCCGCTCCAGAACGAGTCAGCCTCTTCAGCCACAACTGACTTGCATAGCATACACAGGCTGATTACACTGAGCGTGACCTTGAGCAGGCGGCTTAACATCGCTGATCTATACATGGCTAATGGATGACCGTTTCGGCAAAAAACATTTAACCCGTATTTTCTCACATCTCATGCGCTTTCATTCGCCCCTCACTATCCGCAAAATGCTTTTAATTGCATTTTTGCTGGCTGGTTTGCTGCCCACGCTGCTAGTGAGCCTGCTGAGCTTTTATCAAGCCAGGCAGGCATTGCGCATTGAAATCCAGCACGACCTGCAAACCACTGGTAACGCGGTGGCAGAACACGTAGACCGTGTCTTGAATGAGCGTGTGCAGAACGTGCGCAGTTGGAGCCAGCTCGCTATCATGCAGGATCTGCTCATCGGTGACATTGATAAACGGCTATCGATCTTTCTGGCCGAGACCCGTCACAGCTACGCGGAGCAATATATCAGTCTGGATGTGGCAGATTTGCAAGCCCATATTGTCGCCTCCAGCCGCCCCGCCAATATAGGCCAGGCCTTACATACGCCGCCGGTCTGGATGTCTTTTCGCGACAATGGCCAAACCATTAGCATCTATCACCTGAGCAATCACCAGCTCATGATTTCAGCACTGGTCTTTTCGCAAAACACGCGGCAACCGATGGGACAACTCGTCGCCACCTTTAATTGGCGAGTGATTGAAAACCTGCTTGACCATGCTGCGCAACATAGCACCGAACTGGCACTGGTTGACAGCAAACAACGTATGCTGGCGCAATCCAGCCTGTGGTCGGACCAAAAACACAGCCTGCATGCCAAGGCCGCGATTACCAGCCGTTTGCCACTCCATGGCTGGCAGATACACTTGAACAAAGACCACGATGTTGCCGTCGCGCCTGTACACCGACTAGGCATGATTTTCATTGCCTTGCTCGGCGTCACACTGGTGTTCTCACTGTTGCTGGTAAGGCCCCTCGCCCAAAATATCAGCCGCCCGCTGGAGGCGCTCACCCGCTATGTACAACGGTTTCGCCAGCCAGGCTCCCGGCCTCCGGCCTCCAGCGGGCCAGCCGAGGTGCAATCGTTGCATCAGGCCTTCACCCAAATGGCCACAGACCTGGCTGAGTCAGAGCAACAATTAACTCGCGCTGCCAAATTAGCGGTAGTGGGTGAAATGGCTGCCGCCATGAGCCATGAAGTAAGGACACCATTAGGCATCATGCGCTCATCGGCCGACGTGCTGTTAAGGGAACCGCAGCTAAGTGAAGATGGCCGCGAAGTACTCGGGTTTATTATTTCAGAAACTGAACGCCTGAATAAACTGGTCAGCGCCCTCATTGACGCAGCACGCCCGCGCTTGCCGAATAAAATCCCGCTAGACTTGCAAGCCCACCTGCAGCACGTGGTTGCCATGCTGCAAAAACCTGCACAGGCACAACAGATCACCCTCACGCTACAAGCCTCGCAGCCTATCATCATTGAGGCCGACCAGGACCAGATGACACAAGTGCTGGTCAACCTGCTGATGAATGCGATTCAAATTTTGCCAGCAGGCGGACGCATCAACCTGCAATTATCAGCTGACTCGCAAAGCGCCTATATTGCCGTCGCCGATGACGGCCCAGGTGTGCCGCCCACGCAACAAGACCATTTATTTGAAGCTTTTTTCACCCAGCGTGCTGGCGGAGTTGGCCTGGGGCTGGCCGTGGTCAAGCAAATCATCGAAGCGCACGATGGTACAATCAGCTACAGCACCAGCCCCTGGCAAGGGGCCCAATTTAACTTATCACTTCCGTTAGCGACTGCATAACCATGTCCACCCCGCAACATACTATTTTAGCTGTAGATGACGAACCGCATATGCGCAGATTGCTGGAAATCAGCCTGCGCCAGGCCGGCTACCGGGCATTGTCTGCGGGCAATGGCCGCGAAGCGCTGGAACTGATACAGCAACAGCAAATTGACCTGGTCGTGAGTGATTTGCACATGCCTGGCATGAGTGGTTTGCAATTGCTGGAAGCCATCCGCAAACAATATGAGCGCCTGCCATTTATCATGGTGACGGCACAAGGTGAAATTAAAACCGCGGTCGAAGCCATGAAGCTGGGTGCCAACGATTATATTTTGCGGCCGTTTGAACTCGAAACGCTGGAAATCGCCATCCAGAAAGCCTTGGCGGTAAACCGTATTCAGCTGGAAAATGCCTTTCTCAAGGAAACCAGCCAGCCAGGCGTCACCAGTCTGATCGGCAACAGCCCGCCCATGCAATCGCTCAAGCAAATGATCCAGCAAGTGGCCCCTGAGCGGGCAACCGTCTTTATCGTCGGTGAAACCGGCACCGGTAAAGAGTTGGTCGCCAAGGCGCTGCATGATGCCTCACCACGTAAATCAGAATTATTCGTGGCGGTGAACTGTGCGGCGATCCCGGTCGATATTCTGGAATCAGAATTGTTCGGGCATGAAAAAGGCGCGTTTACCGGCGCCGTCAAAGAGCGTGTCGGTAAATTCGAGCTCGCCAATGGCGGCACGCTGTTCCTGGATGAAATTACCGAAATGCCTATCCAGTTACAGTCCAAACTTTTGCGGGTGCTACAGGAAAACATCGTCGAAAAACTGGGCGGCAACCGGCAGATTGCGCTCGACGTGCGCGTCGTCGCCGCCACCAACCGTGACCCGCTGCAGGCGGTTAAAGAAGGCAAGTTGCGCGAGGATGTGTATTACCGCCTGAACGTGATTCAGTTGCAGATTCCGCCATTGCGTGAGCGCGGCGAAGATGTCGGCTTGCTGGCTGACTACTTTCTGCGCAAACGCCAAAGCCAGCTTAGCGAAAGTGCGCGCTTAAGTTTGCAGCACTACCGGTGGCCAGGCAACGTGCGCGAACTAGAAAACATTTTAGAACGTGCCGCGATTCTGGCAGGCAGCCAAACGATACAACCACAACATTTGCCAGCCGATATCGCACAACCGCTTACACCAGTGGCTGCGGAGTCTAGCCAGCTAGCCACGGATAGCAACGACCTGTCCATTCCTCGGGCAACCGAAGCTATAGAGCGTCGCCTGATTTTGCAAGCGCTTGATGCTTGCCAAGGTAACAAAACCAAAGCTGCCAAGCTATTAGAGATTAGCGAGCGCTCACTCTGGAACAAACTTAATCAGTACGGCTTGCGCTAGAGTTACGCGCTGCCAGCCCACAAGCAATCAGCTTGCCCAAAGATACGTGTCCATGGCCAAAATGCCGTAGGTATTTTCTGGGGTATACCGTGCTGCCTCACCGATGGCACTACCCGCCGCCACAAACAAAGGCATTAAATGATCTTCACTCGGATGCGCCCGTACCCCCTGCGGGCATTCGACCCGGTAATTGAGCAGTTGCTGCCACTGTTGCTGCTGGATGCGCTCAGCCATCCAGTCTGCAAACGGCACCACGTAAGGTAGCGGCGCTGCATCGCGATTAGCCGTAAAAAAATCTGACAAGTTATGCGTGATAGCACCCGACGCCAATATCAGCACATGTTGCGCATGCAGGGCTTGTAATGCGCGCCCCAACGCAAACTGTTCGGCTGGCGTGCTGCGACTTTGTATCGACAATTGCGTCACCGGAATATCCGCCTCAGGGTATATCAACATCAGCGGCACCCACGCCCCATGATCCAGCCCGCGCTCAGGCTCGGCTTGCACGGCGATGCCATGCGATTGCAACAAGGCAACTACTTGCTGTGCCAGCGCAGGCGCACCCGGTGCCGAGTATTGCTTTGCATATAAAGCAGGCGGAAACCCGGCAAAATCATGGATGGTTGCAGGCTCGCGGGCCAGGCTCACGGTCGGCACGCGCGTGTCCCAATGCGCAGACACCACCAGAATCGCTTTTGGCCTCGGTAAGGCGGCAGCCACGTCTGCCAACATCAGGCCGGTGTTACCCGGCTCGATTGCCAGCGTCGGCGCGCCATGTGAGACAAACAACGTCGTCATACCAGCTCACTTTCTCTTACATTAGCGACGACGGCTATCTACACTAAACGCACCTGCGCCAAACGCCACCACCATCAGCAAACCACCGACAATGGTCAGGTTTTTCAGGAACATAATCTGTTGCATCTGATCTGCCAGGTTATTGTGAAACATAAACGCGGTTGCCACGGTAAACACAGCAATCCCGGCGGCGGCCAAACGGGTTTTGTAACCCACCAGCAAAGCAATACCAAGCACCAGCTCCACAAACAAGGCAATCGCATAAGCCACTTCAGGCAGCGGCGCGCCCACACTCTGAATATAGCCAATGGTGCCAGCGGGGTTGGCGGCTTTACTCAGGCCGCTGATAATAAAAATCTGTGATAACAAGAGACGACCAGCCACACTGGCTGCAGATTGGATTGCGTTCATGTTGTGCTCCTTTGTGTTGTGGTGCGATGTGATCATCAGCCATACATCGCACACTTCCCTGAGAAAATGTTGATTAGATTGGTTTAGCTGATAAATGGCATTGTATTCCTGAAACAAAAAAATGATAATCCCACACATAATAGTAAAACTGTCTCATATGGGTTGACAATCAATGGCCTCCTTAGAAGAAATGCATTTTTTTGTTGAGGTGGTGAAGCACGGCAACTTCACCAGCGCAGCGCACGCGCTTGGCATCTCCAAACAACTGGTGAGCCGACGCATCATCGCGCTCGAGGCCAGACTGGGTGTGCGATTACTGTTGCGCACTACGCGCAAACTGTCCCCGACAGAAACCGGTAAAGTGTTTTTTCAGCGCGCCCAACAAATTCTGCAAGCAATCCACGATGCCGAACTTGAGATCAGCAACCGCTCAGATGAACTGCGTGGCCTGCTCAAAATCTCAGTGCCACTGTCTTATGCCAACCTGCGGCTGGCCCCTGCGCTCACGGCCTTTATGCAACAACATCCGTTGGTCGACATTTGGCTGGATGCGGATAATCGGCATGTCGATATGATTAGCGAAGGCTATGACATGGTGATCCGCGTGACCGACCAGCCCGAAGAAGGCATGGTGGCGCGCAAACTGGAAGATGCTGCGATGTGCTACTGCTGCAGCCCGGATTATATTGCCCGCTACGGCGCGCCCGCCTCGCCACAGGCACTGTCTAAGCATGCCTGTTTAACACACAGAGCCAGTGAATGGCTGTTTACCGACAACGACCAGATACATCGCATCCCGATTCAGGCGCGTTTAAAATCTAACCATGGCGAGGTATTACGCGATGCCGCCGTGGCCGGGCTTGGTATTACCGGCTTGCCGGCTTTTTATGTGCTGGATGATTTGCAACATGGCAGACTGGTCGAAGTACTGGCGGAGTATGGTATGCAGCAGGCAGGTATTTACGCCATGTACCCTTATCACAAGCAGGTTTCTGCCAATGCGCTCGCCTTGATCGACCATTTACGGCATTGGTTTCAACCAACAGCTGCCTGAAAAATCAGGGTCGGCCACAGCCAAGCTTTACTCCATGAGCGCTACCTGCTTGCCACCATCTACACTGTAGCCACCGGGGCCAAACGCAATCACCACCAGCAAGCCCCCAATAATCGTCGTGTTCTTTAAAAACATAATGACCTGCAGCGGATCAGCCATATTGCTGTGAAACATTAATGCAGTAACAAAGGTAAACATCGCAATGCCCGCAGCGGCCAATTGCGCTTTAAAGCCTATGAGCAGGGCGATGCCCAGACCCAACTCGACCACCAGCGCCACAAAATAAGCCAGGTGCGGCAACGGCAAGTGTGCACTTTGAATGTAGGCGATGGTGCCTGCCGGGTCCATGATTTTAGCAATGCCACTCACAATAAAAATCAGAGACAACAAAACACGCCCCAAAAAACTGACCCAACGCTGTCGTACATTCATACTCATCGCTCCTTGTTGTGATTAAACGCGCCGCCTCACCACAATACACACGTGGCAAGCATGGCTATGTGCATACCGGTTTAACATCTAGCCGCAGCCCCCGGCGGCTCAGCCCCAACTGGGCTTTGGATGTATCACATTTGTTACTCTGCACCATTCCAGCCAGAAACACCAGCATGATTTGACAATTAAAAATAACAGTGTTAACTTAACAATGTTATTTTTAATAAGTGACTTATTTGCATGCCACCCAAGGTTAAAACCAACGCTGAAAAACATGCCGTGCGCACGGCCATCATGGATGCAGCGCGCGAACTGTTTATTCATCAGGGCGTGGAAGCAGTGACTATGCGGGCCGTCGCACAACGCGTTGGCTATTCGGCCACCAGCCTTTACCTTTACTTTGGCGACAAAGAGCAGTTATTAAGAGCGGTGGTTGACGCAGACGTGATCAAACTGGCGCAGGCACTCAAATCGACGCTTAACATTAGTGACCCGTTACAGCGTTTTTTGCAGTTTGGGCAGCATTATGTGCAATTCGCGCTAACCAACCCCAACCATTACCGCATGATGTTTATGACCCAGCATCCGCCATGCGACCCTGCGTTTTCCAGCATTGAGCAAAACAACCCCGAACAAGACGCCTACTCACAACTGATAGGCGTGGTCACCAGTGCCTGGCATGCGGGCGTGTTTAAACCCACCCTGACCGACCCGGCGCTACTTGCACAAACCATTTGGGCCGCCATGCATGGTTTATGTGCGCTGCAAATCAACTTAGCCGACGATGCCTGGATTAACTGGCGGCCATTAGAATCACGTATTCAAGCCATGGTAGACATGTGCTTACATGGATTAATGAAAGAACCGCCACATGCATAAACCGCTAATCATAAGCAGCATGTGCCTGGCTTTACTCGCCAGCGCCTGCCACCAACAAACCGAGGAGGCTGCCGCCCCGCGCCCAGTATGGGTGATGTCAGTCGGCAACAGCCCGGCACACACGGCCGCCAGTTACACAGGTGAAGTCAAATCGCGCTACGAGTCAACCATCGGCTTTCGCATTGCAGGCAAAATAATTTCCCGCTCGGTTAACGTGGGTGACTTCGTTAAAAAAGGCCAGCTCATTGCCCAGCTAGACCCTAACGACAGCCGCCTCAATGCACAGGCCGCCGATGCCGAAGTACAAACCGCACAGGCCAACCTGGCATTGGCGCAGGCAGAACTGGCACGTCGCCAGCAGTTATATAGCCAAAAGTTTATTTCTAAATCTGCGCTCGACAGCTACGAAACACAAGTAAAAACCGCTCAGGCACGCCTGGCACAAACCAGGTCACAAGCGGCCGTCAGCCAGCACCAGACCGGCTACACACAACTGGTGGCAGACCGTGCCGGAGTGATTGGCATGATTCAGGCCGAGCCTGGCCAGGTGGTCGCGGCCGGGCAAACCGTCGCGCAAATTTATGATTTGCAGACCCTGGAAATTTTGATTGCAGTCCCCGAAACGTTAATAGACCGCTTACAGGTGGGCGATGCCACGCGCGTCAGCCTGAGTGATGTGCAGCAAGCGTATCAGGGCCGTATACGTGAGATTTCACCGGCTGCCAATAGCCAAACCCACGCCTTTGATTTACGTATCCAGCTACTCAATGCCGACCAACGCATCAAACTGGGCATGACGGCACAAGTAAGCTTTGCACAAAGCAACACGGCGCCAACACTCATCGTGCCTAGCACCGCCGTCACGCGCCAGGGACAACAAACCAGCGTGTGGGTGATTGACGCCAAACACCGGGCACATTTGCGCCCAGTCACCACGGGTGCACTCACCGAAAGCGGCATCGAGATTACCAGCGGCCTGCAAGCTGCAGAAACCATCGCCACCATAGGTGTGCATACATTAACAGAAGGCATGCTGGTGCAAGCAGTGACGCCCGGCGCCGAGGTACTCCGCTGATGACCACGCCTCACCACAGCGACGAAGCGCAGGCGCAGGCTACAGCCGTGCACGGCTTCAACCTGTCGACCTGGGCACTTAAAAACCAGGCCCTGGTGTTGTACTTTATTGTCCTGACCTTGCTGGGCGGCATGTTTGCCTACACGCATCTTGGTCAATCAGAAGACCCGCCGTTCACCTTTAAAGTGATGTTGATTCGCAGCAGCTGGCCCGGCGCCTCAGCACAAGAGGTCGAGCAGCAAGTCACCGACAAAATTGAGAAAAAGCTGCAAGAAATACCGTCTATCGACTACACCAGCAGCTATTCGCGCCCCGGTGAGTCGGTGGTGTTTATCGTCATTCGCGATAATACCTTCTCAGAAAAAATCCCCGAGTTGTGGTATCAGGTACGCAAAAAAATAGGCGATATCCGCCATACTTTTCCCGCCGACCTGCAAAGCCTGACCTTTAACGACGAGTTTAGCGACGTCTACGGCACCATGTACGCCATCACGGCAGACGGCCTGACGCCGCAGCAATTAAAACGACAAGCCGAGTGGGTACGCGCTCGCCTGCTCAAATTACCCGATGTGGAAAAAGTCGATTTATTTGGCGAACAGCCACAAAAAATCATCATCGAAATCTCCAACCAAAAACTCACATCGCTCGGCATCAGCCCGGCACAATTGGCACAACTGCTGCAACAGCAAAACGCAGTCATCGGCGCTGGCACCTTTGATACCGGCCCAGAAAGAATACGGCTGAATGTAAGTGGGCGCTTACAGTCACTGGAAGAGCTACGCCAGTTTCCGATTCGGGCAGGCAACCAGAACCTGACATTGGGCGACATCGCCACCATCAAACATGGCTATGCCAACCCGCCCGCGCAACGCATCCACTTTAATGGCACCTCGGCACTCTTGATTGGCGTCAGCATGCAGCAAGGCGGCGATGTGATCGCGCTAGGCAAAGCCATGCAGCAGACCATCACCAGCGTACAAAAACAGTTACCGCTGGGTGTGCAATTGCAACTGGTCACCTCGCAGCCGGATATTGTGCAACACTCGGTGCAAGACTTTGTGCGCTCACTTAGCGAGGCGCTGATTATCGTGCTGGCCGTGAGTCTGCTGTCACTGGGCTGGCGCACTGGCATCGTGGTTGCAGTGGCGATTCCTATTGTGCTGTCGGGTACCTTCTTGCTCATGGACTGGCTGAACATCGGCCTGCACAAGATTTCGCTGGGGGCGCTGATTCTGGCACTCGGCCTGCTGGTCGATGACGCGATTATCGCCGTTGAAATGATGGCCGCAAAAATGGAGCAAGGCTGGGACCGCCTGCAAGCGGCCTCGTTTGCTTATACCTCCACCGCCATGCCCATGCTCACAGGCACACTGGTCACGGTGGCGGGCTTTTTGCCGATTGCCACCGCCGTGTCGTCCACCGGCGAATACACGCGGTCTATTTTTCAGGTCTCTGCCATTGCGCTCACCTTGTCGTGGATTGCGGCCGTGATTGTGATTCCATTTTTAGGCTATCACCTGCTACCCAAGGCTAGCCATCACAGCGAAGCAAGCACTCACAACCATGCAGGCCTTTATCAAACAACGTTTTACCAACGGCTACAAAGCATCATCAGCTGGTGCGTGCAACACAAAGGCAGCGTGATTTTAGCCACCATCGCCCTGTTTGTGGTGTCCATGCTGAGCTTTGGCAAAGTGCAGCAACAATTTTTCCCCGACTCTACGCGACTCGAAGTCGTGGTCGACTTACGCCTGGCCGAAAATGCCAGCGACCAGTCTACCGATACTGCGGTGAGCCAACTGGAACAATGGCTGCAAGGCTGGCAGAAAACACATGGCACACTGCAAAATGTGGTGTCTTACGTCGGCTCTGGCGCACCGCGCTATTACCTGCCGCTAGATGTGCAATTGCCACACCGCGCCTTTGCCCAACTGGTGATTTTGACCAACAGCCTGGAGCAGCGCGAAGCCCTGCGCAACGACCTGCTGACCTTGTTTGAGCATGATTTTACGCAATTGCGTGCCTCGGTGCTACGCCTCGAAAACGGCCCGCCCGTTGGCTTTCCGGTGCAATTCCGGGTCGATGGCCAAAACTTGCAGGCGATTCGAGACGTCGCGCACAAAATTGCCGATGCCATGCGCGCCAACCCGCACCTGCGCAATGTGCAACTGGGCTGGGAAGAACCAAGTAAAGTGATTCATGTCGATATTGACCAGCACAAGGCCAGGCTATTAGGTGTCAGCTCGACAGAGATAGCACAGCTGCTGAATACGCAATATTTTGAGCAGGTAGTCAGCGAGTTTAGGGAGGGCAACGAGCGCATAGACCTCGTCATGCGCAGCAGCAATGAACAGCACGCCAAGCTTTCACAACTGGCGCAACTCACGGTGTTAAGTCAGCGCGGCGAGCGCGTGCCGCTGGCGCAGGTTGCCAATATTCACCACAGCTTTGAAGAAGGCGTGATCTGGCGACGCAACCGTGTGCCCTCACTCACCGTGCGGGCGCATTTACGCGGCAATATGCAGGCGCCAGTGGTGTCGGCGCAAATTCAGCAGGCCATAGAGCCAATTTTGCAGCAATTGCCAGCAGGCGTGACGGTAGAAACCGGCGGCGCGATTGAAGAGGCGGCCAAGGGCGCCACATCAGTGGCAAAAGGCGCACCGCTGTTTTTAGCAGTAGTGTTTACCCTGCTCATGTTGCAGCTACGCAGCATTTCCAACGTCATTTTAGTGGTGCTCACTGCACCGCTGGGCATGATAGGCATCACTTTTGCGCTGTTGATTTTTAACATGCCCTTCGGCTTTGTTGCCATGCTGGGCAGCATTGCGCTCTCGGGCATGATCATGCGCAACTCAGTGATTCTGGTCGACCAGATCAAACAAGATATTGCCGAAGGTGCCTCGTTGGAACAAGCCGTGGTGCAATCGACCGTACGCCGCTTCCGGCCGATTGTGTTAACGGCCGCCGCAGCCATTTTGGCCATGATTCCGCTCACGCGCAGCGTGTTTTTTGGCCCGATGGCAGTGGCCATTATGGGCGGGCTGGCGGTGGCCACCGTGCTCACCATTTTGTTTGTGCCAGCGCTGTATACATTCTGGGCAGGATTCACGGCAAGCGCCATGCAATCACGGCGCGATAAACGCTAGGGCATTTTTATAAGTTCAAGTGGCTAAGCCAGACCAGGCGCGATTAAAAAATGATGACGCCGCATATGGCTTATATGTAAGGAGAAATTTTTTATGAGCAACGCAGTATCGCGACGCAAATTGAATTTATAGAAGTGCCCTATAATACGGCTTATCAATAATCGACATTGGGATTCAAGACATGACAGATCAGGCAACCGCACGTTTTAACATGATTGAGCAACAGATTCGCACCTGGGAGGTGCTGGACCCGCACGTATTGGCCACGTTGAACAATATGCCGCGCGAAGCCTTTGTACCCGAGGCCTATCGCGGACTGGCGTTTGCTGACATCGAGATCCCGTTAGCGCAAGGCCAGCAAATGCTCAGCCCTAAAGTGGAGGGGCGTTTTTTACAAGCGCTGCAACTGCAAGCCAAAGACAAAGTGTTATTGATTGGCGCCGGCAGTGGCTACCTGGCTGCTCTCATGGCGCAACACTGCGCCCAAGTCACCGCGCTGGAAATCTTCCCTGAGCTGTGTGCACAAGCCGCGCAATCACTCACCAAACAAGGCATCCAGAATGTACAAGTGATTGAGCTAGACGGCCACAATGGTTATGAATCACAAGCGCCTTATGACGCGATTATCTTTACCGCCTCAAGCCCGGTTGAGCCTGAGGGTGTGCGCTACCAGTTAAGCATTGGTGGCAGACTGCTCATCGTTCTCGGCCAGGCACCAGTGATGCAAGCAACCCTGATTCAACGCCTGGCTGAGCATAGCTACAAGCAGGATGTGCTGTTTGAAACCAGCCTGACAGAAATGCAAAACGCGCCGCAGGCACAAGCCTTTTCATTTTAAAAAACCTCTTATGTCGACTACTCCTTTGCCTTGGTTGTTAGTGCTTGTGAGCACGCTGTGGCTACCGCCACTCACACTTGCCGCTTCACAAAGCTTGGTCGACATCTACCAGGAGGCCAAAGCCAATGACCCGGTGCTGGCCTCCGCCGGCAGCGCTAATCTGGCCGCGCAAGAAATCATCGAACAGGCCAAAGCGGGTTACCGTCCTTCTGTAAACTTCACCGCAGGCGCCAATGCCAATCGCACCGATTTAAAAATTGTCGGTAGCCAAGCGCCTTTCCCTGGCGGGCGGAACACCTATGAAGGTTATCAGGCACAGCTGCAAGCGAGGCAACCACTTTTCCGCAAAGAAAACCTAGAGCGCATTGACCAAAGCAAGGTGCAAGTCAGCATTGCCGACAAGCAATACCATCTGGCGCAACAAAACCTGATGTTACGCACCACCCAGGCTTATTTTGAGGTATTGCTGGCGCAAGACCGCATGACGCTGATACAGGCACAAAAAGAAGCCATCCAGAGCCAATTGCAACAAGCCCAGGCCAACTTTGATGTGGGCACCGCCACCATTACCGACATCAATGAAGCGCAAGCGCGCTACGACCTCATCTTGGCGCAAGAGCTGGCAGCACTCAACGAGGTTGAAATTGCCAAACGCAGCCTGCAAGCGATCACTGGCAAACTGCCTGAACAGCTTGCCAGCGTGCGCGCAGATATTCAGATCAGTTCTGGCCTGAAGCCCATGCAGGAATGGCAGGAGGTAAGCAATGCCAGCAACCTGAATATCCAGATTCAGCAGCAAACGGTACAGGTCAATGAAAAAGATATCGAAATCGCACGCGCCGGGCATTATCCAACAGTGGATGCCGTGGCCAACTATCAGGACAGCCATGCCAACGGCGGCCAGTATGGATTTGGCGCCGACCTGAAAAGTGCCAGCATTGGTGTAGAGGTCTCTGTGCCGCTCTACCAAGGTGGGGCAGTAACATCGCGCGTGCGCCAGGCGGCTTATAACCGGCAAAAAGCGCTGGATGACCTGCAAAACACCTTGCGCCAGACCTCACTCGAAACCCAGCGCGCCTACCTCAACCTGAACACCAGCATCGCCCAGGTGAAAGCGCTAGAGCAAGCACTACGCAGCAGCCAAAGCCAACTAGACTCAACCAAGCTGGGGTACGAAGTCGGCGTACGTAACAGCGTCGATGTACTCAATGCACAACAACAGTACTTCAGCGCCAACCGCGATTTATTGCAGGCGCGCTATAACTACCTGGTCAATATCATCCGCCTCAAAACCGCCAGCGGCATCGTCTCCGAAGCCGATTTGCAAGATATAGACCAGCAACTCGCCAAGCGCTAATACCTATGAATCAAGCCATCGCCAGCACAGACGCCGTTTGGATACTAATCGACGTGCAAACCCGCTTGTGTTCAGCCATGCCAGACACCGCCATGGCCGCGGTGATCAAAAACATTCAGCGCCTGCTGCAAGGCGCTCAATTACTCAACATCCCCTTGTGGGTCACCGAGCAATACCCGGAAAAGCTGGGTGAAACCCTGCCAGAGCTACAAGCTTTATTACCAGACTACGCCCCACGCTACACCAAACTCGCCTTCTCTGCCTGGCAAGAGCCAACGTTACAAGAGTCCTCTGTCAGCGTCGCGCCACAAGTAGTTTTATTCGGGCTAGAAGCGCATATTTGCGTATTACAAACAGCCCTGGATGCATTGGCAGCGGGCAAACAGGTATTTATCGTTGAAGACGCAGTCATTTCGCGCGACGCAGCCAACCGCCACAATGCCATCGAACGCCTGCGCGCAGCTGGTTGCATCATTACAAACACAGAGTCTATGTTGTTTGAGCCTATGCAAGGCGCCACGCATGCGCAGTTCAAGGTGATTTCGGCGCTGATTCGCTAGTGACCTTCATTGGTGTCAAATATCTCGACGTGCGGTAATAAGCCTCTTTAATCACCGCAAAAAATGCGGTAATAATTGACACCTTTTTAGCACAGCTCGCACGATGAGTTGCTCTGGGAATAAATACTTGCAGAATATGACCATTAACGTTGGCTTAAAGCTTCGACGATCATCGCCAGATGATCTTTAAGGATATGGTGATATGACTCAAATCGAATGGAACGACTTTACCAAAGTGGAATTAAGAGTTGGGCGTGTGATTGCCGCCGAAGTATTTGCCGAAGCTCGCAAACCCGCTTACAAACTGCAGATAGACTTTGGCCCAGAAATCGGCGTGCGTAAATCCAGCGCCCAAATCACCGCGCTTTACACACCAGAAAGCTTGATCGGCAAACAAGTGGTCGCCGTCATCAACTTCCCGCCTAAACAAATCGGGCCGTTGATGTCAGAATGCCTGGTGACGGGGTTTCACGATGCGGAAGGAAAAGTGACCTTATGTGTACCGGAACATGAGGTTCCGCTAGGCACTAAATTACTATAAGGGCATTTCGCTATCGCTTTAACTCGTCAAACTTTTCAGCCATCGTCGGATTACCTTTAGTCAGCTTCTTAATGGTTACGTCTTGCGCCTTGTCATTGGCTAAACGCAGATTGCGGCTGGTACTGAGCAATGCATCTTTGGTTTTTTGCAGATGATCGATAGATTTATCAATCTCATCAATCGCCTTTTGAAAATGATTCGAGGCGAGTTCATAGTTACGAGAAAACGCGGTTTTAAACGATTCTAGCTCGCTCTCAAAATTGGTGATGTCTATGTTTTGTGCCCTTACGGTCGCCAACTCGGTTTTGTACTTCATCGAGTTTAAAGCAGCATTACGTAACAGCGTAATCATAGGAATAAAAAACTGCGGGCGTACCACATACATTTTGGGGTAGCGGTGGAACATATCGACGATGCCAGTGTTATAAAGCTCACTCTCAGGCTCCAACAGTGAAACCAGCACGGCATACTCGCAACCCTTCTCGTTACGGTCTTTATCCAGCTCTTTTAAAAAGTCTTCGTTTTTGCTTTTAGTGGCAGTAGTGTCACTCTCGTTTTTCATCTCAAACATAATCGAGACAATCTCTGTACCACCGTCATCGTGGTCTTTAAAGATATAGTCGCCTTTGCTACCGCCTCGAGCATCGTTGTCTTTTTCAAAATAAGCTTTGGGAAAAGCCGTGGCACGGATACGGTTAAACTCTGTTTCGCAATGTTGCTCCAGCGTTTCACCCACCATTTTGGTTGAGAGCTTAGCCTTCAAATCCTTCAATCGCTCAATGGCGTCATCGCGGTCTTTTATTTGCGTTTCGTATTTGTCTTTAAGGGATTTTTCAGCCAACTCTTTTTCAAGAGCGGCCCGGACCAAATTGCTTTTGAGTTCATCACGCTCTTTTTCAACCTGGCTCACCGCTTGATTAATCGCCAGTTTCTTTTCGGTTTCAATGGCTTCCAGCTTTGCTTTTAAGCTTTGGATTTCACTGTCTTTGGCTGAGGCCGTTCGTTGAATTTCATTCGTGAGCTTTGCCTCTGCCAAATTAGCCACACTAGCAATCTCTTGCTTTGCCTGAGCAAGTTGGTTCGCCAAAGCATCACGTTCTTTCTCTACCGCACTCAATGCTTGAGTCACCGCCAATTGACGAGCAACAGCTTCAGATTCCAGCTTAGTTTTCAGTGATTGAATCTCGCTGTCTTTTGCTATCGCGGCTTGTTGCAATTCGCTAGTAACTTTGGTCGTGGCCAATTCAATCGCACTTTGTTTTTCTTTTTCAGCCAACTCTAAGCGTTCATGCAACTGGCGTTCAAAGTCGCTATCGCGGACTTGTTTAAGAATGTCAGCATACCCAGCTTCATCAATTTTGAAGGCTTTGCTGCAATGTGGACAGATGACTTCGTGCATTTAAATTAGGCTCATATTAAGAAATTTAAACTACTTAAATTTTTATACTTTTGAAAATGAATAACAATCTAAGCAATTGATAAATAATGATTAATACTGATTATCTATTTTATTATCTTCATCTCCAGATAATAAAGTTTGTTCTTCTGGAAGTGTTGGCTTCGTATAAGCCATGTTACGCTTACCCCTATCTGGCAATTGAATTAAAACACCTTGTTCAACCCAATTTTTTAGCATTCGCGACGATGCCAAAGTTTCTACTTTTGCAATCTTGCATAAATCGGCATTAGCAATTTCACCCTGGGTATCAATCCAATGACTGACCTCATCCCATATTGTTGGACGCTCCAAGTTTCTGAGTGTCACAGTAACGCTTTCAACTGCTGCTGTCGTGTTTTGAGAATATTGCGGTGGAAAAAGCTTAGCGCTGGCCATTTCTGCAAACATCATTTTTACACCTTCCCCTGCATCAATATTAGGGGGGATAGGAAACTCTCTTAAGTTTTGGGCAATCAGTGGATTCCTAGCTTTTGATCCCGCTTTATCAATATTTGATGGCGTAATATTGCCGGGGAAAATGCCAGGACTTTCCACTTCGATGCGGTCATCAAAAATTTTTATAAAAATATCGCGATTTAAACGATAGTCACGGTGTATGACTGCATTAACTATAGCCTCTTTAACAACACGCTCAGGATACAAATGTTTTGTTTTAAAGCCACTACCACTAAGCGTTAACCCTTTTGCAAGCTCATCTAATACTTCGGCGACTGCTTTATCAATCAAGTCCACCAGTGGACCACGTATTGTTTTAGGCGCTTTTCTTAAGTTTGGTGTAGCCCCTGCGACAGCCTGCTTGCCATCATAGACCATAATTCGAATGTCAGCTCGAGTGCCAAAAGAAGCAAGCAAACTCCCTGGCTCATCTGCAAAAAGCAACACCGTCGCTCGGGTGGGCATAAGTTTACTCCCAGCTTTCGACGCTAAACCTATGCGATTAAGTTGCTCAGGAAAAGTCCCCACTTTAAGCCCACGTCCTGCTAAAAAGGCCTTCCAAGTATCTGTTTCCAGCAAATCAAACTCAACATCGATTGTCTCAGTTTCAGCAGATCGGACGCCGCGCTGATACGACAACTCAGTAATTTCTTCAGCAGTCATTTGCCTACTGCTTGCGTCCATGCGTTTAAACGTGCCGTTGTCAGCGACAGAGTGTACTTTATCGCTTTTGCCAACTTGAATCAGCACAATGTGTCCCATTGACTGATCACGAAGTTTACAAGCCCATCTAAAAAACTTTAAATGCCCAATCACTGGTGTAATTTGTGTACTCAGCTTTCTTCTTAAGTCATCTACTGACTCTGGATTTTCCTCAACACCATATAGCCTTTTTTGACCAATCTCTTGACGTGCATCCGCGACTCCCAAAACGAGAATTCCACCATCTGTGTTTGCAAAGGCGCTGATTGCAATTAATGCTTTGTTGACCATTTGACCAGACACGCGCTTGAATTCCAGGGTTTTACTCTCACTCGCTCTTAGTAAGTTTGCCACCCTAGCTTCAGCCTGCTCTAAATTGAGCTCATTCATTATTTAAACCCTGTATAGATAATCTTTCACCTTATTCTAACTGCAAATATATTCAACTTCCTAAACAGCCCAGCTATACCAGAATCGATAGGGGATTAGACTCGATTAATTCAATAAGTGACGATCTCAACTATCTAGGAATAATATGTACCTTCGCATGCGTCACACCCGTCTGTGACGAGATCGCATTTACGCAGGCTTCCACCTCGGCAATCTTGCCTTTCAATATCACCGTTTCCATACAGTTATCATGATCTAGATGCACATGCTGCGCAGTGATAATCACGTCATGATGGTCGTGCTGTAGTTGATTCACACGGCTGGCGAGTTGCCGTTCGTGGTGATCGTAGACGTAGCTGAGCGAGGCGACGCAGTCTGCTTGTTGGTGGTCGGCATTGGCCATCACGGATTCGTCGAGCGCTTTGCGCACGAGGTCACGAAAGGCCTCTGAGCGGTTGAGGTAGGCTTTCACGGCCACCAGTTGGTCAAAGGCATCGGCCAGGTCGTCTTCGACCGAAATAGTTATGCGGCGCATACACTCTCTCTGCAATTCATTGGAGTTAAAAAGCATGCGCCCCTCTCAGGAGCGCATGCTTTTAATATACCGCAAATTAGGCCGCGCTAACTATGTGAATCAAAAGTTATAGGTGAGTGTCAGGCGGGCGGAGCGTGGCTCCACCGGGTGAAAATGTTTGCCTTCAACTGCGGTTGCCTCGCCGCGCAGTTGCGATTCATAGTAATAATCGATATCGCTGGCTTTGCGGTCAAACAGGTTAAACACATCCAGCGTCAGCGTGGTGCGCGGGTTGTAGCGATAACCGACGCGCGCATAGGTGAGCATGGTTGAGTTTGAACGCACAGAATTATCCGCGACGAGTGCACGTGGGCCAAAATAGCGTAGCTGCATGCTGCCAAACCAGTTGCCACAATTGGTGACCGTTGCGCCCAGCGAGGCGACTTTGTTAATTGAGCCTGGAATATAGCGGCCTGGCTCAGCGGGGTCTTCTTTGGTGAAGCGCGCTTTTGATAAGGCGAGATCCATATCCAGCAGCAGCCAGTCATTGACCACATAATGGTTATTCCACTCGATGCCGGTACGGCGGCTGGCGTGGCTGGGCTGTGTTTCCCCGGCATCGCCGACAAACACCAGCTCTGAGTCGATATCCAGTTGCCATACTGCCAGCGAGCTTTGCAAACCGGGCACCCACTCTGTGCGCACACCTACTTCACTGCCACGCGTGCTGACCAGCGGCGTGACGGGTGAAGCGGCCGAGCCATCCGGCAGGCGGGTCTGGGTGGTGCCTCGCGCATCGTTGCTATGAAAGCCTTTGCCGATATTGTAAAAAAGCTCGGTACTTGCCCATGGCCCGAAAATCACAGACAACTTTGGCGAGGTAATGCCATCACTCGTATTGCCTGAGTTGCCGTTGATGCTGCTTTTGACGTCGAACTGATAACGGTCGTAACGCAACCCCGCCACCGTGCGCAATTTTTCATGCCACCACAGGGTGTTTTCAGCAAATAATCCGGCACTGCTTTCTTCAACCTTATCTGAGCGGATCAGCGATAAGCGCTGGGTTTGTGCGGTGTTATAGAGCGCGACTGGGGAGAGTTTGTCGTAGCGGGTTTGTATGCCCAGCTTGTTTTCCATTGGCATGCCTACCAGCTCACCCAGCCAAGATTTGCTGGCGTTCACACCCAGCATGGTGCGTTTTTCGCTCTGGTTAAACTGGTCGCCATTCACCGGGTCATTGAGAAAATAGGTGAAGTTGCTATATAAATCGAGCGCGGAGCGCACTGAATAAGCACTGACCTGCCAGCCGCCATGCTGGTCGCGATGCTGCTTGGAGAATGACAGGCTATAGCGCGATGAATCGCCACCATCGCTGGGATCTACCGCGTCAAAACGCCCGAGTTGCCCACTACGCACAGCGCGCAACGGGATCTGGTCAGTCGAATTCCACTGGTTATGGTAAGCCATGGCGGTCAAGGTCATGCTGTCGTGCGCATCACCTTCACTGTAGCGCAGCAAGCCATTGTATTTTTTAACGCCCTCAGCCACCTGCCATGGGCCATCGTAGTGGTTTACGTCCAGCGCATAGAGTAAATGTCCTTGCCCAACCGCCACTGAGTTTGCCAGCAGCAGTCGCTGGTAATCATAACTGCCGACGGTGAGACTAGCGATGCCTTGCGGCAACTGATTGACCAGGTGCATACGGGCAACCCCGGCCGAGGAAAAATCACCTTCTTCAGCTGAATATGGCCCTTTTTTATAGTGCAAATGGCTGACCAGCTCGGGGATCAGAAAGTTTAAATCGGTGTAGCCCTGGCCGTGTGCGTGGGTGCGCATATTTACCGGCATCTCGTCTACATAAGTAGCAAAATCGGTGCCGTGGTCTAAGTTAAACCCGCGTAAATAAAACTGGTTGGCTTTGCCGCTGCCACTGTGTTGCGTCACAATCATGCCGGGCACAAACTCAAGCACTTCACCAACACGTGAAATAGGGCGATTTTTAATCAGGCTGGCGTTGACCTTGCCCTCACTGGCCGCATCTGAGGTGCCGATAGCATTATCGTAATGTGCACGGACTTGAACCTCTTCTAGCTCTAACGCTTCACTCGCCAGGCCAGGCACGCTGCTAAACAAGCCTGCCAGCAATAGAGATATGCTCGATTTATTTGTCATTTTTACTACTACCCTCTCGTATGATTTTTTTATTATTGTTCATACGACGGCATTATGCGGCAAAAACTGCAAACCATTTATAAGTAAATTGACGCAATTGCCGGTTTACGCTGGCAAACAGCCACAAAAAAGCCCGCTTGCGCGGGCTTTTTTGTGAACCATGCTACTTACTCAGCAGCTGGCGCTTCTTCTCTTGCAGGTGGGTCGATCAGGGCTTTCATGCTCAAACGCACTTTGCCTTTGTCGTCTAACTCAACCACTTTCACTTTCACAATGTCACCTTCTTTGAGGTAATCGCTCACTGCTTTTACGCGCTCGTGCGCGATTTGTGAAATATGTACCAGGCCATCTTTGCCTGGCATCAACGTCACCACGGCACCAAAGTCAAGAATCTTGACCACGGGGCCTTCGTATACCTGTCCAACTTCAACTTCAGCGGTGATTTGCGCAATACGACGTTGTGCTTCAGCACCTTCGTCAGCATTGGTACATGCAATTTTCACGGTGCCGTCATCTTCGATGTCGATGCTGGTGTTGGTTTCTTTGGTCAATGCCTGAATCACCGCACCGCCTTTACCAATCACGTCACGAATCTTGTCCGGATTGATTTTCATGCTGATGATGCGTGGCGCAAACTGTGACATTTCGGTGTTTACACCAGACACAGATTGTTTCATCAAGCCCAGAATATGCGCGCGGCCTTCTTTGGCTTGTGCCAGTGCCACTTGCATGATTTGTGCCGTGATACCAGTGATTTTGATGTCCATTTGCAGCGCAGTCACGCCTTTGTCAGTACCGGCCACTTTAAAGTCCATGTCACCCAGGTGGTCTTCGTCACCCAAAATGTCAGTCAATACCGCTACGCGGTTGCCTTCTTTAATCAGGCCCATCGCCACGCCAGCCACGTGTGCAGTCAATGGCACACCAGCGTCCAGCAATGACAAACAACCACCACAGACAGACGCCATAGAGCTAGAACCGTTAGACTCGGTGATTTCTGACACTACACGCATGGTGTAATCAAAATCTTCTTTAGCAGGCAATACTGCTTTCAATGCGCGCTTAGCCAGGTTGCCGTGACCAATTTCACGACGCTTAGGCGTACCCACACGGCCAGTTTCACCAGTCGCGTACGGAGGCATGTTGTAATGCAGCATAAAACGGTCAGAGTACTCACCAGCCAAGGCATCAATCGTTTGCTCATCGCGGCCAGTACCCAAGGTGGCCACAACCAGCGCCTGTGTTTCACCACGTGTAAACAATGCTGAACCATGTGTACGTGGCAATACGCCAGTACGCATCACAATAGGACGCACAGTGCGTGTATCGCGACCATCAATCCGTGGCTCGCCGTTCAAGATTTGGCTACGCACAGTTTTCGCTTCCAGCTTAAAGAACTCATCTTTAATCGCGTTAGCTTCTTCGGTTGAAGTTTCTTCTGTAATCAGTGTGCTCATGACACGTGATTTCACTTCATCCAGCTTGGTAGAGCGCTCACCTTTAGATTTGATTTTGAAGGCAGCATTGATGTCTTCTGCAGCAATTGCGGCCACTTTTTCAATCAGCGCAACATCTGGTGCTGGTGCAGTCCAGTCCCAAGCATCTTTACCTGCTTCAGCGGCCATCTCATTGATCGCGCTAATCACAGATTGCATTTGCTCGTGACCGAATACAACCGCACCAAGCATCACTTCTTCAGATAATTCTTTAGCTTCTGACTCCACCATCATTACGGCAGTCTCGGTTGCACCCACCACTAAGTCCAACGCAGACTCTTTTAACTGCGTGGCGGTTGGGTTTAATACATATTCACCATTGATATAACCAACTCTTGCAGCACCCAATGGGCCATAGAAAGGAATACCAGACAAAGCCAATGCCGCTGAAGCACCAATCACCGCTGGAATATCAGAGTCAATTTCAGGATCAAGCGACAACACAGTCGCTACCACTTGCACTTCGTTGTAAAACGCATCCGGGAACAATGGGCGCAACGGGCGATCAATCAAACGTGCGGTCAATGTTTCTTTTTCAGAAGGGCGACCTTCACGTTTAAAGAAGCCACCTGGGATGCGGCCTGCCGCATAGGTTTTTTCCTGGTAATCCACGGTCAATGGAAAGAAGTCCTGGCCTTCTTTAACTGAACGTTTGGCAGTCACAGCAACCAATACTACAGTGTCACCGTAGCTAACAACCACGGCACCATCGGCCTGACGCGAAATTTCCCCGGTTTCCAGGGTTAATGTATGCGCACCAAACTGGATGCTTTTTTTAGTAATTTCAAACATATTTTTCCTTTTCTCTACCATGGCTATTCACTACCCAATAGCCAATCTCAACGAAACAATCAATTTAAGTGTGGTGACTTCCATCAACACGCTACATCTGACAACACCGGATGCAACGCACTCACAGAAGCCACCCCGTTTGGTGATCCGAACCCTGACGCATTCAAAACGTTCAGGAATTTTTAAAGCAAAAAAGCCGAGGCAATCACCATGCCATCGGCTTTTATTTCGTTAAAAGTGAACAGTGTTAAGTGTCACACTTTAACCAAATTATTTACGCAGGTTCAAGCGCTCGATCAGCGTTTGATAGCGGCTAACGTCTTTACCTTTGAGGTAGTCCAGCAAACGACGACGCTGGCTAACCATTGCCAACAGACCACGACGTGAGTGGTTGTCTTTTTTGTTTGATTTGAAATGCTCAGTCAGGTAAGTGATACGGTTAGTCAACAAAGCCACTTGCACTTCCGGGCTCGCGGTATCACCTTCACTACGTTGATATTCTTTAATGATTTTTGCGGATTGTTCTGCGGTAACAGCCATCTTTTTTCCTTTGAGTTAGCGTCAATGTCGCGGCAGCCAGACAACCTATTTGCCTTACCACGCTGACATTCAATTTACACGAATCGCGCATTATATCGGCAAGCACCTGCCTTGCATAGACCTTTATGCGATTAAGCGTCTGTTTTTATGAATTAATTTGCTTAAGGCGCCCCAATGCCGCCTATAAAAAATCATCATAAAAACTGGCTTGCGCAGGCACCGCACCACGAATGCTGCAAATAGAAGCAGCAAACCAGGCGGCACGCGTCAGCATGGTTTGCCGCGACCATCCGGCCAGCAAGCCGCGAATCACGACCGCAGCATAAGCATCCCCCGCGCCCACGCTATCAACAAAAGGCGCTTGCAACTTCATGGGCGGCGCCCGAAAGCCATTGCCATACGCGTCCAGCCAAAAACTGCCCTGCTCACCACAAGTGACAAACACCTCACGCAAGCCAAACACCATGAGCAACTGCCGCGCCGCCTCATTTATATCCGCCAAAGCGGGCAAGCCCAGCAACGCGCACACTTCAGGCAGCTCTTCGTGATTAATTTTAAGGATATCCGTCGCCTGCAACACCAGGCGCAGACTATTGGCGCCATACCAGGGCGCACGCAGGTTAATATCGCAAAACACTGTGGCCGTACACATTTTGAGCCATTGCTCCGCCAGTGCCTGCATAGGCGCATGCCGCAATGCCAACGAGCCAACATATACCAGCCGCGGTGGATGCTGCTGTGTTAACGCGGCCACAGGCGGCCACTGCATATCATCGTAGGCTTGCCGATCCAGAATCTCAAAACGGTGACCATGCGGCTCTAAATGCACCATGACCTGGCCGGTCGGCAAGCGCTCAGACTGCTGCACGCCGTCGACAGGCAGCCCACAATGGCGCATCTCGGCCAAAATACGCTCGCCCAGCGCATCCTTACCCACCGCCGTGAGCAAGCGCACCTGTGCACCAAAGGCATGACAATGCCTTGCCACGTTATAGGGCGCACCGCCAATCATGGTTTCTTTAGGAAACACATCACCCAGCACTTCACCCAAAATCATGATGGAATTCGACATACGCTTCACCTTACTTTCAACACCCACAACCATTAACAATCACAACTTGCCTGCAACGCAAGGCCAAACCGCATCCACAGCCTGCATTTTTGTGACTAGCCTAATCACAAATTGTTTCAATCAACCGCCAAACCCACGGCGCCTGATACCACGCAACAGATGAAAAAGCGTTATAAAATACCGCCTGCGCAGCATATCAGGATTTTTTTTATCTTTTGTGTGCATTCCTGGCGTTCTTTGCTATAATGCGCGTCTTGCGATTCGGGACATGCCCAAATTGCTGTTGGCCAGATAGCTCAGTCGGTAGAGCAGAGGATTGAAAATCCTCGTGTCGGCAGTTCGATTCTGCCTCTGGCCACCACTTCCTTACCTGCCTTTCGGCATGCTTCTTTTTCTGGGTTTGTTGATGTCATTAAAACACTTAACACCGGATGAACTACACCCATTACTAAATGATCCATCGCTGCTGCTTGTTGATATCCGCAATGATCACGAGCTGGTGTCAGGCATCTTGCCCGGTGCACTGCATGTGCCTTTAGGCAACCTGACCGCCGTGTTTGACCAGCTCCCTACAGACAAAAAAATAGTTTTTTATTGCCGTAGCGGCGTGCGCTCTGTTGCCGCAGGCGAGTTCGCGCTGGCACAAGGCCGTTCAGATGTGTCACATCTGGCAGGTGGCATTTTAGCCTGGGCAAACGCAGGCCTGCCGATCACCGCGGCTTGACCTTTCACACTCAGGAATGGCTTATGCATAGCGATAAAGACCTCGATGCCCGCAACTTGAACTGCCCGCTACCTATTCTGCGCTGCAAAAAAGCCTTGAATGAGCTCACGGCAGAACAAATACTTAAAATCACAGCAACCGACCCTGGCTCCAAAAAAGACTTTGACGCGTTTTGTCGCCAAACCGGCCACACCCTGCTAGACACGCAAGAGGCCGAAGGTGTATTCACCTTCTGGATCCGCAAACGTAGCGCCTAAGATTCCCCCACTTAAAACACAAAAGCCCGCAACTGCGGGCTTTTGCATATGACAAAGTACTTTACTTAACTTGGCGCTTATTTGACGTTTTCCAGGCTGCCCATCGCTTTAGGGAAGGTGACTACGCCCCAAGGCATGTTTTTCACTTCCACCTGGCTGGTCACTTCCAGCTTTTCGGCATCAATTACCAGCACAGCATCAGACTTGCCACACGCCAACAGGATGTTCTTGTTGTCTGGCGTAAAGCTAAAATGCCAGCAACGGTTAGCCGTCGGCACCTCTTTCAGCTTTTCAAAGGTTTTGGCATCAAACACTTGCAGCAGCTTGGCTTTGTTGGTGGCCACAAAAATACGCTCGCCCTTGCTGTCGTAAGCCACACCATAAGGCGTTTCAGCGGTATCGACAGTGCGCACGACATTGAAGTCTTTGTCCATCACCATAAATTTATTGCCAAACTCTAGCGTTGCCAAATAAGTGTTGCCATCAGGTGAGACTTTAATGCCACGCGGCCTGTCGCCGTACTCGTGTGTAGAGACGGTTTTGATCAACTCGCCAGTCTCAATGTTATGCACCGTTACCGTATTGTCCGCTTCGTTAGTAATCACCAGTTGCTTGCCGTCGGCCGAAAACTCCACCCCTTCGGTTTCTGGGCCGCCAGTGATTTCACGAATCTTTTCACCTTTGGTTAAATCCACCACCGCGATTTTGGCCGGGATTTTTTCATCGTCATCATCATCGTCTTCTTCGTGCTTTTCACCCGGTTTAGGCGGCGGCCCGGCTTTGGCGCTAGGCTCAGACGAAACAAATGCAAAATTACCGCTCACACGTACAAACTCAGGGTTTTTACCAACCTCAATCTGTTTAACCACTTCGCCCGTGGCGGTATCAATCACAGAAATACTGCCATTTTCACGCGTGGCAACCACCAGCTGTTTACCATCGTCGGTCACAGCCAGGCCGCGCGGACCGTTTGCTTTGACATCGAACTGCCTGGTGACCTGCATGGTCGCCAGATCAATCACATTCACGCCTGCATCTTGCGTGGAAACGTAAGCTACAGCCGCAGAAGCTGCCTCGGCGGCTGGCGCTGCAGCTTCTGCCGCAGGCTCTTCCTGTTTGTTACAGGCCGCCACACTGGCAACCAATGCCAGCAACAGCAAGCTCATGCGCGTATGACGCGCCAATGATGAATTCAACATTTGCATTTATCTCCTGATTTTTTTATTAAAGCTTGACGATTCCAGCAAGAATCATACTCACGGCTAAATCGTTGCTCACCAACACCTTACACCTCGCGGCTGCGATACTTGGCTGAAAATAACCACCAAAATGGCTATATAAAACCAACTAACCCAAAAACAAACGATAGGCCGGATTCTGGCTTTCATCCCAATAAGGATAGCCAAGTTGCTGCAAAAACTGCTCAAAGGCGGCCTTATCGTCGGGTGGCACCTGCATCCCTACCAGTACGCGGCCAAAATCGGCGCCATGATTACGGTAGTGAAACAAACTGATGTTCCAGTTGTGACCCATGGATTCGAGAAAGTTCATTAACGCACCTGGTTTCTCCGGGAACTCAAAGCGGTAAACCACCTCATGTTGCGCCTGTGGCGCATGCCCGCCCACCAAGTGGCGCAAATGTAACTTGGCCATTTCGTTGTCACTCAAATTCAATGTTGGCAAGCCAGCGGCACTCAGGCCACTGGCAATATCAGCCGCTTCAGCCGGGTTATGCACGGCCAGGCCCACAAAAATATGCGCCTGGCGGCTGTCCGCAAAACGGTAATTGAATTCAGTGATATTGCGATTACCCAACTGGCGACAAAATGCTTTAAAAGCGCCCGGCGCTTCAGGAATCGTCACCGCAAATACGGCCTCGCGGTGCTCACCCAACTCGGCCCGCTCAGCAATAAAACGCAGGCGGTCAAAGTTCATATTGGCGCCAGAGGCGACCGCAATCATGGTTTTGCCTTGCAACTGGTGTTTTTCACTGTAGGCTTTAAGCCCGGCTAACGCCAAGGCACCGGCAGGTTCAAGAATACTGCGCGTGTCTTCAAACACATCTTTAATCGCTGCGCACACTTCATCATTGTCGACCACAATCATGTCATCAACATATTGCTGCACCAGGGCAAAGGTATGCTCACCCACCTGCTTCACCGCAGCACCATCGGCAAACAGCCCAACTTGCTCCAGCATGACCCGCTGGCCAATTTTCAATGACTCGGTCATAGCTTCAGCATCTTGCGCTTCTACGCCAATGACTTTGATCTCTGGCCGCACCGCTTTGATATAGGCCGCAATACCCGCCAACAGGCCGCCACCGCCCACACAGCAGAAAATGGCTTCTATTGGCTCAGGATGATCCTGCACGATTTCGAGCGCGATTGTACCCTGACCGGCAATCACATCCGGGTCATCATACGGGTGTACGAAGGTGAGGCCTTCGGTCTTCTCAACCTCCAGCGCATGCGCATAGGCATCCGAATAGCTGTCACCAAATAACACTACTTCAGCCCCACGCGCACGCACGGCGTTCACTTTAATGGCTGGCGTGGTGGTCGGCATCACAATCACCGCGCGGCAGCCCATCTTTTGGGCGCTGAGCGCGACGCCTTGTGCATGATTACCGGCGCTGGCGCAAATCACGCCGCGCGCCAATGCATCGGGCGGCAAATGGGCCATCTTGTTGTAAGCGCCACGCAGCTTAAATGAGAAGACTGGCTGCATATCTTCGCGCTTTAAGAGCACCCGATTTTTAGCGCGGGCAGACAGATTAGGCATCTCATCGAGCGGTGTGTGCCTGGCCACGGCATAGACTTGAGAGTGTTCGATTTTTTCGCGGTAATTGATGGTCATGAAATACGTTAAGATTTTAAAACCGCAGGGTTGCAGTGTATGATAGAGAATTGTTTGTATTATAAAGAATTAATCAAGGATTGAAGCAAATGGCATTGGATAAAGCACAACAAGATGCACTAAAACTCGAAGTGGCAAAAGCCGCAGTGACGTATGTAAAAGACGGTATTATCGGCGTGGGCACCGGCTCTACTGCCAACTTTTTTATCGACGAACTGGCTAAAGTAAAACACAAAATCACCGGTGCGGTTGCCAGCTCTGAAGCCACCGCGCAGCGCCTGCGTGGTCACGGCATTGAGGTGTTTGATTTGAACAGTGTCGACAGCCTGGATATTTATGTCGACGGTGCCGATGAAATCACCGAACACATGCACATGCTCAAAGGCGGCGGCGGCGCATTGACCCGTGAAAAAATCGTCGCAGCAGTGGCTAAATCATTTATCTGTATCTGTGATGAAAGCAAATTCGTGCCAGTGTTAGGCAAGTTTCCGCTGCCAGTAGAAGTGTTGCCAATGGCACGCAGCCATGTGGCGCGCGAATTGGTAAAACTGGGCGGCCAGCCACAGCTGCGTGATTTCACCACCGATAACGGCAACCTGATCCTGGACGTGCACGGCTTGACCATTAGCGACCCGGTTGCACTGGAAGCCAAAATCAACGCCATCGTTGGCGTGGTCACCAATGGCCTGTTTGCCGCACGCGCCGCGAATGTGCTGCTGCTGGCCACCCCTAACGGTGTCAAGACACTGACGAAGTAGTTGCGAAATTATCATGAAGTTGTCATATTGTGCTGGTAACCTGCATCGGCACAATAATTAGGAAAATTTGTCATGCAATTTGAACATACCTCTAAGCAATACGATGTAGAACTGGAATCGGTACGCGCCAAGGTTCTGGAAATGGGGGGGCTGGTTGAGCAGCAGATTGTCAATGCGCTGGAGGCACTGACCAGTGCCGACGTCAACCTGGCCAAAGATGTGATGGAGCGTGACACCCGCGTCAACGCACTTGAAGTACAAGTCGACGAAGATTGCAGCCATATCATCGCCCGCAGACAACCTGCCGCCCGTGATTTGCGCATGATCATGATGATGGTTAAAACCATCACCGACCTTGAGCGTATTGGTGATGAGGCCACCAAAATTGCCCGTACGGCCCAGCGCATTTACGAACAAGACCGCATGTACAAACCGCGATTTAACGAGATTAAATCCATGGTCGGCATTGTGCGCGAAATGCTGCGCACGTCACTCGATTCGTTTGCGCGCCTGGATGTCAGCCAAACCGTAGAAGTGGCCAAACAAGACGAGCAAGTTGACGAGCAGTTCCGTGCGGCTATGCGTCAGCTGATTACCTTTATGCTGGAAGACCCACGCACCATCTCCATGTCACTGGAAGTGCTGTTTGTGGCCAAAGCGATTGAGCGTATTGGCGATCACGCTAAAAACATCTCTGAATATGTCGTCTACATGGTGAAAGGCAAAGATGTGCGCCACACCAGCCTGGAAGATATTCAGCGCGAAACGCAATCTTAAGATGTGTCACACAACAAAAAAGCACTCTCAGGAGTGCTTTTTTAATGCTGGCCCTCAATTACGCGCTGGGTGGCACGTAACCGCTGGCAGTATCAGCGCCATCGCCAAAAAAGTACTTTTCAGTTTGCTCGGCCAAATATTTTCTAGCGCTGGCATCTGCCAGGCTCAACCGATTTTCGTTGACCAGCATGGTTTGTTGCTTCAACCAGCCCGCCCAAGCCTCTTTGGACACGTGCATATAAATCTTTTTGCCCAACTCACCGGGATAAGGCGGAAAATCCATGCCATCAAGTTCTTTGCCCAGTTTCACACATTGCACCAATCTTGCCATGTTCGTTCCTCACTACACTGCTAAAAGCGCTATCATAGCGCATGTTAAAATCTGATGTCGCAATTTAGAGATAATCCATGCAAAACAATCAACCACCCAGCCACCAGGAAAGTCCGTTTAAAGGCAAAACCGGTGTTCGTCGCTTAATCAATGCCTTTGGCTACTCTATGGACGGCTTTAAAGCGGCCTATCAGCATGAGGATGCCTTCCGCCAGGAGGTCTGGCTCTCGCTGGTACTGATTCCACTGGCTTTTTATCTCGAAGCCGAAGCCTTGCACCGCATATTGATGGTCGGCAGCGTGCTGCTGGTGATGATCGTCGAATTGTTAAACTCGGCCGTAGAAGCGGTAGTTGACCGCGTGTCTATTGAACGCCATGCCCTGGCCAAACGTGCCAAAGATATTGGCAGCGCTGCAGTATTATTGGCGCTAATTAATCTAGCCGTCGTTTGGGGATTGATTTTGCTTGGCTAAGCCCAAGCGCAGGTAATTAAAAAAGGTTGGCTATGCCAACCTTTTTTAATTGAGTACTCAACCCTTAAAAATCAGCCCTGGCACCAACCAGAATAGACCGCGCACCCGCAGGCGAAATATCTTTGAGAAAAGACGCGTGCTCGCGGATCTCGTCATTGAGCAGGTTATTGGCCTTGGCAAACAGCTCTACGTGATACTTCACCGGCAGCTTGAACGCAACTAATGCGCTCAGGTTGGTATAGCCATCGGTTTTCAACTCATTTTGCGCAACATCGTTTTGCTTGAACGCGTGCAACACATCCATCCGCGCGTTCCAGTTACCCAGATGGTAGTCCAGGCCGCCGCCTAAACGCAATGGCGAGATACGCGGTAGATATTCATTGTTTCGCGTATCTTTGGCATGTACATAGTCACCGCGTAATTTAAGCGCCCACTCATCATTCAAGGCAAACTTACCCTCTAGCTCAAGACCTTTAAACAGCGCGGGGACGGCCCTAAACTCGGCTTCTGGCAATAAGTCCCCCCCCACCAGCACGTCATTGCCGGTATTAAACAAACCAATAAAGTTTTGAAACTTGGTTGCATAGGCGCCCAAGGTCACACTGTGGCCGCCCGACTTCCATTTTAGTTGCGCATCAATGCCATTAGAGCGTTCTTTTTTGAGCTGGGTGCTACCCACCTCAAATTGACCAGTCGCGATATGCGCGCCGTTGGCATATAACTCAAAATAACTCGGCGCGCGTTCATTGTGGGAGAGATTAAACGTAGTGCTCCAGCGATCATTGATTGCGTATAAGCCACCTAAGGCAAAGCTGCTCGGATTAAAGCGCTTGTTTTGTCCGGCACCAAACGTGGCATTGTCTGCCGAATTGACGGCGGTTTCACCTGTGCGTCCGCCAAACGTTATTTTGTGCTGTTGAATCGCATATTCTTCATATAAATACACAGACTGGTCTTGCGTCGTCACCCCAGGCACAAAAGCCTCTTCACCCAGCGCCTGAAAGCGCGTATTTTGAAATTGATACCCCAACACACCATTGATGCCGGCCACCGGCAGATGCGTTGCTTCCAGGCTACCCTGCACACCGCGGTTTTTAAAAGTGGTGCCGACGACACCATCTTCTAGCTCGACGTGTTGATAATCAGTGTGCGCCATACGCAATTTAAGTTTTTGGATAGGGCCTCGCAACTCACGCACTTCACCCGCCACTTCAAGGCGTTTATTTTGCATGTCTATGCGCACGTTTTCTTCAGCCACGGTGCCATAGTTATTATTAGAGTCGGCATAAGACACACCAAGGTAACCCGTGTCAAAGGTCCAGGCTGCACCTAAGGCACCGCCATTGGCCAACGCATCACTATTGACCAGCTTGCCCTTATTTTCGCGAGCGGTGCCATCGGCCCGGCTTTTACGCTTAGAGACAGCATAGCCAGGGATGTCCAGGTCACTGGTTTCGCGGCTGTAGACATCGGCATGCAATGCAAAAGTGCCGTTACCAACATCAACCACAGCTGCGCCGTTACGCGTGTTATCCGGCCCGCCAAAACGCGCCTCGGCACGGCCGGTATAGCCATTTAATGACTCTTTGGGAATACGGTGGTCAATCGCGTTGACCACGCCGCCCATCGCGCTGCCACCATATAGCAACGCTGCTGGCCCACGCACCACGTCAATTTGTTCAATAATCAGCGGGTCTATGCCAACAGCATGGTCAAAACTCAGTGAGGAGGCATCGAGCACGCCCACCCCGTTTTGCATAATGCGCACGCGCTCGCCATCCAAGCCACGGATAATCGGGCGCGAAGCATTGGGGCCAAACTGTGTCGCAGTCACACCAGGGATGCCGTTAAGCGTTTCACCCAGCGTTCCTTGCCGGCGCAGGCTTAACTCACGCCCGCTAATGACAGAGACCGGGACGACCATGTCATCGGAGGCGACCCCCAAAGGATTACCCGTCACTGGCACTTGGTCCAGATCTATCGTGGCCGCGTTATCGCCCGCAGTGGCGATCATCGGCGTGGTTAGGGCGGCCATCATTGCCAGCCATAGCGGTTTTTGACGCCAGGCATGTGGCGCCATGTGTTTGATCATATTCATTGCTTGTTCCAGACATGATAGAGACAGTGCTTGCATGCACTGCACTCAAAATAAATAAGCGCCAGACCAGGCAGCAAATGCCAGTCAGGACGCGAGATTAATTAATCAGGCTGAAATAATGAAGGGCGGGGCGCGTGCAGAATAAACCGCAATGCGATAGGTGTTCACCGCTATAACAGCGGTGGTAGGGATAGCAAAGCTGGTGAGTGGCGGCAAATGCCACTGTGGCGTTTGGGTGAGTGTACCGGCGGCATGCGCCAGGCTGACACATAATGCACAAGGCTCATTGCCCTGTTTTTTGTCAGGTTGCGACTGCTGTGTCAGCTCGTTGATATGGCTGATTTCGTGCGTGACAATGCCAGTTTGCGCAATGGCAAACAGCACCGACAGCAGAAAGTAGACATAAAAACGCTTTAACATATTGAATATATTAACATATATTTATGACAACTGAATGAACGACGCTGGTTACCGCAACAGTGCGCCAATCATCGCCTCAACAGCATCAGCGTTTTGCAACGGCACATAGCCGCCCTCCAGCAGCCAGACCATACGCCCTTGGGCATAAGTCTCGGCCAATTGCTTAAGACGCGTGGCGACCTCGCCATAGCCGCGATCAGAATATTGCAATGCGCCTAAACGATCCCCCGCGTGTGCATCCAGCCCGGCCGAGACCATGATTAACTGCGGCCGAAACTGGCGCATGGCAGGCACCAGCTGCTGGTCTAAGGCGCGTAAAAGAATGTGTTCATCACTGCTGGGAGGCACATCTACATTCATCGTATAGCCAGTGCCAGCGCCCACCCCTTTCTCTGAGGCACGACCACTCCCGGGATACAAGGGATGCTGATGGGCACTAAAATAAAAGACGCTGTTATCGGCCTCAAAAATCGCCTGCGTGCCATTGCCATGATGCACGTCGATATCAACAATTAAAATACGTTGAATCGCATAATGCTGCTGCGCATAGCGTGCAGCGACAGCGATATGATTGGTCAGGCAAAACCCCATGCCGCGCTCACGCGTCGCATGATGTCCAGGTGGGCGCACTAGTGCAAAGGCTACAGGGGACTGCTGGTGCATAACAGCATCCACCCCCGCCATGCCTGCGCCAGACGCCAGCATGGCCACCGCCACCGAATGCGCAGATATTACGGTGTCACCCGTGCTGAGTAGCCGGTGCTCGCCAGGCTTAACGCCTGCCTGTTCCGCATCGAGCAACTCGACATAAGCTGGACTGTGTACGCGGAGTAAATCGGCGCGCGTTGCAGCAGAAAATGTGGGCCAGCGTAACCATGGCTTTAATGATGCACTATGCTGTAATCGCTCAACAATCGCACTGACGCGCTGCGCCTGCTCCGGGTGGTCTGGCCCGGTGTCGTGCAACTCAAAACGAGCGTCATACAATATGGTGATCGCGGCCTGATCAGGCCTATCATCAGCTTCATGAGCAGCCGCATCAGGCATGCAAGACGGCACAATGCTCAGCAAAAGAAGGGGAACAGTTAGCCGCATGGACGGTTGCCAAAGAGGTGTATTCGTCAAATTGTAGAAACTTACCCGGCCGATGGCAAGCAAGCCAGCGCTTGAAGTATGCGCTTATAGATTAACAACGCGTTTAGGCGCAATACGGCCATCACGCTGTTGTACGCCGAGGCCCAAAAATAGGCCAGCCTCACTATAAATGCGCAGCTCACCTGCTGGAATAGTGCCAGACACCCACACCGGATTGCCCTGCTTGAAATAATAAGCGGCGTCTTCTTGCAGCAATATTTTTGGTAAGACGGTAATCGCCGTATCTACCGGCAGCAACAGCGCATCACGCTGCTCAGCGGTCATCTGTTCCAATGCCTCAATCGTCACCGTATGTGCCAATTGATAAGTGGCCGTCGCCGTGCGGCGCAACGCCGTTAAATGGCCGCCTGCCTGCAAAACGTTACCGATATCCTCACCCAAGGTGCGAATATAAGTGCCTTTGCTACAACACACTTCAATCTCAGCACTATTGTCGACGCAACTAAGTACACGCAACGCATGAATGGTCACCTGGCGTGGCGCACGCACCAACTCAACGCCATCGCGTGCATACTCATACAAAGGTTTGCCGTTCACTTTGAGTGCCGAATACATAGGCGGCACTTGTGTAATCAGGCCCATAAACTGTGGCAACACTGCTTCAATGTCTGCACGGGTGATATGGCAATCGACCTGGCTGACCACCTCCCCCTCTTTATCGCCGGTGGTGGTGCTCACGCCAAACTTGACGGTAGCAACATAGGTTTTATTTTCATCAGTTAAATACTGGGCAAACTTGGTTGCCTCACCGAGGCAAATCGGCAACACGCCGGTTGCCAGAGGATCCAAGGTGCCGGTATGGCCTGCTTTTTGGGCCTGGTATAACCATTTAACCTTTTGCAAGGCCTGGTTAGAAGAAAAGCCAAACGGCTTGTCGAGCAGCAACACGCCGTTAACGGCGCGTTTAATGCGTTTGGTTTGCATAGCGCTTATTCTTGCGGAGGGGTGTCGGACAATGCTTGATGGATGAGCTTGTCCATGTGCATGCCGCGGTCTATGGATTCGTCATAGACAAAATGTAATTGCGGCATGGTACGTAGCATCATGCGCTTGCCCAACTGTGAGCGTAAAAAGCCTGCGGCTTTTTCCAGACCGGCCTGCAAGCCTTTGCTGTTTTTTGCAGCGGTGTAAAAGACTTTGGCATGCGCCATGTCACCAGTCACCTCAACCCCGGTCAAGGTGACCATGTGTACACGCGGATCTTTGACCTCAAACATGAGCAAATCCGCCAGTTCACGGCGCATTTGCTCTGAGACACGGTCAGTTCTTGAAAATGCTTTAGCCATTACAGCGTTCTAGCCACTTCAACGACTTCGTAGACTTCAAGAATATCGCCCACTTCGATCTCGTTGTAGTTTTTGAGTGACAAACCACATTCAAAGTTGTTTTTCACTTCTTTAACGTCATCTTTAAAGCGCTTCAGAGAGTCCAGCTCACCGGTATGAATAATCACATTGTTACGCAATACGCGCACTTTGGAGTTACGTTTAACCGAACCATCTTGCACATAACAACCTGCCACTGCACCCACTTTGGAGATGCGGTATACCTCGCGGATTTCTACCGTACCAATCATTTGCTCTTTTTGCTCTGGTGCCAACATGCCACCCAATGCCGCTTTGATCTCATCGACCGCTTCATAAATGATGTTGTAGTAGCGCAGGTCTACATCCAGATTTTCAACCAGCTTGCGGGCACCAGCATCGGCACGCACGTTAAAGCCAATCAACACCGCTTTAGAGGCCGCTGCCAGGTTGACGTCAGACTCACTGATTGCACCCACCGCCGTGTGGATAATATTCACGCGCACTTCGCTGGTAGACAGTTTTTGCAAGCTGGTGGTCAAGGCTTCGAAAGAACCCTGAACATCTGACTTGATAATCAGGTTCAGCGTTTGTACTGCGCCCTCACCCATATTTTCAAAGATATTTTCCAGTTTGGCCGCATGCTGTTTAGCCAGTTTCACATCACGGAACTTGCCTTGACGGAACAATGCAATTTCACGTGCCTTGCGCTCATCATTTAAGACAATGGTTTCTTCACCAGCACTCGGTACATCAGATAAACCAAGCACCTCTACCGGAATAGAAGGACCTGCCTCTTTAATGTCGTTGCCGTTTTCATCCAACATGGCACGTACGCGACCATAAGCAGTCCCCGCCAGCAGCATATCGCCGCGGCGTAAGATGCCGGACTGTACCAACACGGTAGTCACTGGACCACGGCCTTTATCCAGGCGACCTTCGATCACCAGGCCTGTGGCCGGTGTATTTTGTGATGCCATCAGCTCAAGGACTTCAGCCTGCAGTAACACCGCCTCTAATAACTCATCAATGCCTTTACCTGTTTTAGCTGACACTTCACGGAACATGGCTTCACCACCATACTCCTCCGGCACCACTTCATGCGTAATCAGTTCACTTTTGACGCGCTCAGGTTGCGCTTCGGGTTTATCGACCTTGTTGATCGCCACCACGATAGGCACATTACCCGCTTTGGCGTGGTGAATCGCTTCAATCGTTTGCGGCATCACGCCGTCATCGGCGGACACCACCAAAATCACAATATCGGTGGCCTTGGCACCGCGAGCACGCATGGCAGTAAACGCCTCGTGGCCCGGAGTATCAAGGAATGTCACCATACCGCGCGGTGTTTCGACGTGGTAGGCACCAATGTGCTGCGTAATGCCGCCCGCTTCGCCAGAGGCGACACGGCTGCGACGAATGTAATCTAGCAATGAAGTTTTACCATGGTCAACGTGACCCATCACGGTCACCACCGGTGGACGCGCTTGCATCACAGCCTCAACGCTCTCGGTCTCTTCCAGGAAGCTTTCCGGGTCATTTGCAGCAGCAGCTTGTGCTTTATGGCCCATTTCTTCAACCAGAATGATCGCTGTATCCTGATCCAACACCTGGTTAATGGTCACCATCATGCCCATTTTCATCAACGCCTTAATCACTTCTGCCGCTTTAACTGACATTTTGTGTGCCAGATCAGCGACTGAAATCGTTTCAGGCACCATGATCTCTTTGATCATCGGCTCTGTTGGCGCATTGAATGCGTGCTGATCATCTTTGCTTGATTTATGATGCTTGCCTTTAGGGGTACGCCAGCCTTGGGCCGCACCACCTGGAGCATCACCGCGTGTTTTAATGCCGCGTTTTTTGTTTTCGTTGTCAGTCCAGTCACGGTTATCGGTCTTGGCTTTTTTGTCTTTTGCTTCTGGTTTATCTGTCGGTTTATTGGCAGGCTTATGCAACGTGCCCTCAGACAACTTAGTCGGGACTGGCTTGTTTTTCGCCGCTTCTGCTTCTGCCTGGCGTTTAGCCTCTTCTTCGGCGCGGCGCAACGTCAATGCCTGCTTACGCTGCACATCCTCAGCCTGCAGGGCAGACAGTTTGGCCGCACGCACCGCCTCATGCTCACGCAAGGCGATTTCCTGCGCAGACAGCACAGCTGCTTTTTTCGCGACTACAGGCACTTCGGCCACGGGTGCGGGCTCAGCAGCAGGCGCTTCAACTGGCTCAGGCTCCGGCTCTGGCAATATCTCAGGCAGCTCTTCCACCACAGGCACTTCGGCCACGACCTCTTCAATCACTTCTGGCAGCTCTTCCAACGCCTCTGGCAACACGCTTTCGGTCTCTTCGTAAGCCGCATCTACTGGTTGGTCATAGCCAATTTCCGGACGCTCCAGCACGCGTTTTTTGCGCACTTCCACTTGAATCGTACGCGCCTTACCTGAACTATCGAGCTTTTTGATCTCGGTATTTTGTTTGCGTGTCAGTGTGATTTTATTTTTGGGGGCGTTTGCCGCACCATGCTCTTTACGCAAGTAATCCAGCAAGGCAGCCTTGTCACCTTCTTCCAAAAAATCATCTACAGACGTTTTGTTAACGCCTGCGCTTTTCAGTTGCTCGATGAGCAGAGTCGTTGGAAGACCCAGCTCTGCGGCAAATTGTCCGACGGTTGAAAGTGCCATGTACTGCTCCAGTTCAATTACTTTATTTTTTAATTAAGATGTATGCATGATGTCTTGCTCGGCATAGGTTATGACCCGCATGGGTTACTTAAACCAGGGCGCACGTGCAGTCATAATCAATGACTTGGCACGCTCTTCATCTATTCCTGTCAACTCAACCAACTCATCGACGGCCAGTTCAGCCAGATCTTCACTGGTATGAACTTCGTTCGCAGCCAGTTTATGGGCTGTATCCGCATCCATGCCTTCCAGTGTCATCAAGTCGTTGGTGTCTTCTTCGACCTTTTCTTCTTTGGCAATCGCTTCTGTCAGCAAAGCCGCACGCGCACGAGAGCGCAACTCATTGATGGTATCCTCATCAAACGCTTCGATTTCAGCCATTTCAGCCAATGGCACGTAAGCAATTTCTTCCAGGGTGCTAAAGCCTTCTTGCACCAGAATATCTGCCACCTCTTCATCCACGTCCAGTTTTTCAATAAACAGCTGGCTGATTTTGGCGTATTCGTCCTGGCTTTTCTGGGCGGCCGCTTCTTCTGTCAGAATATTCAAATTCCAACCAGTGAGCTCAGAAGCCAGACGCACGTTTTGACCGTTACGACCAATGGCCACTGCCAATTGCTCCTCATTCACCACCACATCCATGCTGTGCGCATCTTCATCTACCACGATGGAGGTGACTTCAGCAGGCGCCAGTGCATTGATCACAAACTGTGCCGGATCCATGCTCCACAAAATGATATCAACACGCTCACCACCCAGTTCAGACGTCACCGCCTGCACGCGTGAACCACGCATACCGACGCAAGTCCCGACCGGATCCAAACGCTGATCATTGGTTTTAACCGCAATTTTAGAGCGCAAGCCAGGGTCACGGGCCGCAGAGCGAATCTCTAATAAACCTTCTTCAATTTCCGGCACTTCCAACTCAAACAAACGCTTGAGGAAGTCTGGCGAAACGCGTGACAAAATCAGTTGCGGGCCGCGGCCACCACGGTCAACACGTGACAGGTAAGCACGCACACGGTCACCCACGCGCAGGTTTTCTTTTTGAATCATGGCTTCACGTGGCAACAAGCACTCAATACGACCCACTTCAATGATCGCATTACCTTTTTCCATGCGCTTGATCACGCCAGTCACCAGGTTCTCACCTCGGCCCAGGAAGTCCTGAATCATTTGCTCACGCTCAGCTTCACGTACTTTTTGCAAAATCACCTGTTTTGCAGCTTGCGCACCGATACGGCCAAAGGAGATAGACTCTAATGGCTCTTCAGAATAGTCACCGATTTGTCTGCTGGCTGCTCTCTCGTCTTCTTCATCGAACTGATAAGCGGAGCTTTCCAACAGGTCGTATTCCACATATTGCCAGCGTCTGAAGGTTTTGTAGTCACCTGTTTCGCGGTCAATGTCTACACGGATATCAGCACCTTCTTCATGGTTCTTTTTCGTTGCCGAAGCCAACGCCAGTTCCAAGGCAGTAAAAATCACCTCTTTATCCACATTTTTCTCATGTGCCAGGGCGTCAACCAACAACAATAATTCACGACTCATCGTAATCTCCAACTCACCGTACGGATTAGCTATAACAAATTAATCAAAGACAGGACTCAAACGAGCCTTATCAATATTATCCAGCGACAATCTATAAACCCAGCCATCGCACTCTACTACTACCTTACCTGCCTCGAACCCTTGCAACAGCCCCAAGAACGTTTTTCTTGGCAAGCTGGTCTTGGTCGCTTTAGGACCATCATCCTGAATGCCTACGCGCAATTTAATTTGCGCACGCTCACCGGCAAAGCGAACAAAATCACCCTCTTTGCTCAATACGCGATCCAATCCGGCAGAAGACACTTCAAGACGGTCATAATCAATATCCAACTCAACGGTTAATACATTGCCCAGTTGATTACTCACCAACACACAATCGTCAATCGTGACGCTGTCTTTATTGTCTTTTGGCGTTAGTTTGTCGATGAACACCCGTAGCAATTTGCCGCGATTAGAGGTTTCAAAATCAACCAACTCATACCCTAATTGGGTAACCGTCTTTTCAACCACCGAATGCAAATTTTGCATACGCACCCTTAATTCAAAACGTTACGTCCAAAAACAAAAAATGGGCGTAACGCCCATCTATCATTTTGATTATACCAAATTTCCTTTTAAATTCAAAGCCAGACATGCAAGCTACTACACGCCATCAACATATATAAATCAACAGAAAATTAACCAGGACATGCTGTTGTTTTTTAATAGCCCACTTGGGTCAATGACAGCGCCAGCCGACTCTCTTAATATACACAAAACGAGGGAGAAGACACCAAATTAACAACCGCCTAAGCGGTGTACCTAATTAAGCTGTAAAGATTTCATGGCAGTCTATTTTGAGAACATCTTAATAGACATTGACAACCCGGTGCTTGCACCGGGTTTTTTTCTGGGCAAGCCACATGTAGCTCACGGCGTAATTGATACCTACAAGATGCTGATATCACATCAAACCAACATGATGTTGTATCGCTACGTTTGATTTTTGCTATTGATTTCAGGCAATAAAAAACCCAGCACTGTTGTGCTGGGTTTTTAGAATAGGAGCTTGGGGATGACCTACTTTCGCATACGAAGAGTACACTATCATTGGCGCAAGTTCGTTTCACGGCCCTGTTCGAGATGGGAAGGGGTGGTTCCAAACCGCTATTGTCCCCAAACATAACTGGTAATGTTATGCATGGTGCCGAAGTTACTCGGCCTGCTTTAACAAATTGGAAGAAGTAAAGGATGCAAGCGTTTCTGCTTGTTTTTCAATGGGATTAGGGTATGAAACAACTTGTGTTTCTTATTTCTAGATGATTGCCAAATCATATTGCTTTGAACTACACCTTATCAGATTATTGATAGTTACCTATCAGGTCATCTAAGTTTTAAGGTTATAGGATCAAGCCTCACGAGCAATTAGTATCAGTTAGCTTAATGCATTACTGCACTTCCACACCTGACCTATCAACGTCCTGGTCTTGAACGACTCTTTAGCTGGCTTAAAGCCAGAGGCAAGTCTCATCTCGAGGCGAGTTTCACGCTTAGATGCTTTCAGCGTTTATCTCTTCCGCACTTAGCTACCCAGCTATACCATTGGCATGATAACTGGTCCACCAGAGGTGCGTCCACTCCGGTCCTCTCGTACTAGGAGCAGGTCCCCTCAAACTTGCAGCGCCCACGGCAGATAGGGACCAAACTGTCTCACGACGTTTTAAACCCAGCTCACGTACCACTTTAAATGGCGAACAGCCATACCCTTGGGACCGGCTACAGCCCCAGGATGTGATGAGCCGACATCGAGGTGCCAAACTCCCCCGTCGATATGAACTCTTGGGAGGAATCAGCCTGTTATCCCCAGAGTACCTTTTATCCGTTGAGCGATGGCCCTTCCATACAGAACCACCGGATCACTATGACCTGCTTTCGCACCTGCTCGACCTGTCCGTCTCGCAGTCAAGCAACCTTATGCCATTGCACTATCAGTACGATTTCCGACCGTACCTAGGTTACCTTCGCACTCCTCCGTTACTCTTTGGGAGGAGACCGCCCCAGTCAAACTGCCTACCATACACGGTCCCCAGTCCGGATTACGGACCTAGGTTAGAACCTCAACAACATCAGGGTGGTATTTCAAGGATGACTCCACGATATCTAGCGACACCGCTTCATAGTCTCCCACCTATCCTACACAAATCTTGTCAAAGTCCAATGTAAAGCTGCAGTAAAGGTTCATGGGGTCTTTCCGTCTAGCCGCGGGGAGATTGCATCTTCACAAACATTTCAACTTCGCTGAGTCCCGAGAGGAGACAGTGTGGCCATCGTTACGCCATTCGTGCGGGTCGGAACTTACCCGACAAGGAATTTCGCTACCTTAGGACCGTTATAGTTACGGCCGCCGTTTACTGGGACTTCAATCAAGAGCTTGCACCCCATCATTTAATCTTCCAGCACCGGGCAGGCGTCACACCCTATACGTCCACTTTCGTGTTTGCAGAGTGCTGTGTTTTTATTAAACAGTCGCAGCCACCTTTTCACTGCAACCCCATCACGCTTCTAGAGCAAGTCTATACACGTTACCGGGGCGCACCTTCTCCCGAAGTTACGGTGCTAATTTGCCGAGTTCCTTCTCCCGGGTTCTCTCAAGCGCCTTAGAATTCTCATCCTGCCCACCTGTGTCGGTTTGCGGTACGGTCTTATACAACTGAAGCTTAGTGGCTTTTCTTGGAAGCATGGTATCAATCACTTCATCTGCAAGCAGACTCGTTATCACGTCTCAGTCTTAGCTCTCCGGATTTGCCTAAAGAACCAACCTACACGCTTGAACCGGGACATCCAACACCCGGCTGACCTAACCTTCTCCGTCCCCACATCGCATTGTATAGAGGTACAGGAATATTAACCTGTTTCCCATCAGCTACGCATCTCTGCCTCACCTTAGGGGCCGACTCACCCTGCGCCGATGAACGTTGCGCAGGAAACCTTGGGCTTTCGGCGAGGGAGCTTTTCACTCCCTTTATCGCTACTCATGTCAGCATTCGCACTTCTGATACCTCCAGCATGCCTCACAGCACACCTTCGCAGGCCTACAGAACGCTCTCCTACCATGCCATATAAATATGGCATCCGAAGCTTCGGTTACGTGCTTAGCCCCGTTACATCTTCCGCGCAGGACGACTCGACCAGTGAGCTATTACGCTTTCTTTAAATGATGGCTGCTTCTAAGCCAACATCCTGGCTGTCTATGCCTTCCCACTTCGTTTTCCACTTAGCACGTCATTTGGGACCTTAGCTGTCGGTCTGGGTTGTTTCCCTCTTGACCACGGACGTTAGCACCCATGGTCTGTCTCCCGTAATTGCATTTCTCAGTATTCGGAGTTTGCAATGGTTTGGTAAGTTCTTATGAACCCCCTAGCCATAACAGTGCTCTACCCCCGAGAATGATATACGAGGCACTACCTAAATAGTTTTCGGAGAGAACCAGCTATCTCCAAGTTTGTTTAGCCTTTCACCCCTATCCACAGCTCATCCCCAAATTTTTCAACATTTGTGGGTTCGGACCTCCAGTACCTGTTACGGCACCTTCATCCTGGCCATGGATAGATCACTTGGTTTCGGGTCTACACCCAGCGACTAATTCGCCCTATTCGGACTCGATTTCTCTACGCCTCCCCTATCGGTTAAGCTTGCCACTGAATGTAAGTCGCTGACCCATTATACAAAAGGTACGCAGTCACCCCCGAAGAGGCTCCCACTGTTTGTATGCATACGGTTTCAGGATCTATTTCACTCCCCTCCCGGGGTTCTTTTCGCCTTTCCCTCACGGTACTTGTTCACTATCGGTCGATTACGAGTATTTAGCCTTGGAGGATGGTCCCCCCATGTTCAGACAAGGTTTCTCGTGCCCCGCCCTACTTTTCGTTACCCTAGTTCCACAGACGGGATTTCGTATACGGGACTATCACCCACTACGGTCGGACTTTCCATTCCGTTCTACTATCGCATCTGCTAAAAATAACAGGCTATTCCATGTTCGCTCGCCACTACTTACGGAATCTCGGTTGATTTCTTTTCCTCGAGTTACTTAGATGTTTCAGTTCACTCGGTTCGCCACTACCTCCCTATATATTCAGGAGGAGTTACCCTTGCGGGTGGGTTTCCCCATTCGGACATCTCCGGATCAAAGCTTATTTGCCAGCTCCCCGAAGCTTTTCGCAGGCTATCACGTCCTTCATCGCCTGTAATCGCCAAGGCATCCACCATATGCACTTATTCACTTGACCCTATAACGTTAAAACCTAAACCCTTTTTAAATCTAGATTTCGTCGCGCATGAGACGCGCGTTACAGGTAATTCTAAAGCACTATCAAACCTCGTTAGATTTGCTTCATTTATGATTACTCATCAATGTCGCGTCTCAACTTGCGTTTAATATATTTATGATTTTGCAATCAATCGATATTATTTCCGGTTAAAAAATAATATCGCCCATTGAATATAAGTTGTCATCACACAACCTATATTCCTTTACTTCTTCCATTTTGTTAAAGAACAGTCTAGTAAAAAAACTAGAAGCAAACACTACACAAGTAACGCTTGCTTCTAATCTCTAAACTACAACAAAGATCTACTCACCCAAACCATCAATAAGGTGGTGGAGGATAACGGGATCGAACCGTTGACCCCCTGCTTGCAAAGCAGGTGCTCTCCCAGCTGAGCTAATCCCCCAATATAGAGTGGTGGGTCTGGTTGGGCTCGAACCAACGACCCCCGCCTTATCAAGACGGTGCTCTAACCAGCTGAGCTACAGACCCTAAGGCGGTTTGCCTAAATCTTTGTTGCTGCTTATATTTCAGATGACTGATAAGAGTGAATGCTTGAAGCCGAGTGATCTTCTCTAGAAAGGAGGTGATCCAGCCGCACCTTCCGATACGGCTACCTTGTTACGACTTCACCCCAGTCATGAATACTACCGTGGTAATCGTCCCCCTTGCGGTTAGACTAACTACTTCTGGTAAAACCCACTCCCATGGTGTGACGGGCGGTGTGTACAAGGCCCGGGAACGTATTCACCGCGACATGCTGATCCGCGATTACTAGCGATTCCGACTTCATGCTCTCGAGTTGCAGAGAACAATCCGGACTACGATCGGCTTTCTGAGATTAGCTCCCCCTCGCGGGTTGGCAACTCTCTGTACCGACCATTGTATTACGTGTGAAGCCCTGGCCATAAGGGCCATGAGGACTTGACGTCATCCCCACCTTCCTCCGGTTTGTCACCGGCAGTCCCATTAAAGTGCCCAACTAAATGATGGCAATTAATGGCAAGGGTTGCGCTCGTTGCGGGACTTAACCCAACATCTCACGACACGAGCTGACGACAGCCATGCAGCACCTGTGTCCACTTTCTCTTTCGAGCACCTAATGCATCTCTGCTTCGTTAGTGGCATGTCAAGGCCAGGTAAGGTTTTTCGCGTTGCATCGAATTAATCCACATAATCCACCGCTTGTGCGGGCCCCCGTCAATTCCTTTGAGTTTTAATCTTGCGACCGTACTCCCCAGGCGGTCTACTTCACGCGTTAGCTGCGTTACTCATGGATTTTACTCCACCAACAACTAGTAGACATCGTTTAGGGCGTGGACTACCAGGGTATCTAATCCTGTTTGCTCCCCACGCTTTCGTGCATGAGCGTCAATATTATCCCAGGGGGCTGCCTTCGCCATTGGTATTCCTCCACATCTCTACGCATTTCACTGCTACACGTGGAATTCTACCCCCCTCTGACATATTCTAGTCTTGTAGTTTCAAACGCAGTTCCCAAGTTGAGCTCGGGGATTTCACATCTGACTTACAAAACCGCCTGCGCACGCTTTACGCCCAGTAATTCCGATTAACGCTCGCACCCTACGTATTACCGCGGCTGCTGGCACGTAGTTAGCCGGTGCTTCTTATCAAGGTACCGTCAGCCTCACACTTTATTAGAGTGTAAGTTTTCTTCCCTTGCGAAAGAGCTTTACAACCCGAAGGCCTTCTTCACTCACGCGGAATGGCTGGATCAGGCTTTCGCCCATTGTCCAAAATTCCCCACTGCTGCCTCCCGTAGGAGTCTGGACCGTGTCTCAGTTCCAGTGTGGCTGGTCGTCCTCTCAGACCAGCTACTGATCGTCGCCTTGGTAGGCCATTACCCCACCAACTAGCTAATCAGATATCGGCCGCTCTTATAACGTAAGGTCCGAAGATCCCCTACTTTCCCCCTCAGGGCGTATGCGGTATTAGCTAGTCTTTCGACTAGTTATCCCCCATTACAAGGTACGTTCCGATATATTACTCACCCGTTCGCCACTAATCCCCCTAGCAAGCTAAGGTTCATCGTTCGACTTGCATGTGTAAAGCATTCCGCCAGCGTTCAATCTGAGCCAGGATCAAACTCTTCAGTTTAATTCCTAACTATTACTTTTTTACCTCTTTTCAGAGGCGGTATTCGTTTCGCTTTACTTACATAAATGTAAGTACTCAAATTCATTTCAAGGTATGTGCGTTTTTACACTGTACATACTTGTCATAAATCTAAGTGTAAGCATTTGTATTTTCTGAGTTTCTACGCATTAAATGCGCTTCACTCAACTACAAACACCCACACTTATCAGTCATCCTAATTTTTAAAGAACAGTGCCTCGAAGGCTTTTCGCTGAACGTTTCGTTTCAAGCGAAGGGCGCATTATACAGAGGTTTTTTTCTTCGTCAACAACTTTTATTTCGTTATTAACAGACCTCTTTAAGATGCCGCCTTTTTACTTCATCGCTTCAATCTAACTTGTCGTTTTCTTGAAGAGAGCCGCGCATTCTACAGCGCTTAAGATTTTCGTCAAGCAATAAATAAATTATTTTTTGAGAAAATCACTGGCTTACACTAATAAGCAAAAACCCAGCACTGTTGTGCTGGGTTTTTAGAATAGGAGCTTGGGGATGACCTACTTTCGCATACGAAGAGTACACTATCATTGGCGCAAGTTCGTTTCACGGCCCTGTTCGAGATGGGAAGGGGTGGTTCCAAACCGCTATTGTCCCCAAACATAACTGGTAATGTTATGCATGGTGCCGAAGTTACTCGGCCTGCTTTAACAAATTGGAAGAAGTAAAGGATGCAAGCGTTTCTGCTTGTTTTTCAATGGGATTAGGGTATGAAACAACTTGTGTTTCTTATTTCTAGATGATTGCCAAATCATATTGCTTTGAACTACACCTTATCAGATTATTGATAGTTACCTATCAGGTCATCTAAGTTTTAAGGTTATAGGATCAAGCCTCACGAGCAATTAGTATCAGTTAGCTTAATGCATTACTGCACTTCCACACCTGACCTATCAACGTCCTGGTCTTGAACGACTCTTTAGCTGGCTTAAAGCCAGAGGCAAGTCTCATCTCGAGGCGAGTTTCACGCTTAGATGCTTTCAGCGTTTATCTCTTCCGCACTTAGCTACCCAGCTATACCATTGGCATGATAACTGGTCCACCAGAGGTGCGTCCACTCCGGTCCTCTCGTACTAGGAGCAGGTCCCCTCAAACTTGCAGCGCCCACGGCAGATAGGGACCAAACTGTCTCACGACGTTTTAAACCCAGCTCACGTACCACTTTAAATGGCGAACAGCCATACCCTTGGGACCGGCTACAGCCCCAGGATGTGATGAGCCGACATCGAGGTGCCAAACTCCCCCGTCGATATGAACTCTTGGGAGGAATCAGCCTGTTATCCCCAGAGTACCTTTTATCCGTTGAGCGATGGCCCTTCCATACAGAACCACCGGATCACTATGACCTGCTTTCGCACCTGCTCGACCTGTCCGTCTCGCAGTCAAGCAACCTTATGCCATTGCACTATCAGTACGATTTCCGACCGTACCTAGGTTACCTTCGCACTCCTCCGTTACTCTTTGGGAGGAGACCGCCCCAGTCAAACTGCCTACCATACACGGTCCCCAGTCCGGATTACGGACCTAGGTTAGAACCTCAACAACATCAGGGTGGTATTTCAAGGATGACTCCACGATATCTAGCGACACCGCTTCATAGTCTCCCACCTATCCTACACAAATCTTGTCAAAGTCCAATGTAAAGCTGCAGTAAAGGTTCATGGGGTCTTTCCGTCTAGCCGCGGGGAGATTGCATCTTCACAAACATTTCAACTTCGCTGAGTCCCGAGAGGAGACAGTGTGGCCATCGTTACGCCATTCGTGCGGGTCGGAACTTACCCGACAAGGAATTTCGCTACCTTAGGACCGTTATAGTTACGGCCGCCGTTTACTGGGACTTCAATCAAGAGCTTGCACCCCATCATTTAATCTTCCAGCACCGGGCAGGCGTCACACCCTATACGTCCACTTTCGTGTTTGCAGAGTGCTGTGTTTTTATTAAACAGTCGCAGCCACCTTTTCACTGCAACCCCATCACGCTTCTAGAGCAAGTCTATACACGTTACCGGGGCGCACCTTCTCCCGAAGTTACGGTGCTAATTTGCCGAGTTCCTTCTCCCGGGTTCTCTCAAGCGCCTTAGAATTCTCATCCTGCCCACCTGTGTCGGTTTGCGGTACGGTCTTATACAACTGAAGCTTAGTGGCTTTTCTTGGAAGCATGGTATCAATCACTTCATCTGCAAGCAGACTCGTTATCACGTCTCAGTCTTAGCTCTCCGGATTTGCCTAAAGAACCAACCTACACGCTTGAACCGGGACATCCAACACCCGGCTGACCTAACCTTCTCCGTCCCCACATCGCATTGTATAGAGGTACAGGAATATTAACCTGTTTCCCATCAGCTACGCATCTCTGCCTCACCTTAGGGGCCGACTCACCCTGCGCCGATGAACGTTGCGCAGGAAACCTTGGGCTTTCGGCGAGGGAGCTTTTCACTCCCTTTATCGCTACTCATGTCAGCATTCGCACTTCTGATACCTCCAGCATGCCTCACAGCACACCTTCGCAGGCCTACAGAACGCTCTCCTACCATGCCATATAAATATGGCATCCGAAGCTTCGGTTACGTGCTTAGCCCCGTTACATCTTCCGCGCAGGACGACTCGACCAGTGAGCTATTACGCTTTCTTTAAATGATGGCTGCTTCTAAGCCAACATCCTGGCTGTCTATGCCTTCCCACTTCGTTTTCCACTTAGCACGTCATTTGGGACCTTAGCTGTCGGTCTGGGTTGTTTCCCTCTTGACCACGGACGTTAGCACCCATGGTCTGTCTCCCGTAATTGCATTTCTCAGTATTCGGAGTTTGCAATGGTTTGGTAAGTTCTTATGAACCCCCTAGCCATAACAGTGCTCTACCCCCGAGAATGATATACGAGGCACTACCTAAATAGTTTTCGGAGAGAACCAGCTATCTCCAAGTTTGTTTAGCCTTTCACCCCTATCCACAGCTCATCCCCAAATTTTTCAACATTTGTGGGTTCGGACCTCCAGTACCTGTTACGGCACCTTCATCCTGGCCATGGATAGATCACTTGGTTTCGGGTCTACACCCAGCGACTAATTCGCCCTATTCGGACTCGATTTCTCTACGCCTCCCCTATCGGTTAAGCTTGCCACTGAATGTAAGTCGCTGACCCATTATACAAAAGGTACGCAGTCACCCCCGAAGAGGCTCCCACTGTTTGTATGCATACGGTTTCAGGATCTATTTCACTCCCCTCCCGGGGTTCTTTTCGCCTTTCCCTCACGGTACTTGTTCACTATCGGTCGATTACGAGTATTTAGCCTTGGAGGATGGTCCCCCCATGTTCAGACAAGGTTTCTCGTGCCCCGCCCTACTTTTCGTTACCCTAGTTCCACAGACGGGATTTCGTATACGGGACTATCACCCACTACGGTCGGACTTTCCATTCCGTTCTACTATCGCATCTGCTAAAAATAACAGGCTATTCCATGTTCGCTCGCCACTACTTACGGAATCTCGGTTGATTTCTTTTCCTCGAGTTACTTAGATGTTTCAGTTCACTCGGTTCGCCACTACCTCCCTATATATTCAGGAGGAGTTACCCTTGCGGGTGGGTTTCCCCATTCGGACATCTCCGGATCAAAGCTTATTTGCCAGCTCCCCGAAGCTTTTCGCAGGCTATCACGTCCTTCATCGCCTGTAATCGCCAAGGCATCCACCATATGCACTTATTCACTTGACCCTATAACGTTAAAACCTAAACCCTTTTTAAATCTAGATTTCGTCGCGCATGAGACGCGCGTTACAGGTAATTCTAAAGCACTATCAAACCTCGTTAGATTTGCTTCATTTATGATTACTCATCAATGTCGCGTCTCAACTTGCGTTTAATATATTTATGATTTTGCAATCAATCGATATTATTTCCGGTTAAAAAATAATATCGCCCATTGAATATAAGTTGTCATCACACAACCTATATTCCTTTACTTCTTCCATTTTGTTAAAGAACAGTCTAGTAAAAAAACTAGAAGCAAACACTACACAAGTAACGCTTGCTTCTAATCTCTAAACTACAACAAAGATCTACTCACCCAAACCATCAATAAGGTGGTGGAGGATAACGGGATCGAACCGTTGACCCCCTGCTTGCAAAGCAGGTGCTCTCCCAGCTGAGCTAATCCCCCAATATAGAGTGGTGGGTCTGGTTGGGCTCGAACCAACGACCCCCGCCTTATCAAGACGGTGCTCTAACCAGCTGAGCTACAGACCCTAAGGCGGTTTGCCTAAATCTTTGTTGCTGCTTATATTTCAGATGACTGATAAGAGTGAATGCTTGAAGCCGAGTGATCTTCTCTAGAAAGGAGGTGATCCAGCCGCACCTTCCGATACGGCTACCTTGTTACGACTTCACCCCAGTCATGAATACTACCGTGGTAATCGTCCCCCTTGCGGTTAGACTAACTACTTCTGGTAAAACCCACTCCCATGGTGTGACGGGCGGTGTGTACAAGGCCCGGGAACGTATTCACCGCGACATGCTGATCCGCGATTACTAGCGATTCCGACTTCATGCTCTCGAGTTGCAGAGAACAATCCGGACTACGATCGGCTTTCTGAGATTAGCTCCCCCTCGCGGGTTGGCAACTCTCTGTACCGACCATTGTATTACGTGTGAAGCCCTGGCCATAAGGGCCATGAGGACTTGACGTCATCCCCACCTTCCTCCGGTTTGTCACCGGCAGTCCCATTAAAGTGCCCAACTAAATGATGGCAATTAATGGCAAGGGTTGCGCTCGTTGCGGGACTTAACCCAACATCTCACGACACGAGCTGACGACAGCCATGCAGCACCTGTGTCCACTTTCTCTTTCGAGCACCTAATGCATCTCTGCTTCGTTAGTGGCATGTCAAGGCCAGGTAAGGTTTTTCGCGTTGCATCGAATTAATCCACATAATCCACCGCTTGTGCGGGCCCCCGTCAATTCCTTTGAGTTTTAATCTTGCGACCGTACTCCCCAGGCGGTCTACTTCACGCGTTAGCTGCGTTACTCATGGATTTTACTCCACCAACAACTAGTAGACATCGTTTAGGGCGTGGACTACCAGGGTATCTAATCCTGTTTGCTCCCCACGCTTTCGTGCATGAGCGTCAATATTATCCCAGGGGGCTGCCTTCGCCATTGGTATTCCTCCACATCTCTACGCATTTCACTGCTACACGTGGAATTCTACCCCCCTCTGACATATTCTAGTCTTGTAGTTTCAAACGCAGTTCCCAAGTTGAGCTCGGGGATTTCACATCTGACTTACAAAACCGCCTGCGCACGCTTTACGCCCAGTAATTCCGATTAACGCTCGCACCCTACGTATTACCGCGGCTGCTGGCACGTAGTTAGCCGGTGCTTCTTATCAAGGTACCGTCAGCCTCACACTTTATTAGAGTGTAAGTTTTCTTCCCTTGCGAAAGAGCTTTACAACCCGAAGGCCTTCTTCACTCACGCGGAATGGCTGGATCAGGCTTTCGCCCATTGTCCAAAATTCCCCACTGCTGCCTCCCGTAGGAGTCTGGACCGTGTCTCAGTTCCAGTGTGGCTGGTCGTCCTCTCAGACCAGCTACTGATCGTCGCCTTGGTAGGCCATTACCCCACCAACTAGCTAATCAGATATCGGCCGCTCTTATAACGTAAGGTCCGAAGATCCCCTACTTTCCCCCTCAGGGCGTATGCGGTATTAGCTAGTCTTTCGACTAGTTATCCCCCATTACAAGGTACGTTCCGATATATTACTCACCCGTTCGCCACTAATCCCCCTAGCAAGCTAAGGTTCATCGTTCGACTTGCATGTGTAAAGCATTCCGCCAGCGTTCAATCTGAGCCAGGATCAAACTCTTCAGTTTAATTCCTAACTATTACTTTTTTACCTCTTTTCAGAGGCGGTATTCGTTTCGCTTTACTTACATAAATGTAAGTACTCAAATTCATTTCAAGGTATGTGCGTTTTTACACTGTACATACTTGTCATAAATCTAAGTGTAAGCATTTGTATTTTCTGAGTTTCTACGCATTAAATGCGCTTCACTCAACTACAAACACCCACACTTATCAGTCATCCTAATTTTTAAAGAACAGTGCCTCGAAGGCTTTTCGCTGAACGTTTCGTTTCAAGCGAAGGGCGCATTATACAGAGGTTTTTTTCTTCGTCAACAACTTTTATTTCGTTATTAACAGACCTCTTTAAGATGCCGCCTTTTTACTTCATCGCTTCAATCTAACTTGTCGTTTTCTTGAAGAGAGCCGCGCATTCTACAGCGCTGAGCTTTGCGGTCAAGCCCCAATCGCCACCCTTACACTTTTGTTACAAATTGATGACTATTTCTTGAAAGCCGCTTTAATACGTAACCAGGTTTGCGTCAGCGCATTACCATCCAGACGATAATGTTTATGCAACGGCTGCTTTACCTCCCAGCTGACTTTGAGGCCCGCAGGGAATACAACAAAGTCGCCCTTGCCAAAATGCACAGGCGCGCCACCAATGGGGGTCACCACACATTCGCCTTCTAATATATATGCCTGCTCTTGCTCATGAAATGTCCAGTCAAAAACCGACACTTCTTTTTGCCAGGTAGGCCACTTGCTCACACCAAGGCTACTTAGTTGTGTTTCGGCAGGATTGTGTTGAACTTGAATTTGCATGTTGGCGCTCCTTATACTGAAGCGCGCATTTTATAGGAAGCCATGCTTTAGCAGTCAGGCTTTTCGATAGTAAAATAGGTTTTTTACAAAACTAGAGTGCATGATGCTTATTAGCGCGGCAAAGGCGATTGAACTGTTACAGCGCGGTGAGGTGGTCGCTATCCCGACAGAAACCGTCTATGGATTGGCGGCGGATGCTCGCAATGAGTTGGCGATTGCCAAGATTTATGCAACTAAACAGCGCCCGGCCAATAACCCGCTGATTGTGCATATTGCGAGCATGGCGCAAGTCGCCGATTGGGCGAGCGAGTTTCCGCCATTGGCGCAAACACTGGCGCAGGCATTCTGGCCAGGGCCGCTAACATTAGTCTTACCCGCGCGCGCTGAGGTATCAGCGACCGTACGTGCTGGCGAACCAACGGTGGCCTTGCGCGTGCCCGCCCACCCTGTCGCACTTGCCCTATTAAATGAGAGTGGCCTGGGGCTTGCCGCCCCTTCGGCCAATAAGTATACGCAGCTGAGTCCGACTACGGCCGAGCATGTGACGTCTGGCCTGGGTCAGGATGTTCCCGTATTAGAGGGTGGCGCTTGCCAGGTTGGCATAGAGTCAACGATTGTCAGCGTGCATGGTGACGACTGGCAATTGCTACGCCCGGGCATGATAGATGCTGAGATGATTGCCGCCGTTGCGGGTAAATTGCCAACGCAGCCAACCGCTGACACACCCAAGGCACCAGGCCAGCATTTGTTGCATTACTCGCCACGCACGCCTTGCCTCTTATTTGAATCAAAATCAGCCATGCGGCACTATGCAGCCAGCAAACCAGCGGCAGCGGCCTTGCTGTTTGGTGATGAGCAGCCTGTGACGCTCACTGATGTTTACCTGCCGAATGATCCGGCACATGCCGCGGAGCGGCTCTATGCAGCCCTCCATACATTAGATGCCGCGCAAGCCGAGGTGATACTGATTGAGTCGCCGCCAGCCACGCCGGCATGGGACGCCTTGCGTGATCGCTTACAACGCGCTGCATACCAACTACACGACCAAAACGATTGAGTCTGTTAGGTATGACTGGCACAATACCAAGCATATTAATTGATATGCCTCTTATTAGAACAAGATTACACACAATGAAAAACACCTGCCAACGTTTGATGATTGCTACCACCACCACTTTATTATTTGGCTGTGCAAGCTTTGAGTTTCCCAGCATGTTTGATAAAGGCACCAAAGAGGTGCCGCGCTATGGCAAAGAAGCCATCCATTATCAATGCGAAAACTACCAGTCTTTTGGGCTTAAGTTATCTGCAAACGGTGAAGAAGCCTGGGTCATGTTGCCGGACCATGAGATTGGATTGGCACGAGATGCGAATGACAAGCAGCTTTATCATTATGGCACCATGGACTTGCGCCTGAATGGCGACCAAACCACATTAGACGACAGCGATCACTTGCACCTCAAAGGGTGCAAACCGCCTGAAAAGAAATAAGCGGGCCGGACATAAAAAAAGCCCTGCAACGCAGGGCAAATACATCGGAGGGGAAACCGAGTCTATTAAAGGCTGACCAAGCCGCCCAACAACCCAAGCACACTGCCTAAGATTGGGCCGACCAGCGGAATCGCTGCCACTGTACCCACCAAGGTATTTACAGCGCCACCGGCAGTGCCAGTCGCGCCGCCCAGTAGACCACCGACCAACGGGATACCGCCGAGCAAACCACCCAGGTCTAATCCCGCACCACCAGACACAACCTCAACTTCGACGTTCTTCAAGCTTTGAATTGCCATTTACTTCTCCTCATTTGGGTGAATATTGTTAACACACTTGATTAAACCTACTTTACTCAACGCATCTTTCATTGATCAAACACATGCATTCGGCAAATACATCTGTTTGATAAACCAATTGCCATTCTCGTGACTCATTGCTGCTGCTCACTGCATGCGTCAAACTGCGAGCAGCAATGCCATATTAACTAAAATTAACAACAACGTAAATATGTTAATGAACAATTATTTACAATTAAGAATCCGCAATCGCCCACAACCCCACATTACCCATGCTGGCAGCGAGCTTAAGCCTGGCTGCGCGCAACGCCGCCAGTGATTTAATCTGCTGCTGGCGGGCACTGGAGAGTGCATTTTGCACATTTAACAGCTCTATAATATTGCCAACCCCAGCGTGATAGCGCCCTTGTGCCACATTAAAAGCCTCTTGTGAATTACGCACTAACTCCTCTGTTGCACGCAGATTCTCTCGCTCTGACAGCAGGCTGTGATAACTCCTCCAAACCTCTAGCGACACTTGCTGCATGATGCGATTGAGCTCCGCGGTACGCGTCTGGCGCTCGGCCTCAGCAGATTGCACCTGATAACTGCGTGAAAACCCTTCAAACAGCGGCATATTCAATTGCAAGCCGACAGTTGCCGTGGTCGAGTACACATTGCTGGCCGGAAAGTTAGCTAATTGCTGGTAACCCATTTGGTCATTACGACTGAGCTCAGTATTGAGGTTAAGCGTAGGCAAGCCTTCTGCCTTGACCGCTTTAATGTTCTCTTCAGCCGCGGTGACTTTAGCTTTGGCAGCCAGAATGGCGGGATGCGCTTCAAGCGCTTGCTGAATCAGCTCATCCACACGATGCACAAAATCAACTTGCGCCAGCGATTGGTTGCGCTGCAACAAAGTAAAAGGCGTGTTTGCGATTAAGCCCATGGCTGAGCAGAGGGTGCCATGCGCGTTTTTAAGTTCGCCTTCGGCTTTAATTCTGTCTAGCCTGGCCTGGGCGTAAGCCGTTTGCGCTTGCAACTGGTCGGTGAGCAGGCCAACACCGGCCTTAAATTTGGCCGTGGCGGCCGCCAGACTTTCTTTGGCCAGCGACTCTGCATATTCAAAAGCAGTCAAAGTGGCCTGCGTGGTCAGGTTGTCAAAATAGGCTTGCGCTGCCGCTATAAATACCTCTTGCAGCACGGCATCGTGGGTCGCATTGGCTGCATTTAATAGCGCCTGCGCCTGGCCCAGCTTAGCCGAGCGCTGCCCGAGGTCAGCCAGTAGCCAGCTCATGCGCAAGCTGGCCGTGTGATTGGTGATGTTATTGTCTTGATCTAGCGATGAAAATAGCGAGTTTTCAACGTGATTTCTCACTTTGGCCGCACCCGCACTGACATTCACGCGCGGCAGATAATTAGACTTTTGCACCGCCACCTGCGCGGCTTGCCCTTTGGCAATCGACCAAGCCTCCATTGTGCGCGGACTATTACACAACGCCTGCTCCACCACATCAAGCAGCGTCAATGGCCGCTGCGGCAAGCCTGCAGCACACGGTGCCAGCTCAGCGCTGGCGGGCGCCACTAGCATTTCTTTGGCGGGGCTGCCAGCCACTCGACCCTGAAACTCGGTAAAATCGGTGAGCTGCAAAGCACTGGCGCTGGCTGGCAGCGCGGCACTCAACGCCCAGCAGACTCGCCAGCAGTCGCGCAACGATACACTCATGTCTCCGCCACCGCCGTCATATGCACTTTGCCAGCGGCCATGACAATGATGCGCTTGGCCGAGGCAATGGTCTCCGGTCGGTGCGCAATTATCACACGCGTGATATTAAGCGCCTGAATGGCCTGATTCACCATGGTTTCGCGCGTCACATCCAGATGGCTGGTGGCTTCGTCCAAAAATAGGATGCGTGGCTTTTTATACAAGGCGCGTGCCAGCAATATACGTTGTTTTTGCCCGCCCGAAAGCGCTGCACCCATATCGCCAATCAGCGTATTAAAACCCATGGGCATAGTGACAATTTCTTCGTACACCGCGGCTTTGCGCGCGCACTCCTCTACCCACAACAGGTCGACTTGCTGGTCAAAGAAAGAGATATTGTCGGCAATTGAACCTGCAAACAGGGCATCGTCCTGCATCACAGTGCCCACCATATTGCGTAGGTGCGACAGCCCAAGTTTGGATAATGGCTGCCCGCCTACCAGCACCTGCCCCTCTTTAAACGGACGCAGCCCCAGCATGATGTTCATCAAGGTAGATTTGCCACAACCGGAAGGGCCGACAATCGCCACCGATTCGCCTTCTGCAATTTCCAGGTCTACGCCATCCAACACCCACGGTTCGCCATCGGCATAGCGGTAGCGCAGGCCCTGAATAGTAATAGTGGCCGGTAACTTTTCAATCTCTTGCCTGCTCATCGTCTCAATGGCTTCAGGCTCTTGTTCGGCCAGCGCAATATCTGCCAATCGCTCGCCCTGCAAATGCAGCATGCGCATTTCGACCAGCCTATCAATCAAGCCACTCACCCGCGTCACAAACTGGTCTTTATAAGCAATAAAAGCCAGCAATACACCAATGCTGAATGCGCCATCCATCACCAGCCTGGCCCCCAGCCAGATGATGAGGATACGCTCGACGCCAAACAGCACGCCATTTAACAAGCGGTACATCACCTGCAACTTTTGCGTGCGTAAGTCAGCATTCACTTGCTCGACAAACAAGCCTAGCCAGCTATTTCTGCGCTCGTCTAACCGTTGAAACAGTTTAAGCGCGCGCACGCCACGCACCGTTTCGATAAAGTGTGTTTGCTGCTTGGCCGCATGCACGATTTGCTCTTCGGTGGCATTGCGCAAAGGCCGAAACCAGAGCCAGCGCCCCAGCGCATATAGCAACATGGCACCAATGGCGATGCAGGCCATGGTGGGGCTGTACAAAAGCATCATGGCCAGCGTCGCGACCGTAAGCACGCCATCCAGAATCGCCTCGACAAAGGTGCTGGTCAACGTATGTTGAATCTGGTCGATGGCGCCAAATCTGGACACCACATCGCCCAAGTGCCGCTTTTCAAAAAAATCGACCGGCAAGCGGATCAAATGCGCAAATAAATTGGCACGCCACTGTACATTGAGCGTCGTTGACATATGCATAATGACCCAGGCGCGCACGGTGCTAATGGCCTGCTGCATCAGCACCAGCAAGCCAAAACCGAGCGCCAGGGTGGTCAGCAAATCGCGATCTGCCGACACCAGCGCATGGTCTACCACCCATTGCATATAAAACGGCGACACCAGCGCAAATACTTCCAGCGCCAGTGCCAGCAGCAACACTTGCCCCAACGAACGATAAAGCCCGGTGACATGCCCCATCATGTCACGCAGTTTGACGCTTTGTTTAAAGGTCACCCGTTTAAAGCCGGGGTTAGGCCACAACTCCAGCGCCACCCCGGTAAACGCCGCCGAGACTTCATCAAACGTCAGCTTGCGCATGCCCATGGCCGGATCATGAATGATCACGTGGCGAGCGCCCACCTCTTTCAACACCACAAAATGGTTGAAGTTCCAGTGCAAAATACACGGACGGCGTAACTCTTTAAGGTCTTCGAGCTCAAGCTTGACCGGGCGCGTCGTAAATCCGACCGCTTGCGCCATCCCCATCAGGTGACTCAGCGTCGTGCCTTTAATAGAAATAAGAAATAGTCGGCGCATGGTGGCCAAATCGGTGCGAAAACCATGGTAATTCGACACCATGACCAAACAAGCCAAGCCACACTCGCTGGCTTCGGTTTGTAGCGCAATGGGCAGGGTGCGCCCCAGGCCGAATGACAATTGGCTAATAAAAGACATGACTCACTTTCACGCACATGATTACAACTTGCCAGTCAAACTGATTAATGGCTCCAGCACCCACTCATACAAGCGGCGCCGTTCTAGCATAATGTCAGCATCCAGCAGCATGCCCGCCTGTAAAGGCTGCTGAACGCCATACGCCGCGATGGTCTGTTGGTCGAGAACGACGGAGATACGGTAATAAGGCTCGCTGTTTTGATTATTGCCAGAGAGGTTGCCCATGGTGAACATTTCGCTGGCCGGCAGCGCAGTTCTTGAGACTGAAACCACGCGACCGGTGGCCTGACCAAACTTTTGGTAGGGATACGCCTGATAGCGCAAACGCACAGGCACGCCCGGGCGCACAAAACCAACCGCGCGACTGGGCGCAAACAAATGCGCCTCCAGCTTGGCGCCACGCGGCACAATACTCACCAGTGGCCGGCTGCCTTCAACCGCTGTGCCGACATTGGCAACCACCGCCGTCGCCGTGCCGGATGCGGGCGCACGCACCACCAGCCGCCGTTTGGCTTCGCTTTCTGTCAGTTGTTGACTCACACTCGAGACACTGCGCTCCAGCTGCGCAATCTGGTTTTGATGTTTAGCACGTACACTGGACAACTCATCCTGCCTGGCCAGCAAATCACGCTGCATGCGCACTTGCTCGCGCGCCATCGACTCCAGTCGAGAAGATTGCTCTAACCAGTCCTCCTGCTTTTGCTGCGTCTGCTCGCGAGAAATATAGTTTTTTTCCAGCAAGCCCTGGTAGCGCTGATAAGTCTCTGCACTTAATTGCAGGCGGGTTTGCTGCGCCTTGTGCTGTGCCTCTAGCCGCACCAACTCCTCGCTAATGCCCATCAGCCGTGACTGCAATGCCTGTTGCTCATCATGCTGTTGCAGCCGGGTTTTAACAATCTCGTCCCGCAACGATTGCCGTTGTTGCGTGTGCTGCGCACTGATAGAGGCCTGCACAGAACCTTGTGCATCCGAATAACGCTCACTGGAGAGCACAAACAGCATGTCGCCCTGCCTGACTTGCTGCCCTTCCTGCACCTTTTTTTCAACCACCAGGCCTAATTGCGGCGCATAAACCTTGATCAAGCCAGTTTCTGGCACCAGTTGCCCAATGACAGTGCTGCGTTTGGTGTAAGCACCACACGCCATAAACACCACCACAATCAACGCAAATAGGATGGCCAGACCAGTTAAAAACAGGTAGCTGACAGGGCGCACCAGCAGGATAGTGCCCAGCCAGTGGTTTTTTTGTGCGTTAAGCGCGGCGTGACGGAATAAAGGCTGATTTGCCATGATGATAGACGCCAGCGATGGCGATAACACTCGGTAAATTTAGATAATATTTATTAACAAACCGGCAGATTATAGTGGCACGGCAAATTTAATGTCAATTTATGTTAATAAAATATCTGTTCAACGCCTTACCTGCCGCATGCTGATTGCAAGGCAGGCGACCAGCACCCTGCGGATAAACCAGCATAAGCAATCGCCACAAATCAAACTAAACCATTGATTTATATCATCTAATTTTATGGCACACATTCTGCAATAAGACAGTCTGGAACGTGACCTCTCACGCCTGCGCGTCACGAGGACTACTGATATCCATTTATCAATCAATGACTAATCACAGAGTGAACACATGAAAAACAAACCAACCTCTCATCAGCTGCGCCGGATTTCGCTATTAACCAGTCTGGCACTGCTCAGCAGCCAGGCCTATGCCGAAGCCACCATACAGCGCACCGAAAACCAGTTTATTAATATTGGGGTCGCCTCACGCATCAGTTTCAGTAGCATCAGCGACGCCGCGCCCAATGGCAAAGACCGCTCTAACGACTTTGAAGTCGAAGAAGCCCGTTTGTACACCAACGGCAAACTACACGAAAACGTCTCATTTGAATTTAACTTTGCACGTAATACCGCAGACGACAAAGTAGAGTTGCTCGATGGTCACCTCGGCCTAGAGCTCAACAATTACGCCAATATTTGGATAGGCCGCTTCTTACCCGCCGCCAGCCGCGCCTCTGCTGCCGCGCCGCTGTATTCAACCACCTTTGACTTCCCGATTGCCGAGCAAGGCTCTTACCAGTTTGCTGGCCGTGACAATGGCGCCGTCTTTTTTGGTGCCGATAGCAGCAGCGCGTTTAAATACTACTTATCAGCCACCAATGGTCGCCAGGGCGGCTCCAACCAGGCCGACAATTTGTCTTACGCCACGCGCCTACAATACAACTTTTGGGATACCGAGCCAGGCTTTTACAACCTATCCAGCTACGATGGCAAAAAATCTATCTTGTCGGTCGGCGGCTCTTATCGCTACCAAAAAGATGGCACAGGGACTATTTTGAATAAAGGCGACTCCAAATACTGGAACCTGGATGCACGCCTGGAAAAACCACTCAGCAACGGTGCAGTGCTGGGCGCGGAAGCGTCTTATTACAACTACGACAATGACAACACCGGCGACACCGTGTTGCCAGAAGCCAAAGGCTTTTTTGTCAACGGCAGCTATACGTTTGCCGAAAAAGTCGGCATAGGCAAATTCCAGCCTAAAGTGATTTATCAGGAACTTAACAACGACACCACTGGCCTAGACCGTAAACGCATTGATGTTGGCGTTGGCTATTTAATCGATGGCGACAGCAACAAACGTATTGATGTGTTCTACTTTAGAGAAAATCGCAACAACTTGCCCGACATTGACGGCATTAAAGCGATTTTCCATGTGGCACACTTTTTCTAAATATTGTTTAGGCAATAAAAAACGGCCCACAAGGCCGTTTTTTATTGGGCACTCCCTATGATCAATTAACGACCGCCCAGATAAGAATCACTCAAAGCCTGACTGCTAGCAATGCTATGGGCGTCGCCATGGTGGGTGATATGACCGCTTTCTAGCACGTAGGCATAGTTGGCATAGCGCAAAGCCACGCTGGCATTCTGCTCAGCGAGTAAAAAACTCAAGCCTTGTGTTTGCTGTAGCTGATGCACAATGTCAAAAATTTCTTCCACAATCTGCGGCGCCAGGCCCATAGACGGCTCATCGAGCAAAATCAGTTTAGGATCAGCCATCAGGGCACGGCCAATCGCAACCATTTGCTGCTCACCGCCAGAGGTATAGCCGGCGAAGCTTTTGCGCAGCAATTTTAGCCGTGGAAAATAGGCATAGACTTTCTCTAGACTGAGGGCCAAGGCTCTGCTCGAAGGGCGGCGGATAAATGCGCCCGTTAATAGATTTTCTTCTACTGTTAAATGGCCAAAGCAATGCCTGCCTTCCAGCACTTGCACCAAGCCTTGCGCGACCAATTGGCCTGGTGTTGCCCGGGTAATATCCTGCCCGGCGTAGACAATTCGCCCTTGCACGATTTCACCGCGTTGCGCCGGGGCCAGGCCAGAGATCGCTTTTAAAATGGTGCTTTTGCCCGCCCCATTGGCCCCCAGCAGCGCGACGATAGATTGCGGCCCAACCTGCAAAGAAATATGTTTGATGGCAAAAATGACCTTTTCATAGATCACTTCAATCTCGTTTAATTGCAATAAAGGCTCACTCGCCAGAGCCTGCTGTATTGAATCTATTTGTTGTGCTTGCGACATCACTGCCTCCTTAATTTGATCACGTCGTCATGTGCTTCATTGCCCACGTGATCAAACTACAGAGGCACACCGCTACGCGATGTGCCTCTCTCAAACACTGCCAGTTAACTTATTTGGCAGCGACTTCTTCTTTGCTGCAATCACGCGGTGTGATGCCTTTTTCTTTGGCATATTCGTGGGATGACTTTTCAATGATCGGGCGCAACAACTGGCGATCTGCCTGCACCCACTCAGAAATCACCTTCCACTTGCTGCCATCCCATTGCTGAAAACGGACTGCACCACCACCTTCGTGGTCAGCGCAACTGAGTTTCAGCGGTTGCACCAGGCCCAGCGCGCCCAGTTCTTTCAGGCGGGCATCATCCAGCTTGATATTCTCAAAGCCCCAACGCACTTCTTCACCAGTGAGCGGACGTTTGCCAAACTTGACTTGCGCCACGCGCACGGCCTCGACGTTCAAAATACCGTTGACCACGCCCAGGTTGTAATACACATTACCGAAGCGTTTAGGATCTTGCAGATTGCCTTTACCGGCTTTGACCACGTATTGGTTAATGCCTTGCAACACCGGAAAGCTGGTGCCGGAAGGATGGGTGGTAATCGAGATAAAGCCTTTGGCCGCATTGCCTGCTGGCGCCGCGTCGTCCTCGGAGTTACTCCAAATGTTGCCGATGATATGGTCAGCCGGAAAGCCGGTTTTTTGTGCCGTTTTTAACGCCACCGGGTTCATCACACCCCAACCACGCAAAATCACCCAGTCTGGTTTAATACGGCGGATGCTCAGCCACTGTGATTGCTGCTCGTTACCCGGATGCGGCACTTCAAGCAGCGTCAGTTCAAAGCCATATTTTTTCGCCAGCAGCTCTAAAATCGGGCTGGTTTCTTTGCCGTAAGGCGAGCCATGGTAAAGTGTGACGATCTTTTTGCCTTTGAGCTTATCCAGGCCACCAGATTGCTGACCGATATAGTTCACAATCGCCGACACTTCACTATAAGGGTTTAATTGCAGCGGGAAGGCATACGGGAATACGCTGCCATCGGTTGAGTCGGTACGGCCATGGTTAATGGTGATGAGTGGTAATTTATCCGCCGTGGAGCGCTCCAGCGTTGCATAAGCAATGCCCACAGACAGTGGGTTAGTCGCCGCCGCAGGTGCGCCATTCAGGCCTTTTTTCAGACGCTCGTAGCACTCCACGCCTTTTTCCACCACGTATTCGGTTTCGCACTCGCTCCAAGTGAATTTCACACCGTTGACGCCACCTTCTTTAGCATTCACGTATTGCAGGTAGTCAATAAAGCCACCAAAAAAGCCGGAGCCGCCTGCGGCATAAGGCCCGATACGATAGCTTTGTAGCGGGAAATATTGCTCATTGGCGGCCTGCACTTGTGTGCTCACACTGGTCACTGCCAAGCCTAATGCCAGCCATAGCCAGCGATGTTTACCTAAAAATTTCACTCTAAAACTCCTTAATAAAAATATAAAAATGGTTGTTAATATCTTTTAGTTATATAAAAGGCCGTATTAGGCGTTCAACACATGAAAAGTCTCCTTTGCTTGAAATGAACTACCTAGAAATAAACGATTAGAAGCGCAGCGGCCAGACCCGCAGTCGTTGTTTGAGAGTGAGCCAGACCTGTGCCAGGCCATTAGGCTCTTTGATCAGAAAAAAGATAATCAGCGCGCCAAACATCATCTTTTGAAAATTCTCCAGCTGACCGGGATCTATCGCCCCAGCAAGCAGGCCGGAGGACACGTTGGAAAGCAGGATAGGAAACAACACAATAAATGCTGCGCCCAGAAAGCTACCCAATATGCTGCCCATGCCGCCGATGATAATAATGAACAGGATCTGGAATGAGCGTGACAGATCAAAGCCATGTGGTTCAACCGTCCCCAGGTAAGTGAATGCCCACAACGCCCCGGCAATCCCTAAATAAAACGAACTGATGGCAAACGCTAACAGTTTGGTTTTGGGCACCGAAATACCGATGACGGCAGCGGCGGTATCCATATCACGTACCGCCATCCACTTTCTGCCCAGCTCGCCACTGACAATGGTTTTTGCCAGCAAGCCCAGCGCCAACACGACTGTTAAGGTGAGCAAATAGCGGCCGACCGGCGAGTTTAAATCGATCCCCAGCAGCTGCAAACGCGGCGCGGTAATCACGCCTGAAGAAGAGTGGTTGGAAAACCACGAGAAATTAGTAAACACCCACAACACAAAAAACTGTGCGGCCAGCGTAGACACAATCAGGTAAAAGCCTTTAATGCGCAAGCTGGGCAAACCAAATAACAAGCCGACACCACCTGCCGTTAAGCCACCCAGTATCAAGCTGGCAAGCAATGGCAAGCCTTCTACACGCAAATGAAAGTTATAGGTAGCAAACGCGCCCACCGCCATAAAAGCCGCCGAGCCCAGTGACAATTGCCCGGCATAGCCCGTGAGCAGATTTAGGCCCAGCCCGGCCAGTGACAACACCAGAAAAGGGATAAGGATGGCGCTAAACCAGTAATCATTGCCAATCGCTGGCACCAGCAGAAACGCACATGCCAGCAAAGCAGCAAACGCCCAGCGCTCTTGTTTGAGCCTGAAAAATCGTTTATCCAAGCGGTAATCGGTGATGAATTGTCCAGTTTCTTGATACAGCATAGTGTTGATACCTGCGCCTTATTTACACGCGTTCTATGGCTTTGTCGCCAAACAGCCCATATGGCCTGACCAACAAAAACAGCATGGCCAACACGTACGGGAACCAGTTTTCGATACCGCCACCAATCAGTGGCCCGATAAAGACTTCGGCCAGTTTTTCGCTGGCACCGACGATGAGGCCGCCAACAATCGCACCTTCAATCGAAGTAAAGCCACCGATGATGAGCACCGGCAAAGCTTTAAGCACGATGAGAGACAGCGAAAACTGCACGCCAACGCGTGCGCCCCACAACATGCCTGCCACCAGGCCGACAAACCCGGCCACCGCCCAAACGATTAACCACAGGCGTTGCAGGTGTATACCTACCGCCAGCGCCGCCAATTGGTCGTCTGCCACGGCACGCAAGGCGATACCAACGCGGGTTTTATTAAACAAAAAGCCCAGCAATACGACTAGGCCACCAGCGATGGCCGCGGCAAACAGATCAAACTGCGACAGCAAAATGCCAAACACTTCATAAGGTTCATCGTCGATACCGATATCCAGCGCATGCACTTGCGCCCCCCATACGGCTTGCGCCAAGCCTTCAACGATATAGCTCAAACCCAGCGTCGCCATAAACAGCGTAATGGGCGAACGATTAACTAAATGCCGTAACACCAGCAGTTCAATCAACCAGGCCAGCACCGCCATGGTAATTAAGGTGATGACAAACGCGCCCCAAAACGGCACGCCTCGCTCCAGCAGGCTGACAAAGGTCAGTGCGGCAAACAGCACCATAGAACCCTGGGCAAAGTTGAACACGCCCGAGGCTTTATAAATCAGCACAAAACCAATCGCCACCAGCGAATACATCACGCCTGCCAGCAGCCCCCCGGTCAACACTTCGAGAAAGAAATTCATGGTTAATCCTTAGGCTGGCTCACTGTGTTTGGTGCCCAGGTAGGCTGCAATCACTTCAGGATTGGCGCGCACCTGATCTGGCGTGCCGTCACCAATCTTCTTGCCATAATCGAGCACCACCACATGGTCAGAAAGTGACATCACCACGCCAATATCATGCTCAATCAGCACAATGGTGGTGCCAAATTCGCGCCGCGTTTCAATAATAAAGCGGCTCATATCCGCTTTTTCATCGGCATTCATGCCTGCCATCGGCTCATCCAGCAATAGCAGCGCGGGCTCTGCTGCCAGCGCACGCGCGAGCTCCACGCGCTTTTGCAAGCCATAAGGCAAGCTGCCGACAATACTGTTACGCCAAGGCTGTAGTTTAAGAAAAGCAATCACGCGCTCTGCCTTTTGGCGCTGGCGTAATGCATCTTGTGGCGCACGGCCAATATTGAACACCTGTTCCAGCCAACTGCTATTCACTTTAAGGTTGGTGCCGCTAAGTACGTTATCCAACACCGACATGCCCTTGAACAAGGCAATATTCTGAAAGGTGCGTGCCACACCGCGCTTGGCCGCCCACTGCGGTTGCATAGTGTTGCGCGATTCGCCTTGGTAAGTGATACGCCCCTCATCGGCCTGGTAAACGCCGTTAATCACATTGAGCAACGAGCTTTTACCGGCACCGTTAGGGCCAATCAGCGCGCAGATCTCACCTTTGTTGACAGCAAAGCTGATATTGGTAATGGCTTTCACGCCTTTAAATGACAGTGAAATATGGTCTAGCGCCAATAAGGGCTGTGCAACGGTCATGTGGCGGCTCTCAATGTTTTTAAACCGAAGTAACCATCCACTGCCTCTGGTTGCCGCGGGATCACCTGCAACTGGCTGGTTTGCCAGGCTGTCGCCTCCGGCCAACTGCGCACTTTAATGCCAATCGACAAAAAGAACTGCTCCGCCTCGGCCGACAACGGCTCGCCGACCAATAAAGGCACGCGCGTACGGCGCAGGCCGAGCACGTCTTGCAATGGCAGTATCACCAGCCAACTGGCCAGTGTTGCCAATAGCGGCACCTGCTTTTGCGCAACCCGCAACGCCCAGGACACCAACGCAAATTGCCAGCTATGCGGCAATGGCCAACGTGATTGCGTGAGCGCATACAAACGCTGATAAGTCGCCGCTGTACCCGCCACTAGCGTAGGCCCCAGTTCACGCCTGTCGGTATCTCTCGTTGCCAGGTTTTCAGGAAAATTGAGCGTAAAGCCTGCCAGCAACCAGGGTGATAGCAAATATCTGGCATGGCCGCTGGCCGCAAATGCGCGTGCTGCCAGCGCCTGCTCTTGATCAGTGAGCGCTTCTTGCGCCACCAGTTGCCGGCCATTGTTTAATAGCTCGGCATGGCTCAATTCGCGATACTCCAACTGATAAGCCTCACTCAGCCGGTAAAAGCGAAACGCAATGTCATTGGTCTCCGCAACCCTGTCCAACGCAGGCAAGCTCTCGTCAGCACCGCAGGCCATCACCTGGCTATAAGCGTGTATGGCCGGATGACGATAATCTGCCAATCCTCGCCCGTCCGCATAGATCACCACGCGCACATCTGGCTTCGCTGACAACACCTGATCGACCTCTGCCTGCGCTTCAGCAAACACGAAGGCTGGCCGCAGCGTATGCAACAAATCCAGCAATTGTGGTTGCGCATAGGCGGCATCCAGCGGTGCAGACACACCGCCCAGCCAATGCGCCGCCAGTGATAACAATAAAGCTTCTGGCCGGGGCTCACTCAGTAAAAAGAGCGTGTCACCCTTGGCAAAACCTTTTTGCTGCAATAGTCGGGCGGCACGCAATACCGAGTCATGCACGGTTTGCCAGCTACGTTGTTGCCAAATGCCCAGTTGCTTGTGACGAATCGCCACTCTGGCAGGGCGTTGTTGCGCCTGCCAGGCTAGCCAGTTTGGTAATGTCTCAGCGGCCATATAAGGGGGTCATTTCAAAGTTGATTAAGCCGCTTTTGCCAATTTTTGCGCCTCAAGCGCACGCACCAATGGCAATACTTTGTCGCCAAAATAAGCCACTTCTTCCTGAAAGTGCAAAAAGCCGGATAAGATCAAATCAACGCCAACGGCTTTCAACGCAACAATGCGCTCAGCAATCTGTTGTGGCGTGCCAATCAGATTAGTTTTAAAGCCATCGTTGTATTGCACCAGGTCTTCAAAGGTCGATTTCGCCCAGTTACCTTCTTTTTCCGGGCTGGCAGCGCCTGCGTTTTTCACTTCATGGCCAAAGGCATTCACCGCCTCCGGGTTGGCCTTGGCAATGATCTCTGCCAGCACCGCTTTGGCTTCTTCTTCGGTGTCGCGCGCAATCACAAAGGCATTGACACCGATTTTGACGCTGTGATTATTAGCTGCCGCCTTGGCACGAATATCATCCACTTGCGCCTTGATGCCCTCAACCGTATTGCCATTGGTGAAATACCAGTCAGACACGCTGGCCGCCATATCGCGCGCCGCCCGTGAGCTACCGCCCTGGAAGATTTCCGGGTGCGGCTGCTGCAATGGTTTCGGTTTCAGCGTGTAATTGCTAAAACGATAGAAATCGCCACGGTAGGTAAAATTATCCTGCGTCCAGATGCCTTTGAGCGCCTCAATAAACTCTTTAGAGCGGCGATAGCGCTCATCATGGTCGAGCCAATGCTCACCGATGGCGGTAAACTCGCCACGAAACCAGCCAGACACAATATTGACCGCCACACGGCCTTCGGTCAGCAGATCAATCGTCGCCAGTTGCTTGGCGGCCAGCACCGGGTTCCACGGACCAGGCAAAATCGCCGCAATCACTTTTAACTTGGTGGTTGCTGCTAATAAAGCATGCGAAAAAGACACAGACTCATGCTGAAACTCCGCACCATAGCCCGCAGTAAAACGAATCTGGCTCAAGGCATACTCAAACCCTGCGTTCTCGGCAATTTGTGCTAATTTACGGTTGTAGTCGATATCCCAGCTGGTGCGCTGCTCGATATTGCTCACTACCAGGCCGCCACTGACGTTAGGCACCCAATAGGCAAATTTAATGTTTTCTGTATTCATGTTTATTCTCCAAATAGTCGCTTGGCTTATACCGCCAGCAAACGGTCTTTATTAATCAGCTCGCGATGTTTGAGCAAAGGCAGGGCACGCTCGACGGCCAACGCGATACGCGCAGTGACGGCCTCACTTTTCACCTGGTAATTTTCAAAGTCTGCTTCGGTGGCGTACACACCAATCGGCAAGGTCAGCGCCTGAAAGAAGCTAAACAAAGGCCTTAACTCGTGATCAATAATCAAGGCATGGCGTTCACTGCCACCGGTCGCAGCCAGTAGCACAGGCACATCGACCAGCGCTTCATAGTCAACCAAGTCAAACAGGTGTTTGAACAAACCGGTATAAGACGCGCGGTAAACCGGCGTTGCCACCACTAGCAGGTCGGCTGTTTCAATCGCCTGAATATCTTTTTGCACGTTGAGCGGCAGCGCTTTGGGGTCGTAAGACGCGACCAGGCTGCTGCTTATTTCACTTAACTCGATCAGGTGCAGATCAATAGGCAATTGCTTACCCAACTGCTGGGTGATTGCCTCCACCAGCGCAGCAGTTCTGGAAGGCAATTTATAACTACCGGACACGGCAGTGACTTTTAACGGACGGCTCATCATGACTCCTAATTAAGGGTGCTGCTGCCGCTTTGTGTGTTCAATCGCAGGCAGACCAGCGCACTGATATACATAGCAGCATCCATGCCAGATAACATTACCTATAAATTTCAATCACTTAGGTGTTTTTTGGCGCGATTTATCCTGTTGAATTCAAGCTAGTTTTGCTGATGCACTGCTGCTATATCAGCAACTTCTCTCAAAAAGCAGCAGACGAGTTTGCATTTCACCTGCTAGTGATGGCTTGCATCTGCTGATTAATCAGCAGTCATTCAGCAGAAAACTGTTTCTATAGAGGCGGGGGCATCATCAAGTTTTTACATTCACATTTAAATTCAAATACTTAGCACTTGGCATATTAAATGCAATGTAGCAATGTCACGCGCAATTGCTTTTTGAGAGAGCACAGCGCATTTATTCCCAACGTTTATTTGATAAGGATTCAATATGACTGCACATGCAAGCAAGATTGCGCATTTGCCTAATCACCAGCCGCGCCAGCCGGCACACATCATCACCAGCGATGCCGAGGCGATTACCGTGGCCAAACAAGTCGCCAGTGAAATCGCTAAAGAAGCGGTGATCCGCGACCAGCAAAGACGTTTGCCGCGCCAAGAGCTGGATTTATTCTCTAGCAGCGGCTTATGGGGCATTACCGTGCCTAAAGAATATGGCGGCGCGTTTGTGTCGAACAAAACCTTGGCCGAAGTGATTGCCACGGTGGCCGAAGCCGACCCTAGCATCGGCCAGATTCCGCAAAACCATTTATATATGGTGGAAGGTCTGCGCCTGGACGGCACCGAGTTTCAAAAGAAATACTTTTATGAGCTGGTGCTGCAAGGCGTGCGCTTTGGCAATGCCTTCTCTGAAATCGGCACCCGTAGCGTCAATGACGTCAAAACCAAACTCACACCGACCAACAGTGGCTATTTTTTAAATGGCAAAAAATTCTATTCTTCTGGCGCCTTGCTGGCAGACTGGGTGCCAGTGGTAGCCAAAGATGAGCACGACAATACCGTGGTGGCGTTTGTCCCGGCCGGTGCCGAAGGCCTGACCATCATTGACGACTGGTCCAGCTTTGGCCAACGCACCACCGCCAGCGGCACCACCATTCTGGAAAATATTTTTGTGCCTAGCGAGTATGTGTTGCCGCACCATTTGGCCTTTGACCGACCGACCGCCATGGGCCCGGTGGCCCAAATTATCCAGGCCGCCGTCGACACTGGCATTGCCCGCGCAGCCTTTAAAGATACGCTGCACTTTGTGCGCAATTACACGCGCCCTTGGATCGATACCGAGCTCGAGCATGGTTACGAAGACCCACACACCATTAAAGACATCGGTGATTTACAGATTCGCCTGCATGCGACAGAGGCTTTGTTGGCGCGCGCGGGTGAATACATTGACGAAGCGCAGCGCAACCCGAACGAAGACACCGTGGCAGAAGCGTCTATTGCGGTGGCCGAAGCCAAAGTGCTGAGCACAGAAACTGCCTTGCTGGCGGGTAGCAAGTTATTTGAACTGGCCGGGACCCGCTCTACGCTGGGTGAATACAACCTTGACCGCCACTGGCGCAATGCGCGCACGCATACGCTGCATGACCCGGTACGCTGGAAGTATCACGCAGTGGGTAATTACAGTTTGAACAACGTGAAACCACCGCGTCACCCTTGGATTTAAGCGCTAAATGATCTGATAAAAGCCCTCGCAAGAGGGCTTTTTGTTGAGCGGTCACCTCTTTTTCACTAAACGCACAAAAATAAGACGCAGCCTAAAAAAAACCATCCCAAGTTTCAAGCGTTCCTGACCTCAGCCTATCTATTGGCCGCTCCTTGAGCATATAAATTCTATTTGACAGATTCTAAAAATCAGAACATCATAAAACCATGATTAATTCATTTGCATGCGACGAGACAGAAGCATTATTCAATAGTCAGAACGTGCCTAGATTTAAAAATATAGAGCGTGTCGCCAGAAGAAAACTTCTTCAACTACATGCCACAGTGTCACTCAACAACCTCAAGATCCCGCCGGGCAACCACCTCGAAGCCTTAAAAAGTGACCGCTTAGGGCAACATAGCATACGCATTAATGACCAATGGCGGCTGTGTTTTGTATGGCGTGATGACGGTGCTCACGATGTTGAAATCGTGGATTACCACTAAACTTAAGGAGTAAATAATGACCGAACTACTTGAAGAAATTCATCCGGGCGAAATTCTACTGGAAGAGTTTATGAAACCGATGGGAATTACCGCGAGGCAACTCTCAGCAGATATTGACGTACCGCCGAGTCGCATTAGTGACATCGTGAACGGCATCCGCCCCATTAGCGCAGACACAGCCTTAAGGTTAGGCTTGTTTTTTGACATGGAGCCACGCTACTGGTTAAACCTGCAAACCGAATACGACATGCGCACCACAGTACGCGAATTGATGCCAAAAATTGCGCCTAGAGTGAGGGTGTTTAAAACCAATCGTGTCTAAAGCTTTGATTTTTCTGTACGAACTGGTGCACTGGAAGTTGCAAAATAAAACTATTACGAGAGTGAAAACGGATGGCGACAATAAAGCGGCTAGTCCTACAAAATTTCAAGCGGTTTAAAGAACTTGATCTAGAGTTTGATCCCGAGCTAACTATTCTGGTTGGTGGCAATGAAGCAGGCAAAAGCTCTGTTCTCCAAGCTATCGATATCGTATTAAGTGCAAGCCGGAGCAAGGTGGAAGCGTTGGGTCTCGATACTATCTTCAATGCACAGTGCATCGCTGAATTCCTTCATAGCGATAGAAAAATCGAAGACCTCCCAGAGCTCTTGATTGAAGTGTACTTAGATGGAATTGATGATCGCCACGATCTAGATGGCCGAAACAACAGCATGGACACTGGTTACCTCGGTATAAAGATGATCTGCAAACCTTTTGATGAATACACTAATGAAATGAAGACTATTTTGGAAGAGGACCATGATAGCTTTCCTTTCGAGTATTACGGTATACATTTTTTGACGTTTACTGACGAAGTCATCATTCCTTACAAGAAGCCGCTCAAGCACCTGCTCATCGACAGCTCCCAGATTAACAATGAGTATGCAACGCGAGAGTACTCCCGTTCCATGTACTCCGCTCATACCACAGTTGTCCAGCGCAATTTTCACGGCTTCGAATACCGTAGGGCTAAATCTGCATTCAAAGAGAAAGTCTTCAAGGAAGTAAATGATACTCTGGACACCTATAAATTTGATATACGCACTAGTCCCAAAGCAAGTGTCGAAACAGATGTGATCATCACAGAGGGAGATATTCCGATCGACAGCAAAGGGAAGGGCCGCCAGTGTTTCATCAAGACAGAATTCGCCTTACGTAACAGCAAACAAACTCTAGATGTCCTTCTGCTTGAAGAGCCTGAGAACCATCTAAGTCATATCCATATGAATAAGCTTATTGAACGCATCAGGGAATCTGTCAGTAAGCAGCTCTTTATCGCCACTCACAGCAGCTTCATTGCAACACGACTGAATCTCAAAAAGGTGCTGATATTGAGCGAGCACAATCCGTCCAAACCTGCATCACTCAAAAATTTAGGGCAGAAGACTGCCAACTTCTTCATGAAGGCTCCTGACAATAATGTACTTGAGCTTGCGCTTAGCAAGAAAGTAATCTTAGTAGAGGGCGATGCTGAGTTCATTCTTTTAGAAGCGCTTTACAATATTTCTGCAGATGGTGCCAGCCTCAACGCAGATGGCATTCATGTCATCTCTGTCGATGGCACAAGCTTTAAACGCTACCTCGAACTAGCTAACTTACTCGGAATCAAAGTCGCTGTGATTCGTGATAACGATGGTGACTACCAGTTAAATTGCGTTGATAACTATGCCGATTGTATATCAGCGTCCATAAAAGTTTTTGCAGATTCCGACAATACCCGGCACACATTCGAAGTATGCATGTATGAAGACAACAAGACTATTTGCGACAATCTCTTTCAGGCGGGCCGTAAGACGCTGCCCGTTATGGAATACATGCTGAAGAACAAGACGGAAGCTGCATTTCAATTACTTGAGCAAAAAAGCAGCGAGCTTGCCGTACCAAAATATATCCAGCAGGCAACAGCATGGATAAGAGCGTAGTCCTCGCTGTTGCGGGTTCAGGAAAGTCAACCAGCCTCATTTCTAAACTTAATGACGAGCAACGGTTCCTACTTGTAACGTATACAGAGTCTAATCACGAGAATCTGCGTAGCAAGATTATCCAGAAATTTGGCTACTTTCCTCCGAATATTACGTTATATACCTACTTCAGGTTCCTGCATGGTTTCTGTTACCGGCCATTCCTTCGGACAAAGAAAAAAACGAAAGGTGTGACTTTTAATCTGCCGCCGACATTTCCATTGTATAAGTTGACTGACGACAGGCGCTTCATGACATCTGATCGCCGACTATATGCAAATCGACTCGCCAACTTCATCATGCAGTGCAATTTAATTGACGATGTTGTAGCACGGATGGAGAAATATTTTGATGCCTTTTTCGTTGACGAAGTCCAAGATTTTGCAGGCCATGACTTCAACTTTCTGTTGGCAATCAGCGCGGCCAATCTTCAAACTACCTTTGTGGGCGACTTTTTCCAACACACGTTTGACACCAGTCGCGACGGGAATGTTAACGCCGGACTGCATGATGACCTCGAGGCGTACAAAACCAGATTCACTGCTGCCAAATTTCAAATCGACACATGTAGCCTTAAAAAGAGCCATCGATGCAGCAAAAGCGTCTGCCAATTCATCACAGATAAGATCGGTATCTTGATTGAAGCTGAAGATGATCGAGAAACCGTTATCAAATTCGAGAGTAACCCTGTGGAGGTGTTCGCTCTTTATAACGATCCGAGGATAGTGAAACTGTTTTATCAGGAGCACTATAAATACGCCTGTTACTCTCAAAATTGGGGAGCCTCGAAGGGCGTTGATCAATATCAGGACGTCTGTGTGGTTTTGAATAAATCTAACGTAGAAGCTTGGCAGAATGGGAGCTTTGTGAACATAAACACAGCAACTCGCAACAAGCTGTATGTTGCCTGCTCTAGGGCAAGAGGAAATTTAACATTTGTCCCTGAGAGTCTCCTTAAGCCTTACAAGCGAATTTAGCATGTGTGGTGGCTATACCAAATATGATCGTCAAGTCTCCTATAGTTTATCGTAAAGAGACTGCACTCCTACAGACACCCTTAGATTGCGAGCGCCCTAATGCCAACTCAACTACCATACACCATGGCCGCATCCAGCAATCGGCTTTGCTGACGAAACAACGGCACTGGTGATGTCTCGCTGCGCTGGCGCGCGCGGTAGGCGATCATATCGGCAATGGTGATGATGGTTAAACCATGTCGTTTGGCAAATTTGAATAAGTCTGGGCGTCTGGCCATGCTGCCATCGTCATTAACGATTTCGCATAACACGCCCACCGGTTGCAAGCCCGCCATCGCAGCCAGGTCGTGTGCTGCCTCAGTATGACCGGGACGTTCCAGCACCCCGCCACGGCGCGCGCGTAGCGGGAAAATATGGCCGGGCCGGTGAAAGTCATCCGCCTGGCTATCAGGGTCGGCCAGCTTGCGTAGCGTGAGCGCACGATCTGCTGCAGAAATGCCGCTGGTGGTGCCGTATTTGTAATCGACGCTCACCGTGAAAGCTGTCCTGAACGGGTCAGCATTGTGCGTCACCATTTGTGGTAACTCGAGCGCCTGCAAGCGTGGCGTGGGCATGCCCACGCAGACCAGACCGCTACTATGCCTCACCAGAAACGCCATTTTCTCGGTTGTGATTTTCTCGGCGGCGATAATCAAATCGCCTTCGTTTTCGCGGTCGGTATCATCCACCACAATCACAAATTCGCCATTAGCAATGGCTTCGATCGCATCGGTGACTGCATCAAATTGTTCTGCTTTTTGTAACATACTGCTTCCTTAAACACACTAAACGCTGAGGTTTAACAACCGTGCGGCGTTTTGATAAAACACTTTGTCCAGCACTGCCTCTTTAAAACCAAGCGCCGCGAAGTCATTAATGGTTTGCTGCATAGGCCTGAATGGGTAAGAGGTGCCGAACAACAACTGGTCGCCCAAAAACTGGTTGGCTGCTTGCACATACAACTCGGCACCGGGCTGGAAGATATACATATCGGGCACTAAATACAGGTTGGGATAACGCAAAGCGGCGCCGACAATTTCGTTTACAAACGGGTAATAGCCGTGAAAACAAATAATGTTTAAGTTGGGGTATTTTCTCGCCAGCCTCGCCACCGCATTCGGGTGCGCATAGTCTAAATCTGGCGTAGTCGGGCCAGACATCACGCACACCGGCACCTTGTATTGCTGGCACGCCTCATATACCGGGTCAAAAATGGGGTCATCTACATGACGTGCAGGCTGGCCAAAACCGGGCTCGATATTAATCGCTTTGAATCCATAATGATTCACGGCTTTTTCAATCGCCGCCAACGCACTTTCCACGCCACGCGTTTCAATATCCACCGAGCCTAAGCCCACTAACTTGGGGCTGTGTTTGACCAAGTCGGCAATTTGCTGGTCGTTTATGGTTAAATCGGGCGTTTCCCGCCCAACCACCACGGCGAAATCAATGCCTGCGGCGTCAATCTCCTGCAAATAGCCTTCTACGGTATAGCTGCGGCGAAAATGTTCAGGCTCTAGCGAGCCAACGCGCTGATTGAGCCATTTAGCAGTCTCGTAGGATGGCGTATCAGGCGTCGCGCCAAAAAAGTCATGCAAAAAAGCAGGACGGTTGCGTAGGTCAATGATCTTTTGTTTCATATACTTTCTTTAATAATGGCAGTTCGCACACGCAGTGAGTGATCACCTTGCTAGGCATAAAAGCTGGGGGTTGGGTACTGCCCGTTGAGCGCCCAATCGCCTAAGTCCTTGAGTTTGTAATCGACAGGATCATGCAGCGTGTAGACGCGCAAATTACGCCAGAATCTATCCATGCGTAGCTTGGCAGTGGTGGCACGGGCGCCAGCCACTTCAAAAATACGCGTGGTCACATCGAGCCCGGCCCGCGTCGCATTCACTTTGGCTGAAAATACCGCGAGTGCCAGTTCGCCGCGGGTGTGTTCATCCAGGCCCAAGCTTTGCTGCCAGGCATGATCGAGCAAGCCTGCCGCATGGTCAGCCAATACGGCCGAGGCATGCAAACTGGCCCAAAACTCGCCGTAATGCAGCAAGGTAAACGGGTCCTCATGGATGGTTTGTGCCAATGAGCCTGACCACACCCGGCTACTGCTACGCGTATATTTCGCGCCTTCGTGCAATGCGCCTTCGGCAATACCAAGGTAGATATTGGTAAAAATCAATTGCGCCACCAATGATCGTAAACTGGCAAACGGCGAGCTTAGCGGGCCTGGGTTCATCAGCAACTCATGTTCATCTACCCGCAGTTGGGTAAACTCGGCGCTACCGCTATCGGTCTGGCGCTGGCCGATATTGTCCCAGTCGCCATTGAGGTGAATACCGGCACGGTTAGTCGGCACGGCAGCCACCAAAAACCTGCCAGTGCCTTCTTCAATCGCCGACACAATCAGATAGTCAGAATCCATGGCGCCGGAGCAAAAGCTTTTTTGCCCGCTAAATACATAGCCGCCAGCCACTTTGCGTGCAATGGTGCGGTTATCCAGCGGGTTCAAGGCATTGCCCCACCAGATATTCTGTTCAGCCGTCAGACGAAAGTAATGCTGCCATTGCGCCTCATCGCCATATAAACGTATGGAGGCCAGCATCAAAAACTGGAAGGCGAATACCTGCGCAATCGAGCTATCTACGCGTGCGATCTGGCGGATGATGCTATAGATTTCCTGCCAATTGCCGCCTGCGCCACCATCGGCTTTTGCAATCAGCAACTTGAGCAAGCCACTATCGCGCACGGCTTGCCGCTGCTCGTAAGGGGTGCCGCCTGCGGCATCGCGTTCAATCGCGGTTTGCGCCAGGTAATCGCACAATTGCCGGGTGATCTCTTGCGGTGTACCGTTAAATACAATGCCGTGTGTTGCTTCAACGTCTTTTAGACGTGAACTTAGTGCCAGTGTCATCTCGCCCTCCTATGCCGCATGCTTGACCGGTTTGGCTGCGCCAAACGGGCCTGTCATATTGGTATTGATGCTGACCTCTGCATCGGCCTGCTGCTTGAGCGGCAACAACGGGAATAACAACTCAGCCACGCGGTACGACTCCTCCAGATGCGGATAGCCAGAGAAAATAAAGTAATCAATGCCCAATGCCTGATATTCTTTAATGCGCTCAGCCACTTCTTGTGGATTACCCACCAGCGCAGTGCCTGCACCGCCACGCACCAGGCCCACCCCGGCCCATAAGTTAGGCGAGACTTCCAGTTGGTCGCGGCGACCATGATGCAGGGCTGTCATGCGCTTTTGCGCTACTGAGTCAAAATTGGCTACTGCGGCCTGCGCGGCAGCAATGGTTTCGTCAGTCACATGTGAAATCAGTTCGTCAGCGGCCTGCCAGGCTTGTTCAGTGGTTTCGCGCACAATCACATGCAGGCGGATGCCAAAGCGGATGCTGCGCCCCTGTTTGGCGGCCGCTTCCCGAATCACGCGGACTTTTTCAGCCACCGCTGCTGGTGGCTCGCCCCAGGTTAAATGCACATCAATATGCTTGCTACTCAGCTCGATGGCCGCGTCTGAGGCACCGCCAATGAATAATGGTGGATAAGGCTTTTGCAAACTGCCGGTGGGCAGGCTGGCGCCTTTGACACGCAAATATTCGCCCTCATAATCCACAGCGTCTTCAGTCAGTACCGCGCGCCAGATAGACAGAAACTCTTCGGCCTCAGCATAGCGTGCATCGTGTGCTAAAAAACTGCCTTCTGCCTGCTGCTCGGCCGGATCACCACCCGCCACCACATTAATCAGCAAACGACCACCGGAAATCCGATCCAGCGTCGAAGCCATGCGCGCAGACACCACCGGCGAAACAAATCCTGGGCGAGTCGCCACCAGAAACTTGAGCTGTTTGGTTTCATTGATTAAGGCAGAAGAAATCACCCAGGCATCTTCGCAGGAGCGTCCAGACGGCACCAAAACGCCGCCATAGCCCAGGCGATCTGCTGCCTGCGCAATTTGCTTTAAGTAAGAAAGTGTTGCCGGTCTGGCACCTTTGCTGGTGCCAAGGTAACGCTGGTCACCGTGCGTGGGTAAAAACCAGAAGATTTCCATGAGATTGCTTTCCTTTTTATGCTTACCACTAATGGCATACCTGATGGCAGGCAGCCGGTAACTAAGCAATTGCAAAGAGCATGCCATAAATAAAATCAATTAAATTCATGCACTTATAAACCAATCAAGACGCATTGCTGAATAATCAGCATCTTTTCTGCGAGTGCTGCTGAATCAGCAGCAGGTGTGCTGACTCAGCAGCAACAGGAAGATGGGCGCATTTATATAGCTATCAAACAAGATTGCTATCTGCTAAATAAAACTCACTTCAAGCATATGATTAATAAAGATTATTTATTTACCAGCCATCTAACATCCGGGGTAAAAACCACGATTCACAGCGTGTACCAGAGTTGGCATAGAACATGCTGAACCATTAAGCATATGTAACTAGATGGATATTACTTTTGAATATAAATACTTTTGCAATCCCGCCTACCGCCCGCCTCAATGAAGGCCAGCATGCACTGGCTGTTGCCAAGCAGTTGGCAGAGTCATTCTCACTCACAGCAGTAGAGCGGGATCACTTGGGCGGCACGCCGAAACTGGAACGGGATGCGCTGAGAAACAGCGGCTTATTGTCGTTAATCATTCCGCGCCAATACGGTGGCTATGGCGCCAACTGGCAGGAAACATTGCAGGTTGTACGCGAGTTTGCCAAAGTGGATAGCTCGATTGCGCACGTGTATGGCTTTCAGCACCTAATGCTGGCCACCGTGCGGCTGTTTTCACGGCCCGACCAGTGGGAGCGCTGGTACGAACAAACCGCGCAACTTAACTGGTTTTGGGGCAATGCGCTCAACCCGCTGGATGAGCGCACGGTGTGCAAAAGTTATAGCCATTGGCATGAGTTTTCGGGCAAAAAGAGCTTTTGCTCTGGCGCGCTGGACTCAGAAATGCTGATTGCCTCGGCTATTAAAAAAACGGATGGGCAGCTGGTGATTGCCGCCATCCCTACCCTGCGCACCGGCATTACTATTCTGGATGACTGGGATAATATCGGCCAGCGCCAGACGGATAGCGGTAGCGTGAATTTTGAAAAAGTGCGGGTAGAAGAAAACGAGCTGCTCACCGAACCAGGGCCCCTTAGCAACCCGTTTGCCTGCCTGCGGCCGTTGATCGCGCAACTGATTCTGACCAATATCTATTTAGGCATTGCCGAAGGTGCTTTTAACGACGCACAACACTACACCCTGCGCGAAGCCCGGCCGTGGAAAAATGCCAATGTTGATACGACCAGCCAGGACCCTTACATTCTTGCCCATTATGGTGAGTTTTGGGTGGGCTTGGAGGCGACGCGTGCGCTCACCAATCAGGCGGCAGAAAAGCTGGATGCCGCCTGGGCCAAAGGCTTAAGCCTGACAGAAGAAGATCGCGGCCTGCTGGCCACCAGTATCAGCGCCGCCAAAGTGCTGGCCACCCGCACCGGGCTGGACCTCACCAGCCGCATGTTTGAGGTCGCAGGCTCCAGAGCAACGCATGCCGGGCTGCGACTAGACAGGCATTGGCGCAACCTGAGAACGCATACCTTGCACGATCCACTAGATTACAAAATTAAGGAGCTGGGTGAATGGGCGCTGACTGGCAGCTTTCCTCACCCTACATTTTACTCATGAATATTATGGACAAATTTATCGAGCATCTGGATCAGGGCAATGACGGGGATTATCGCGACAATGAAAAAAACCTGCTGACGCTGCCCAATTCCCGCACGCTGACCACCTCTATTCGCGCGACCGCGCAAGTGTTTGAGGACCCTAAATCCATCGCCCTGCTCAGCCGTATCCAGCAAATTGCGCCCAGTGATGCCAATGTGCTGATCATCGGTGAAACTGGCACGGGCAAAGAGCTGATTGCACGCCATGTGCATGCCTTAAGCAACCGTAAAGGCAAGCCGTTTGTCGCTGTTAACTGCGGCGCTTTTTCTGACACATTAGTAGAAAGCGAATTGTTCGGCCATGAAAAAGGCGCATTTACCGGCGCATTTGTCGCCAAGGCAGGCTGGTTTGAAGCGGCCAACGGCGGTACTTTATTTTTGGATGAAATAGGCGATTTGCCTCTGGGCATACAGGTAAAACTGCTACGCGTGCTACAAGAACGCGAAGTGGTGCGCCTGGGCGCCAGAAAGGCGACCCCGATTGATGTCAGATTAGTCGCCGCCACCAATGTTCGCCTTGAAGAGGCGGTGCAGGCAGGCAACTTTCGTGAAGATTTATTTTACCGCTTGCGCGTCGCCCACCTGGAGTTACCGACCTTAAGAAACCGCCCCGGTGATATTTTGCCGCTGGCCGAATACTTTGTCGGCGAATATACGCGCCGGCTGGGCTACGCAGATAGCCGCCTGGATGACACCGCCAAACAAAAGCTGATACAGCACAGCTGGCCAGGCAATATCCGCGAGCTGGAGAATGTGATTCACCACTCGCTGCTCATTTGCCGCAATAACCTGGTGCGTAGCGAAGACTTACACTTATCGTCTATTTCACTGCACCGCCCCAAACAGGAGCAAGCACAACAAGCAGGCAGCCATGCACCTGACCTATTGGAAGAAGCGTTGCAGCAGCTGTTTGAATCCGACAAAGCGCAGTTATACGATTATGTTGAAGATGCCTTGGTGCGCGCGGCTTATCAGCATTGCCATCATAACCAGGTGCAAACTGCAAAACTGCTGGGCCTGAGCCGCAACGTACTGCGTGCCAAGCTGATTAAAATGGGAGCGATTAATGCCCTCAAGTAACCTGGCTTTCAAATCAAACCCCGTCTCCTTGCAGGCGCTCATTTCGCCACAGGCCAGTACCAACCTGCCCACCGAATATGGCACCTACCGCCTGCATGCATTTAAAGATAGTCGCACAGGCATTGAGCATATCGCGCTGGTGCTTGGCGACGTATCTGGACAGTCTAACGTACTCACCCGCGTGCACTCAGAGTGCCTGACCGGCGACGTGTTTGGCTCACAACGCTGCGATTGCGGCGAGCAGTTCAAACAGGCGCAACGCCTGATACAGCAGCAAGGCAGTGGCGTGATTGTGTATTTACGCGGCCAAGAAGGGCGCGGCATTGGCCTGAGCAACAAAATACGTGCTTATACTTTGCAAGAGCAAGGGTTGGACACTGTGGAGGCAAACCTTGCATTGGGGCTGCCCGTAGACCAGCGTGAATACGATATTGCGGTTGGCATCCTGCAACATTTGCAGGTTGCCTCCATACGCTTACTCAGCAACAACCCCGACAAATCTGCCGCCCTCAATGCCTGGGGCTTGGTCGTTGCAGAAGTGGTTGCGCTTGAAATTGAAAGCAACCCACAAAATGCACACTACCTGGCAACCAAAAAACACAAATTAGGCCACCAGCTTGCACTGGTTGCAGATCATCTCAGCTAGCAAAAATTAAGGGCACGCCGCAACCACGTGAGTGAGTGCTTGCAAGCGCACAAGCAGCGTGTGCAATGTCGCGGCAATATGTTGCTGAGCAGCACGTTGGTTCAACACCGTATTTGACAGCGTGTCAGCCTGCAAACGTAAGGGCAAAGACTGTAACTGACACTGCAATGTCACCAGCCGTGGCTGGTCACGTTCGGCTGGAATATCAAACTCGTTCTGGCTGCCATAGGCCTCAAATAGCAGAGTTTCCAGGCCAACCACCAGCGCCATAATATGGTCGCCTGCAAATGCCGGATCAAACAAGAGTGCCAACGCCTCATCGCCTTGCAAACGGCGAATGCCCTCAAACCGCCAATTGGCTTTGCCATCAAATACCCACTCGGTCATCTCGCGCGGCCCTACCTGGGTGCTCTTGGCCAGTTCGGCCGGGTATTCGGTGTACAACGCCTGCATCAACGCGCGCAGGTCTTCAGTATGTGCACTCACTTCCTGTTTAGTCGTTAACTGCGCCACATGCGCAGTTTTTGTGGCTGCGCGCGCATTGACTGCACTCACACAAAGCAACAATAGGGCGATACAAACAAATAGCACATGACGGCATCCCTGCCGGCGCTGTATCAATGGCATCACTCACCTTTCAAACGTCATCAAACAAAAAAGCCCGAGTAAATCGCCCGGGCTGTTGATATTAGTGATGCAGACAAAGTTTTGAAAGGGCGCTATTCACAACATCCCCCATGAAATCAGCCTGCGCGACATCCAACAAATTTGGGTTAATGGGCCGAAGGCGACAGTTTGCGAATCTTGGCGACGTCCTGCGCGCTGGTCGCCTCCAGCGGATGATTCCACGCCGTCTGCATAAAACTGACAAGCTGCGCCACCTCCGTGTCATTCAGCATGTGGCGGAATTTCGGCATATTGAACGGTGCCGCCACGCCTTGCGCTTTAAGCTGCGGCGATCCATTCAAAATCACGTTAATCAATGATGATGGATCCGGGTCCATGACAGCTGGGTTGCCAGCCAGCGGTGATAAATAAGGCGCCACCCCTTTACCATCCTGGCCATGACAGGCCACGCAATATTGTTGATACAGCCTGGCGCCTGGATAATTTGTCAGTGTTTTAAATTGAGCCAGGGTCGCGTTCGGATCGTATTGATAAGGTTTTTGATGCTGATCATTGGTCCCTTTGATTGTTTTCAAATACGTCGCAATCCCGCTTAAATCCTCGGTTGTCATGCCTTCTGTGCTGTTGTTAATGACGGTGGTCATGGTCCCAAACGCCGAACTATGCTGATTCGCCCCAGATTTGAGATAGACCAGAATATCTGCCTCAGACCAGCGGCCAAGACCGGTATTGTGATCGCCACGTAAGTTGGTGGCCGACCATCCTTCGAGGGTTTCGCCACTTAAAAAGTGATCCGAGGCATGGGTCAGCCCTTTTTCTTGAAACGCCAGACCACGCGGTGTGTGGCAAGCGCCACAATGCCCCAGCCCTTGTACCAAGTAAGCGCCACGATTCCAGCTGGCCTCTTTTGAGGCATCTGCCTGATAAGTCTGCTTATCCAGAAAAATGCGATTCCAGACGGCCAAAGGAAACCTGTAATTTAAGGGCCAGGGAATCTCGCTCGCCTTGTTTGATTGGCGAACTGGTTTAACGCCATGCATAAAGTACACATAAAGAGAGTGAATGTCAGCATCACTGACTTTGGCATAAGAGGGATATGGCATGGCCGGGTAAAGATGATGGCCATCTTTGGCCACCCCGCGCCGCAGGGCGTGAGCAAAATCGGATTCGGTGTATCGACCGATGCCTGTTTCGGCATCAGGCGTGATATTGGTTGTATAAATAGCGCCCACTGGCGTCAGCATGGGCAGGCCACCCGCGTAGGGTTTACCATGCGGTGCGGTGTGACAGGAGATACAATCCCCGACGCGTGCCAAGTACTCGCCTTTTTTGACCTCTGCCGGATTGACGGCAAACACGCTCGAAGAGTAAGTAAAGATGACGGCTGCAAGACCTAATTTCATCAACCCTGATGCCAAATTCATTGCGGCTCCTTATGCTTTCAGTTGTTGACCAATCGGCAGTTTGCGAATGCGTTTGCCCGTGGCCGAGAACACGGCATTGGTTAACGCAGCGCCAATGGCGGCGGTACCAGGCTCACCAATACCGCCTGGCGCCTCAGCACTTTTAATCAGGTGCACGTCAATCGCCGGTGATTCATTCATGCGTAGCATGCGGTAATCATTAAAGTTAGTTTGCTGTACCCGGCCATGTTCAATCGTAATTTCGTTGAATAAAACAGCGGTCAGGCCAAAAATGACGCCACCTTGAATTTGCGCAATCACGGTATCCGGATTCACCGTCATGCCGCAATCCACCGCAGAGACCACGCGGTTAACTTTCACCTCACCCTGCTCATTCACTGTGACATCAACCACCATCGCCAAGAAAGTGCCAAACGCATGCATCACAGACACACCACGGCCCTGCCCTTTTGCGAGTGGCTTACCCCAGTCACTCTTGCTCACCGCCGTTTGCAAAGCATTTTTCAGCCTAGGGCTTTGACCAAGCAAATCCAGGCGGTATTTCACTGGATCAATGTGAGCCAAGTGCGCCAGTTCATCAATAAAACTCTCCACCACAAACGTACCACGCGTCGGGCCAACGCCGCGCCAAAATGCGGTGGGCACATCCCGCGGCTCTACCCGTACGTAATCGACATACACATTCGGTAAGGCATACGGCAGTTCCGCCGAGACTTCTACTGCATCCGGGTCTACACCGTTTTTGACTAATGGTGGCGCAAAGCGCGCCATGATGGACGAGCCGACAATACGGTGTGACCATGCCACCGGTTTTCCGTGGGCATCCAGCCCGGCAGAGATGCGATCAAAGTAATAAGGGCGGAACATATCATGCTGGATATCTTCTTCCCGGGTCCAGATCACCTTGACTGGCCCCTTCACTTGCTTGGCCACTTTCACCGCCTGCACAACGCCATCAAACTCTAGCCGTCTGCCAAAACCACCGCCAATCAGGAAGTTATGTAACCTGACTTTTTCAACCGGCATGTTGAGTATTTTGGCTGCCATGCCCTGCGCAAAGGTAGGGATTTGCGTCCCCACCCAAATATCGCAGCCAGAAGCGCTGACTTCTACCGTGCAGTTCATGGGTTCCATCGTGGCATGTGCCAAAAATGGTTGCTCATACTCGACACTGAGCGTTTTATCAGCTTTTTTATAGGCACTGGCGGCATTGCCTGTTTTTTTAGCCACAGCACCCGGTTTTTTGGCGGCCTCACGTAAGTCTTGAATCAAATCACGGGTGTTGACCGCAGCGCTTTTGCCTTCATCCCATGTGATCTCTAACGCGCCCAGGCCACGTTTGGCGGCCCAGGTATTCGTGCCAATCACCGCAACCGCATTATCCACCTTGACGACTTGCAGCACGCCCGGCATTGTCAGGGCGCGGCTCTCATCCACACTGGCGAGCTTGCCACCAAATACAGGGCAGGTGGCAATCACCGCGAACTTCACATTGTCCGGACGCGCATCAATGCCAAATTTTGCCTGCCCATTTGCTTTGTCAGGGGTATCCAAGCGCTTGGCAGAGGTCCCAATCAGTTTAAAGTCTTTAGGGTCTTTGAGCACGACGCTCTTAGGCACTGGCAATTGACTGGCAGCAGCGACTAGCGCACCGTAGCTCAGTGTTCGCCCTGATGCCTCGTGGTAAACCACCCCCGACTTTGCATAACAGCTCGCTGCAGCCACTTTCCATTTCTGTGCAGCGGCAGTCACAAGCAATGATCGACACACGGCACCCGCCTGACGCATCGGCTCCCACAGTGCACGGATGGAAGTTGATCCGCCAGTCACCTGCGCGCCCAGCAGCGCATCCGCATAAAGTTTCTCATTGGGCGGGGCATGCTCCAGCTTCACCGTGTGCAGATCCACCTCCAGCTCTTCTGCCAACAGCATAGGAATAGAGGTATACACACCCTGGCCCATTTCAACCTTGGGCATAATCATGGTGACCTCACCTGTCTTATCAATCTTGATAAATCCATTAGGCGCCAGCACGTCCTTGCCGCTGCCTAACTCACTATAGGCCTGGGTTTGCTTGCTTTGACTCAACGCCGGTAAGCTGATACTTAACACCATGCCGCCAGCCGCGGTTGCACTCACTGACGCGGCCATTTTAAGAAAGTGACGTCGAGGAGGATTAGCCACCGTGTATTGATCGGCTAACGCTTGAATAAGACCTTGTGACATGATCAGACCCCTTCCTTGGCAGCTAACTTGATCGCCGCACGTATGCGTGGATAAGTGCCACAGCGGCAAATATTGCCTGACATGGCAGCATCGATTTGCGCATCATTCGGCTGAGGGTGTTGGCCAAGCAAAGCACAGGCTGACATGATCTGACCTGACTGACAATAACCACACTGCATTACCTCCTGGTCTAACCAGGCTTTTTGAATTGACTGACCGGCTGCGGTTTCGCCAACCGCCTCTATGGTCGTAATTTTTTTACCACTCACGGCCGAAATCGGTAAGACACAAGAACGGGTCGCCTGACCATCCACATGAATAGTGCATGCGCCGCATTGCGCAATTCCACAGCCAAACTTGGTGCCTGTCAGGCCGATAATATCTCTGATCGCCCACAGCAGGGGCATATCATCCGGGGCATCTACCTGGTGGGTGCTACCATTGATATTGAGGGTTGCCATGAGTGGGGGTCCTTCCTAAAAAAGCGCATTACAACGAGTGACTGACATGAAAATACGCATTATTCATTTAAATAAATGAATTTATGGATAGCACAAGAATGTATTAATTTAAATGTCGAATCAAGTCTTAAATTTATTAAATTCTTGCCTAAAACTATGTGAGTTTTTGACTGAAGCACCCCAACCAGCGTTTATCGTTGAGTCGCTGTGAATCGCCACTAATTTACTAGACACCTTTATGCCGCAATTTGGACTACCCTCGGTGTCTAGTAAACCGTGGGTAGTCCAATCGAAGTCTGCGGCGCGCCTCACTGTAAATAACATTCCAAACTACTTGCGATTTATTTGCATATCAAGTCATGCATCATCAAAAAAGACATCTTGCATTGATGCCCTTTGATTTAACTAACAAGCCAATTCCAGAACCGTTGCAAGATTGAAAGAGTTTTACTCAATGTCTTATTTTCCCGATTATTGCTATGTGTTTTTATCAAGTCTTTTTGCAGATTCTCATATTGAGTCATTTCCTGTAAATCACGTCTATCTCTGGCTTTCACTTGCCGAATCTCATGGTCACTGAAAGCATATGACCAGTCAATTCTGTTTTGTTTAATCCAGTAGTGCGACTTACATGCTGAGTTCCAATTGCCTATGGACGGTAAAAGCGAAACTTTACCCTTAGCAACCTGAACCCGCCACTGAGCAGATGAAAGAGGCGTGACCACCTCTTGTCCACAGCCACAGCAGCATTTATGTATGGCAGTTTGATATTTCTGGCTAATGTACAAAATACCATCGTCTAATTGCGTTGGAATCAACTCAACAAACTTTGGCTCTATACTCAACTGTTTCACAGCACTGGCTCCGCTATGACTTCCGATCTGACAAGAGACTGAAAACCAATTGCAAAACTCAGATTATGTGAATGCTCTGTGTTTGCATAAAAGCCAAAGTATTGCTTATACAACAATACAGCCATCATGGCATTCAATGCATTCATATCCGCCACCTGAATATTACTTGCATACAGGGCATCTTCACGGTTGTCGTGGGTATCCAGATAGGTGTCCATATGTTCATTCTTGGCAGGCGAGCAAAGCGTTGCACGACACTGTCCAGAAATTACCATCATTCCACTATCTTTCTTAAGACCCATACCCACATCGATAAACGGAATGCCTGAGGTCTTCAAATGATTGCAGATAAGCCCACGTGAGATACCATCATCCACCGACACAAATACAAAATCAAAATCCACCAACTCATGAATATTTGACTCATCAAGATAGTATGTATGACTCACAATACCGTTTCGTAAGGCACCGTACAGGCCCGCAAAATAGTCCACTTTTTTAGGGCACTGTTGCAACTGCTCAATCGAAATAGCACCTGGAGCACGAAAAGCATTGTGTCGTTTCAAGTCATCCCCATCAAATAAATGTATCTCTTTGACAGAAGTCTTGGCGAGCTGATCCAGTATGTAGCCACCTGTCCCGCCTAAGCCCACAATCGCAATACGAGATAATTTCAGCTTCTGGGAAATAGCCATGATTCCAGCCCTAGCGGACGCTGTATCACCATACTTAAAGACTGAGTCGGCATCTCGTGACTCAACGACTCTTCCAGTACGGGCATCTGCATCAGGATCAATAACCCTTGCCTGCGCTCCAAGCAGATCAATGTAGTGGGTCATTTTCACATGATAATTACTTGGAAAATCTGGCTGATTTGATGGCTTGTTTGAAAAGTAATGATTAACGGCAAACTGGTCAAACAGAATTTGAGCATTTGAATTGTTAATCACTTGAATCAAAGGCTGCCCCTGATGATTACAAGGGGTCTCCCCCTTGAACCAAACAGTATGATCACGAGGCCGACTTTCGTCTGAGTAATCACAGACTAGAGTCCCATATGCCAGCACCCCGGTTGGAGTCACGTAAGGTACGGACTCAACCATCAGATGCTGATTATAGATACTGGCCTCGTAACCTTCATCAACCAGTCTTTGTACATCTTCTTTAAGAGCGGTTGGTTGCAGTGACATCGAATTTCATCCCGTATTCAAGTTGAACATGTTGGCCTTCTGCTAAGGTCCCATCAGGCTGCTTTGGTGCGACATAATGCACTGAGTACAAAATGTCATTTGCAGTATTTGGGAATGCAAGGTTAACCACTTGATGGTAGGTGATGGTTGGCCCATACACCTCATGTTGTCGTGCATTGATGATGATATGAAATGGTCTATTTGGGTCGTGCGGTTTTTTGTCTTGTTCAGACATGATGAATCTCCTTCAATAAGGTCGTTTAGGTGCTCCGCTACAAAAGAGGAACACCGCTCTAGGTTATTTAGCGCTTGTGTTTGGTCGGATCTACGAGAACATATCCTTGACCGGGGCGAGGTGTCGGAGGCAAGGGTTTTCCATGCACTCCTGTTACTTCTGTTCCGGTTTTAGGGTTCAGGTACTGACCTGATTGAGGCGCTAGAGTCCCCGGCTTTAGTGATTTGCTCATATGTAACTCCTTGTAAAAATGAGCGTTTTCTAAAACGGGGCCGACCTCCTTGAATACAGCCATTCTTGACGAATGGCATGGAAACTGAGAAACTCACGGCTGATACACCAGCGATTTCCTCGGAGATCGTTTTTCGCTGAGGTAGTTGACGCTACCTCAGCGATCCCCTCCTATTTGAATTAACCTCAATAGTTAACTCAAATTCTTGTTAACTTGTGTGCAAGTTGATTGCTCCAAGTTGATCTTCAAAATTCTTACAAACAGCCCCTTTTCCTAATAAATTTCCTAAGATGCGCCAATTACCCGTTTCATGACGTGCTCTTCCGGCAACAATGGCTGGGTGAATTCTTAATTTATTTGCCAACTCAATCACATTCTCATATGTAGGTGAATATTTAGCATCTGAATTATCCCATTCTTCCTTGGGGATAAATGCCTCAGTTGCTCCGTCATCGGCTTCTTTTTCTATCTGACTTGTTCGTGTTTTATCTTCCAAATTATCCGGAATGAAATCATTCTCTGAGCCTTTTTTGAGATGTTTCTGCACATGGATCGTTTCATGAAGTAGAGCAAACCAAAAATTATCTAGTCGATCATGACGAAGAGTGAGAGCAATAATAGGCATATCGCCATCCAGCATTGCGGCACCATCAAGATAAGTCTTCTTAAAATGGGGCTCTATGATTAAAGCAATTCCTACATCAGCTAAAAACTCTTGAGCCAAACGGGGACCTTGTTCAAATCTAGATAGTTTAGTTAAATCTCTTAACCATTCAGAAGTAATAGATCCTTGTACATAAGCAGTGGAGAGTTGTTTTTTTCTAGCTTTTTTAATCACAGCCATTCGCCAAATCAATAATGCATAATCATCCATCAATCTTGATTGATTTTGATGCAAGGGAGCGCGCAATAACGCTGGGTTAATTGAGCAGCTTTTCATTTCCGACATGAACTTGCTTATGAGCTCCTCAGCATACTCTTTAACTCGTTTGACATCTCCTCTGAACCCACTGAAATACCCTCGCTCATGCATTTCCTGCAATGGAAATTTAGAGTATTCATATTGAGGCTCGGCCTCCATATCAAAGTCTTCATTCCCCGAAATCAAAACTTCTGCAGGAATGCCCAAACCTTTATATAAATTACGAATCATTGAGAGACTGAGCGCGCGCTTACCTGATAACACTTCGGAAACTTTGGGCAAAGAGCCCAAATAAGGTACTAGATCTTTTCTCTCAAGATTCATTTGATCCATGCGAAAAAGTATAGCTTCGATCGGATCTACTTTAATTGGATCTATTTGGCTTCTCTCATAAGATTCAATCACCAATGCTAATAGCTCTAACTCAGCGCCTTTTTTTGAATCTTGAGCAAACTCTTCGTCCATAAGAACTGATAGGCGTGCAAGAGCTGCGTCATAGTCACGCTGCGTTTTAATTACTCGCACCTCTTGATTCATTTAAATCTCCTTATCGAATGCAACACGGTATTAAAAATCAAAAACTTTGTTTACTGTAGTCAGCGTGGGTTCCAATCCATTCAATCAACACCGTCCCACTTTGATACCTGACCTTCACGACAAGTCTATGTTTATTACCTTTGATATTAAAAATCACCTTGTTCTTAGCAAGGAAACTTGCACTTGAGTATGCATTCTTAATATCTTGAGGGTTGCTCCACAAAGCCTTCTCAACCTCAGCCCGCCATGCATTCAATGCTCCGCGAGCATCGGAGTGTGCTTTTATATAAGCATCTAATTTCAAAAGACCTAACAATTGCATAGAGGATTTTTAATGTTCCCATGGTAAATTCAATTATAAGTTCCCAAAAAGAGAATGTCAACATTCATTCATTCTTGAGAACCTTGAGGCAGGATCACACGCCATGATAAGCCGTAAGATAGAATAACTGCCCTAAAATCTAGATAGTCGTTAAATAAGCAAGAGCCTTGATAGCAGGTTAAAAAATCACTACGCTTTTGCCACGGAAAATAAAAAGCCCTGTAAAAACAGGGCTTTATTAAATCTAAATCTACAATTGCTGATTTGGTAACTGTCAAAACGGAATATCGTCATCAAAATCGTCAAAATTGCCTGCGGGCTTGCTCGCTGGTGCTGGCTGGAAGGCATTACGGTTGCCACCGCCCGCATTATTACCGCCACCCATGGCTGGTTGCTGACGCGCCGGGGCCTGGTTGTAATCATCCATGCCACCGCCGCCTTGCTCCATGTCGCCGCCCTCAAACGCAGTGCTGCCACCTTCGCGGCCGGTGCCCAGCATTTGCATCTGGTCAGCCACGATTTCTGTGCTATAACGGGTTACACCGTCTTTTTCCCATTTGCGGGTTTGCAAACGGCCTTCGATATACACTGGACGGCCTTTTTTCAGGTATTCACCGGCGATTTCGGCTAAACGGCGGTACATGACAATGTTGTGCCATTCGGTTTTTTCCTGGCGCGCGCCGGATTTGTCTTTCCAGTTTTCGGTGGTGGCAATACTGAAGTTAGCCACGGCCTCACCGTTTGGCATATAGCGCACTTCCGGGTCACGCCCCAGATTGCCCATCAAAATCACTTTGTTGACTGATGCCATGGTGTCACTACTCCCCTATTCGATTCATAATTGCTTGCGACAATGCCGCCTGAAATGCTTTGCTGCGCTGATTTTCCAACTTGACCATGAGCATGGTTTCAGAAGGAATGGCGACGACTTCATACACGCCTTCCATGGCGCGAACGTCTTGCACCAGCTTGGCGGCTTGCTCGTCATTATACCCTTGTATATGGAACATTTTTGTTTTGACACTAGGGGGTGCTTGCATGCCTAGTGCCAGGCCAAACCAGATCACCATCAAGACGGCGCAAAACACAAACACGGTGGCGCTACCATAAGTATGTGATAACCAGCCACCCAGCGCGGCGCCCAAAAACATGCCGAACGATTGTGCCGTATTGTGGATACCCATCGCCGTGCCTTTGGCGGCGGCAGGCGCCATTTTTGAGATGAGCGACGGTAAAGAGGCCTCGAGCACATTAAACGCGACAAAGTAAGAAAACAATGTGGCGACGATGCCCCACAAGCTGTTCAGACTGAACATAAAGGCAATTTGCGTTAGCAACATCAGGCCAACTGCGGTGATAAACACCGGCTTTAATTTGGCCTTTTTCTCAGCGTAAATAATCGCGGGCACCATGAGAATAAATGACAGCACCAATACCGGCAGGTAAATCTTCCAGTGTGCATTTTCATTCATGCCGGTGCTATGTTTAATGGCAAATGGCACCACCATAAACATGGCCATTTGTGCGCCATGCAGACAAAAAGTGCCAAAGTTTAAACGCAGCAATTGCTTATCGCGCAACACCTCACGTATTTTGGCCGGCGCGGCCTGCGCATCGGAGTGAAAATGGGCATGCAATGGCTCTGGCACAGCAAACTTCACCACGGCAATCGCCAAAATTGACAGCACGGCCGTCAGCCAGAAAATACCCGAGACGCCTATCCACTGATTAAGAATCGGCCCGGCCACTAATGACACGGCAAAGGTCACGCCTATGGTCGCGCCTATCATGGCCATGGCTTGCGTACGGTGCTCTTCACGTGTGGAGTCTGCTACCAGCGCCGTCACTACCGCAGAAATAGCCCCAGCGCCCTGAATCGCGCGGCCAATAATCACCATGTAAATATCTTGTGCAGTGGCGGCAAACACACTACCCACGGCAAACATGATCAAGCCGAGATAAATCAGCTTTTTGCGGCCAAAACGGTCAGACGCCATGCCAAACGGCAACTGAAAAATCACCTGCATAAAGCCGTAGGCACCCAATGCCAGGCCTATCAGTGCATGGTTACCGCCGCCCTGCAGGGTTTCAGCATAAATCGCAAAAATAGGCAGGATTAAAAACATGCCCAACATACGCAGCCCGTAGATAGACGCCAATGCTGCCGTGGCGCGTGTTTCTATCTGGGTCATTTTTTCGGAGAACTGCATGAATCTGTAAGAAAACTTGGCTTAATTTTGAATAATTGCGTATATTATCAGGTTGGCTGTCTGTTCGTGAAAGTATCATGGAATTTATCAAAATTCGCGGGGCGCGCACCCATAATCTGAAGAACATTAATCTGGATATTCCACGCAACCAGCTGGTGGTGGTGACTGGCCTCTCCGGCTCCGGAAAATCTTCATTGGCCTTTGATACGCTCTATGCCGAAGGACAGCGCCGCTATGTTGAAAGCTTATCGGCCTATGCCCGCCAGTTTTTGGCCCGCATGGACAAACCCGACGTCGACCTGATTGAAGGCTTGTCGCCCGCCATTTCTATCGAACAAAAATCCACCTCACACAACCCGCGCTCTACCGTGGGCACCGTGACCGAAATTCACGACTATTTGCGTTTGTTGTATGCGCGCGCCGGTGACCCTGAGTGCCCGGAGCATGGCATCAAACTTGAAGCGCAAACGGTCAGCCAAATGGTCGACAGCATCCTCAAGCTGCCAGAAGACACCAAACTGATGATTCTGGCGCCGGTGGTGTCTAACCGCAAAGGCGAACAACTCGACTTATTCGACACCCTCAAAGCACAAGGCTTTGTGCGTTTGCGTATTGACGGCAAGATCTATGAAATGGACAGCCTGCCGCCATTGGCCAAAACCACCAAACACAGTGTCGATGTAGTGGTTGACCGCCTCAAAGTGCGCGAAGACATTAAGCAGCGCATTGCCGAATCCTTTGAAACAGCACTGCGCCTGGCCGACGGCAAAGCGATTGCGCTGGAGATGGACACCGACAAAGAGCATTTGTTTTCGGCCAAGTTTTCTTGCCCGGTGTGTGATTACTCACTGGTTGAGCTAGAGCCGCGCTTATTCAGCTTTAATAACCCAATGGGTGCATGCCCTAAATGTGATGGCCTGGGCCAGGTCACGTTTTTTGACCCCAAACGCGTGGTGGCTTTTCCGCATTTATCACTGGCAAGCGGCGCAATTAAAGGCTGGGACAAACGCAACCAGTTTTATTTTCAGATGTTGGCCAGCCTGAGCCAGCATTATAGTTTTGACCTCGAGTCACCCTTTGAAAACCTGCCGGAAGACACCCAGCAAATTTTGCTGTTTGGCTCTGGTCGCGAACAAATCACGTTTAAATACCTCAACGAACGCGGCACGTTTTTCAGTAAATCGCATACGTTTGAAGGCATTATCAACAACCTGCAACGTCGCTACCGTGAGAGTGACTCCACCGCCGTACGCGACGAACTGGCTAAATATATCAATGCGACTAGCTGCCCTGAGTGTGCGGGCACGCGGTTGCGTAAAGAAGCGCGCCACGTCAAAGTGGGCGACAGAAACATCCACCAGATTTGCGAAGTGCCGCTAAAACAGGCGCTAAACTTCTTTGAAACGCTGCAACTGAGCGGCCAAAAGCTGGCTATTGCCGACAAAATCGTCAAAGAGATTGAAAATCGCCTCAAGTTTTTAACCAACGTCGGCCTGGAGTATTTGTCCCTGTCACGCTCGGCCGAAACCTTGTCTGGCGGCGAAGCGCAGCGTATCCGCCTGGCCTCACAAATTGGTAGCGGCCTCACTGGTGTGATGTATGTATTGGACGAACCTTCGATTGGCTTGCACCAGCGCGACAACGACCGTTTGCTAGAAACCCTGAAACGCCTGCGCGACATTGGTAACAGCGTGATTGTGGTCGAGCACGACCAGGATGCGATCCAGCTGGCTGACTTTGTGGTCGACATCGGCCCCGGCGCTGGCGAGCATGGCGGTAATGTGGTTTCTTTCGGCACACCGGCCGAAATTGAAGCGGACCCAAACTCACTGACCGGGCAATATATCAGCGGCAAAAAACAGATCACCTTTAAGCTGCCGCGTACGCGCCCTGATCCGGCACGCTGGGTCAAACTCAACAATGCTACTGGCAACAACCTGAAAAATGTCAGCATCGAGATCCCGGTTGGCCTGCTCACTTGCGTGACTGGCGTGTCTGGCAGCGGCAAATCCACGCTGATTAACGATACGCTTTACCGCGTGGTGGCGACGCATTTATATGGCAGCACAACTGAGGCCGCGCCACACGAGAGCATCGACGGCCTGGAGTTTTTTGATAAGGTGGTCGATGTAGACCAGAGCCCGATTGGCCGCACACCGCGGTCTAACCCAGCGACTTACACTGGCTTGTTCACGCCGATACGCGATTTATTCGCCAGCGTGCCCGAAAGCCGTGCCCGTGGCTATGGCCCGGGCCGTTACTCGTTCAACGTTAAAGGTGGCCGCTGCGAAGCCTGCCAGGGCGATGGCGTGCTGCGTGTAGAAATGCACTTTTTACCAGATGTGTATGTGCCTTGCGATGTGTGCAAAGGCCAACGCTATAACCGCGAAACACTGGAAATTCAGTTTAAAGGCAAAAACATCCACCAAGTGCTGGCCATGACGGTAGAACAAGCGCACCAGTTCTTTAATGCACAGCCGGTCATTGAACGTAAACTGAAAACGTTGCTAGACGTGGGCTTGGGTTACATTACCCTGGGCCAATCCGCGACCACGCTCTCTGGCGGTGAGGCGCAACGCGTCAAACTGTCACTGGAGCTCAGTAAACGTGATACCGGGCGCACGCTGTATATTCTGGATGAACCGACCACTGGTTTGCATTTTGCCGATATTCAATTATTGCTGGATGTGATTCATAGACTGCGCGACTCGGGTAACACCGTGGTGATTATCGAGCACAATCTGGATGTGATTAAAACGGCTGACTGGCTGATAGACATGGGGCCAGAAGGTGGCGATGGTGGCGGCTTGGTGGTTGGCGTGGGCGCACCTGAGGAACTGGCAAAAAATACGGCCAGCTATACTGGCCGTTACCTCATACCCTTATTAGAACATCTCGCTGTCAAGGGTTAAGGTCAACATGCAACCGGCCCCCTGATGCACCTTTACTCAATGGTGCATCGAATACGGATGTGTTCAAACCACATACATATATTTATATAAAACATTGTATGTGGCGGCGTGTGAGTTTAATCACCGAAACAAGCCCTTAAAATCAGGGTATTTTCACTAATCGCATGCGCGCCTGTATGGTGGCCGCGTGGCGATTCAAATAGCGCGTACTGCGATGCACATCATAAAAGCGTGGATTAGGAATCATGGCCGCCAGCCTGGCCGCCTGCGCAGGCCCTAGTGACCTGGCATTGCCATGAAAGTAATGGCGGGCAGCGGCTTCGGCGCCAAACACACCATCGCCCCATTCGATTACATTGAGATAAATTTCCAAAATACGGCGCTTGCTGAGTAGTTTTTCCAGCATAAACGTAATCACCGCCTCTTGCGCTTTACGCCATGGCGTACGATGCCCGGATAAAAATAAATTCTTGGCCAACTGCTGGCTGATGGTAGAGCCGCCCGCCACAATTTTGCCCTTTTTGAGGTTTTTTTCAAACGCGGTTTCTATGCCCACCCAGTCAAACCCCTGGTGGTCCACAAACTTGCTGTCTTCGGCGGCAATCACGGCGCGCTTTAAATGGCTGCTGATACGCGCATACGGCACCCACTGCTGTTGCAGCTTGGCATCGGGGTGGCTTTCTTGCATCACTTCCAGCCGGGCTGCCATAAAAGCGGTCGACTCAGGGTTATGCTCTACCCACCACAAAATGTGCAATAACACCCACAGCTGATACAAGCAGACCCACAGCAGCAAGAGGCCAAAAAAAAGCTTAATGGCTTGTTTCATGGCAAAAATCTAGGACTGACGAAAAGACTGGATGACTGGTGCCGTTTCGGGGCGCACACCATGCCAGAGAGAAAATGCTTCGGCGGCTTGCTCTACCAGCATACCCAAACCATCTGCCACTTGCGCCCCTGCGGCGCGCGCCTGCTGCATAAACGGCGTTTCGCGGCCATACATCATGTCATAGGCCAGCATGCCGGGCTTAAACACCACAGCCGGGATAGCGAGCTTACTCTCGGTTAATCCGGCCGATGTCGCATTAATCACCACATCATACGTTTGAGATAAATCCGCAAATGTGTGCACCTGCAATACTGTCCGGCTACGCTCGGCGTCTGCGGCAAACCTGTCCGCCATGGCTTGCGCCTTATCCAGGCTACGATTGGCAACCGTCAGCTGTAACGGCTGTTGCTCGAGCAAAGGCAGCATCACCCCTTGTGCGGCACCGCCAGCGCCCAGCAATAAAACTTTTTTCCCGGCCAACGCGGTATGCTGATGCTTGAGAATATCATTGACCAGGCCGCAACCATCCGTGTTGTCACCCACCAGCTGCGAAGATTGAAAACTTAAGGTGTTCACCGCGCCCGCTGCCTGCGCACGGGCGGACAAGGCCTGGCTGGCATCAAACGCTTCAAATTTAAACGGCACCGTTACATTTGCGCCTAGAAATCCTTCAGCCTGCAAGCGCTTAACCGTGGCCATAAAGCCATCCAGCGGCGCCAGCACCTTTTCATACACAATAGATAGATTAAACTGCTGGGCAAACGCCTGATGAATCAGTGGCGATTTACTATGTTCGATTGGATGACCAATCACTGCATATTTTTTTGCGGTCATACGCGGCGAAACTTCAATTCGTCTAATTGGTTAGTTAGTCCAAGGCAATCCAGCATGCTTCCAGCCGTTAATCAGCGTCCGCTGCTTAAGCTGGTTCGCCTCGCCTTCAAAGCCTTCAATCATGTTGTAAGCATGGCTATAACCCAACTGCTGCGCCAACAAGGCTGCATTGTGGCTGCGCCCGCCGGTGCGGCACATAAAAACCACCGTGCGTGATTTATCAACTTGCGCCTGCAATTGCGCGGCAAATTCGGCATTGGCCACCATGCCGGGGTAAAATGCCCATTCTATCGCTGTCGCTTGCGGCACACGCCCTACCAGCTCTAACTCTGCGCGCGAACGCACATCCACTAGTACCGCATCACTATCCTGGCTAATCAACGCATAGGCCTCTTGCGGCGTCACGGCACCGGCATAAGACAATCCGGTTTGTGCGGCGCGCGTATGCGCTAAATTTAAAATATTTTCGACGCTGTTCAAATCACACCTTCGCTCTTAATCACCTGTATTGACAGGGCGAGTATACCTGCGAAAGCTGACCAAAATCACAATGCATCATATTGGTGCACAATTTGTTGCGTCGCACCTTAAAAGTGCATGTCGATTTTACAATTTTATGTAAGATACCCCATAAGCATGCAAAATGGTTATTTTGGGGTGGCATGCTTCCTGCTAATATTACACATTGAGTTTTAGTGGATTCAGTCATTCAACTGAATTCAAATAATCCATCGTTTTTACCTTGCGCACGTTCTGGGACATCCGCAACATATCCCTTTTTGACGTGCGTAACTTGAATCACTGTTTGAGCTTGATCATTGAGGAGAATGTAATGTCTGTTGCTAATGTAATGAAATTGGTTGCGGAAAACGACATCAAATTTGTTGATTTCCGTTTTACCGACACCAGAGGTAAAGAGCAGCACGTGACCGTGCCAGTGTCTCACTTCGACGAAGATAAATTTACTGAAGGCCATGCGTTTGACGGCTCATCTATCGCAGGCTGGAAAGGCATTCAGGCGTCTGACATGCAACTGATGCCTGATGCAAGCAGTGCATTCATTGACCCATTTTTTGACGAGCCAACATTAGTCCTCACCTGTGATGTTGTGGATCCTACAGATGGTAAAGGCTATGACCGTGACCCACGTAGCCTGGCCAAGCGCGCAGAAGCTTACTTGAAGTCTAGCGGCCTGGGCGACACAGCGTACTTTGGTCCAGAACCAGAGTTCTTCATTTTTGACAGCGTGCAATGGGATGCCACCATGGGTGGTAGTTTCGTTAAAATTAACTCCGAAGAAGCCGCTTGGTCATCAGGTGAAAAATTCGAAGGCGGCAACACAGGCCATCGTCCAGGTGTTAAAGGTGGCTACTTCCCAGTACCTCCAGTCGATTCATTGCACGACATCCGTTCTGCCATGGTGATTACCCTGGAAGAGCTGGGCGTACCAGTTGAAGTGCATCACCATGAAGTGGCAACTGCCGGTCAATGTGAAATTGGTACCAAATTTGCAACATTGGTACAACGTGCTGACTGGACGCAAATCCTGAAATACGTTGTCACAAATACAGCCCATGCTTACGGCAAAACAGCCACCTTTATGCCTAAACCAATGTTTGGCGATAACGGTTCTGGTATGCACGTGCACCAATCTGTATGGAAAGATGGCAAAAACCTGTTTGCTGGCAACGGCTATGCTGGCCTGAGCGATTTCGCCCTGTACTACATCGGCGGTATCATCAAGCATGCACGCGCATTAAACGCGATCACCAACCCAGGCACTAACTCATACAAGCGCCTGGTGCCACATTACGAAGCACCGGTAAAACTGGCTTACTCTGCCAAAAACCGTTCTGCTGCTATTCGTATTCCGTTTGTGCACTCAGATAAAGCACGCCGTGTTGAAGCGCGTTTTCCAGACCCGATTGCCAACCCTTACCTAGCGTTCTCCGCCTTGCTGATGGCCGGTCTTGATGGCGTTCAAAACAAAATTCACCCAGGTGAACCAGCCACTAAAGACTTGTACCATCTGCCTCCAGAAGAAGATGCATTGATCCCAACCGTGTGTTCATCATTAGAGCAAGCGCTTGAGTATCTGGACAAAGACCGCGAGTTCTTGACCCGCGGTGGCGTTTTCTCAGATGACTGGATTGATGCTTATATCGCATTGAAAATGGAAGAAGTCACTAAATTGCGTCAAACACCACACCCTGTTGAGTTTGGTTTGTACTACTCCTGCTAATCGCAAGAGAACGCACCAAAACAGGGCAGCTCAGGCTGCCCTGTTTTTTTATGCCCACTTGGCATCGTCAACCTTTTGCCGCAAACACACGTTGATAACCTCAACAATCTACTCTAAACTATTGCCATGAAAAGACTTTTTTACATTGTTGCTTTTGTACTGGTCTCAAACAACGCTCTGGCGGATATTTATAAATATACCGACAGCAATGGTGTGACTACCTACACCAACATAAAGCCAGAAGGTAATAGCAAGTCTGAGTTGGTGATCAGCGGCCCTAAATCTGCAGAGCCACCGCCCGTTGCGCGTGAAAAAAGATCCAGCGCAAAAACACCTTCTCCGGCTAACTTTCCTAAAGTGGATAACCAGACACAGAACCAGCGCGACCAAAAGCGACGTGAATTGCTAATGAGTGAATTATCTCAAGAAAAACAAGCACTTGAGAACGCTAAACAGTTATATGAAGACGCACAAAACACCCCTGAGGTCTATAAAGGTGCCAACGGTAAAACGTTTAGAAACGTCGCCAAATATGATGAAAAACTGCATTTAATCGAAGCTGAAATTCAGGCGCATGAGCGCAACATTGAACTACTCAACAAAGAACTCAATCTTTAAACGCACCATTTTGGGAATGCTTTAAACCATTTTTGGCAACCAAGTTAGAACTGGCTTGGCTTTTGCTTTAAAACAGGGCGTGATTCACTCTTTTTAACAAGCTTAGGATATGGTTCAAAAATCTCCCACCGGGTTTAGCGGTTTAGAGCACATTGCCACCGCAGTGATTCTGCTCAATAACCAACTGGAAGTGACCTATGCCAACTCGAGCGCAGAGATTCTGTTCGCGTTCAGCGCCAACCAAATCCACGGCGTACATATTCATGATGTGTTCGTGAATTGCGAGATTTTACAAATGGCAGTCACCAATGCCATTCAAACGCAAAGCCCTTATCGTGAGCATGAGTTCATACTGACCACACAACGTGGCCATACTACGGCCGTGACCTGCACGGTGACACCGATTTCGACCACATTTAACCAAGCGCCAGAAGACATGCTGATTCTGGAGTTTGTACAGATGGATCAGCAGTTACGTATCGCGCGTGAAGAGCGCATGCTGATTCAGCAACAAGCCAACTCTGAGCTATTACGCAACCTGGCCCATGAAATCCGTAACCCCTTAGGCGGTTTGCGTGGCGCAGCCCAATTGCTTGAGTTTGAGCTACCGCAACCAAGCCTGAAAGAATACACCCAAGTCATCATTAAAGAAGCTGATCGCTTGCACAGCTTGATGGACAGGTTGCTGGCACCGCACCGCGTGCCTAAATACGAGCCGACTAACATTCACGAGGTACTAGAGCGCGTGCGCAGCTTGTTATTGGCGGAGTCACCCAATCATATTCGCGTCATTCGAGATTACGACACCAGCCTGCCAGAGCTCATTGGTGACCGCGAAAAGTTGATTCAGGCCGTGCTCAACATAGCGCGTAACGCGGCACAGGCCATGCAGCAAAATCAGACAGAGAGTGCGAGCATTACCTTTCGCACCCGGGCCGAGCGGCAAATTACACTGGCCAGAAAACGCTACCGGGTTGGTATCCATCTGGAGATTATTGATAACGGCCCTGGCATTCCGGCAGGTATTAAAGAGCGTATTTTTTACCCGCTGGTCTCTGGCCGCGAAGGCGGCACAGGCTTGGGGCTTGCGCTGGCACAAACCTTTATTACACAACACCATGGCATGATAGATTGCGATTCACAGCCAGGTAAAACCATTTTTCATATATTGCTACCCATCGAGAGTACGCAATTAAAATCATCAGCATAATAATTTACGAGAAATAGCTATGAAGCCAATCTGGATCTTAGACGACGACAAATCCATCCGCTGGGTGTTTGAAAAGGCACTGGCACGCACTGACTTTGATTTCAAAACATTCTCGTCACCTGCCGAAGCCCTCAATGCATTAAACCGCGAGCAACCGCAAGTCATCGTCAGCGATATTCGCATGCCTAACGGTTCAGGGCTCGATTTTCTGTCAGAGGTCAAACAACGTTTTCCAGACATCCCCGTCATTATCATGACAGCTTACTCTGATCTTGAAAGCGCCGTAGCCGCTTTTCAGGGCGGCGCTTTTGAGTACCTGGCTAAACCGTTTGATGTCGATCAGGCGATTGAGATCATCAAACGCGCGGTTGAAGAAAGCATGCGCCAATCGGTAGAAGCCGTTGAAGAGTCAGGCCCGTCACCAGAAATTATTGGTCAGGCACCTGCCATGCAAGAGGTTTTTCGTGCGATTGGCCGTCTCAGCCGCTCGCATTCAACAGTGCTCATCAATGGCGAGTCAGGTAGTGGCAAAGAGCTGGTCGCCAGCGCATTGCACAGACATAGCCCGCGTGCAGACAAGCCATTTATTGCCATTAACACCGCAGCTATTCCTAAAGATTTATTAGAATCTGAATTGTTTGGCCACGAACGTGGCGCCTTTACCGGCGCAGCCGCTGCGAGGAGAGGGCGCTTTGAACAAGCCGACAACGGCACTTTATTCCTGGATGAAATTGGCGACATGCCTGCAGACTTACAAACACGCTTACTACGTGTGTTATCTGATGGCCAGTTTTACCGCGTCGGCGGCCACCAGCCAATTAAAGTCAACGTACGCGTAATCGCAGCGACGCACCAGGACCTCGAAGAACGTGTGAAGCAAGGTCTGTTCCGTGAAGACTTGTTTCACCGCTTAAATGTGATTCGCTTGCGCCTGCCACCCTTGCGCGAGCGCAGAGAAGACATCCCCCTGCTGACCAAGCACTTTTTGGCTCACAGCGCTCAGCAGTTAGGTGTAGAGCCCAAGCAACTCTCCCAGGCCGCCGTCAAATACCTGATGTCGGTAAATTGGAGTGGTAACGTCCGCCAGCTGGAAAACGTCTGTCATTGGCTCACCGTGATGGCGCCTGGCCAAAATGTGGATGTGAACGACCTGCCGCCAGAGCTAAAAGAAGATACCGGCAAACATAATACCGGTGGCTCATGGCAAGAAGCCTTAGCGCAAGAAGTCACCGATGCGCTCAACCGTGGCGAAACCAATATTCTGGATGCCAAAACCAAAGAGTTTGAACGCACGCTCATCACGCGCGCCCTTGCACACACCGATGGCCGCCGTATTGAAGCGGCTAATCAATTAGGCATGGGCCGCAACACGCTGACGCGTAAGATTCAGGAATTAGGGATAGATGATTAATGTCTTTTAAATAAACGGCAACAAAAGTTGCCGTTTATTCTGAAACGACTGAGCTTCATTGTAAATGATGTAAAGCATGCCATGCTGTAATCTTACTAGGACGCCTTTAGTGAGTCTCCACTATGAAATGGAATTAAACCTGAAGCTACTGCATCTAAAATGACCATTTCAACAATACTACCATCTGCACCATAACTCACATTTACATTCCAATCTTGCGATGTTTCACGCAAAATCGGTTGATCATTAAATACCATTTTCAAAATGTCATCTTCTGGGTAATAGGTAGTTCTCATCTCACTGCTCCAATTCAAAATGATGCATCACTGTTTTAACCACTAAATATGCCTCAACTACAACAGCAACACACAACAAATTATCATTTCTGTCATTGTAAGATTTAAAAATCCATAAACGCACCTCATCTTTTTTACGTATTTCGCCAGTTTCTATTAAATCTAGAATCAATGATTCAGAAATCCGACGCTGTAACATACGCTCCCTAGCATGGGGCGTAATACGCTAACGCGTAAGATTCGAGAGCTTGGGATAGACGACTAATCACCTAGCAGAGTTGCTGGTATATCACGCTTATCGTGTAACACCCGCCAAATTTCGATGTGTGTTTCTTGGTCAAGGTAAAAAATTAAATACGGATAACTCTGACATTTCCAAACACGCAACCCAGGCAAATCCAGAATCTGCGCATATCGTAAAGAACCAGATTCTGGATAACATTGAATATGCTTATAAGCTTGCTGTAACGCATCAATAAAATGATGCATATACTCTGGTGCATGACTCAGATAATAATCAGTTGCTGTTACCACATCCTGATCTGCAAGCGCTCTGCGTAGCAGCTTTTTCATTGCTTTATCTTTGCTGTTTAATGCCTACAGATTCTCGCAAACCATCAAAATAAGCATCATTTGCTTCACCAGTTAGCTCAGACTCAGCACCTAGCAACAGTAAGCCTCGCAAATACAATCTGTCTTGATCTCGTCGAATTAACTCACGCAAATACTCACTTGAGGTGCTATAACCAGCGCTGGCAACCCGCTCATCCACAAATTTTTTTAACTGGTCAGGTAATGAAATATTCATAGTCGTCATTCAATCACTCCTTACAATCAGCACATAAAATATTGGCAATTTTTGCCAAAAATTAAGTCTAAATGACGAGCTAGATTAAATCAAGGGCATGTGAGAAAGTCTCGGACGCGCTCAACCGTGGCGAAACCAATATTCTGGATGCCAAAACCAAAGAGTTTGAGCGCACGCTCATCACGCGCGCCCTTGCACACACCGATGGCCGCCGCATTGAAGCGGCCAACCAATTAGGGATGGGCCGCAATACCTTGACGCGTAAGATTCAGGAGCTCGGGATTGATGATTAACTTAAATATGTACTTGTTGACTGCGCCATAGCGGAAATGAACTATGTTTTTGCGCATCAATACTGCTGACAAAAAAGACTTGCGCCAGACGTGAGTCTTTTAATGTTTGGCCAAAGAATTGATTGGCCGCATGAAAATGTCTACCCTCATATAAAATCAACGTATTGTAGACATTATTAATACGTACGATTTCATCAAACATACTGTGATAAGCCGTATCCATCTTTACCGTGCCATCTGCAAAACGTTTATCGTTTTGTTTCAATGCGTTGTCATAAGCACTCTGATCAAAGCTTTTATTCGGCCTGAATAATGAAGTCCCTGAGTCCAGCGGGGCATCTGGGCTTAAATACAACACAGCAGCAAATACTGCGTTACCATCGGTATGAATCACCCCTCTGCCGTAGTCTTCACTCACACTTTGAAAATTAGTTGAGATTGCCCAACGCATACGCTCAAATTCAGAGTTATGAAACAATGAGATAATTTTAGTGCTGAGGTTTTCAAATAAAGGTTTATTAATCACCGACAAATCTTTTGTGCGCGCGCCTGGAAAAACATACGGAACATTCCCCAATTGATGTCGATATTGGTACTTCTGATTCAAAGCAAAGGTGCGTATCGCATCAGGATCTTCATAAAAATTCTCAACGATGGTAACCGGATACAAATTCATAATTAATTAACCGTTATCAATAAACTCTTTATAGATAAAAAAACGGCAACCGAAGTTGCCGTTTTTTCTGACTTTTAATTTAAGCAGTTAAACTGCAATTAAACTAGAAGAACAGGATAGCACCCAGAGAGATGGTTTTTGCTTTTGCTTCGTCTGAAGCAGCACCTGCGTTGTCAACTTTACGTTTAACATCAGAGTACTCAGCAACCAGGTTCAAATGCTTAGTCAGAGGGTGGTAAGCACCAACTGTCCACATTTCGTCTTTGATTTCGTCAAATGCGTCTGCAGAGTTACCGTCCAGTTTAGATTGGCCCCAGCTTGCACCCAATTTAGTACCAACACCTGGAATAGTGTATGTACCTTGTACGTAGCCACCTTTAGAGTCACGACGCTTACCAGTTGCATCAAAACCACCGTTCAATTGCAGAGTTTGGCCGATACCTTTACCGTCGTAGTAGTAACCTGTCAGGCCAAAGTCAGCAACTTTAACTGTAGTACCGATATCCCATGCGTACGCACGCTCGCTACCCAAAGACACTGCTGTAGTACCAACACCGTCGAATGCTTGCAGATTGTCAACTTTTTGGCTGATAGCAGAAGCCCAAACTTTACCAGCTACATCACCAGTCCACTCGTAAGAAGTTTTACCTTCAAACGCTGTCTGAGAACCACCGCGTGTAGAGCTAAATGCGCTTGAAGAAGCTGCTAATGCACCTGCTGTACCACTACCATCACCAACTGCATTCCAAGCTTGAGTTACACCAGCTGTGAATTGAAAACCATTCCAGTTTGGTGAAGTGTAAGCAACTTGAGATTTCCAGTCAGCATAGATGAAACCTGTACCGATACGGCCCAATGTTGTTGTGTTACCAGCCAAAGAACCTGCACCAGAACCAACGCCCAACAGTGTCATGTCATTCAAGATAGCGTCTGAAGCGAAAATGCCCAGATCCTTACCCAGTTTAACAGAACCCCAAGAAGCATCACCGAATGTCAAGAATGCTTGACGGTTTTCTTGTTGTGATGTTTGACGACCTGAGTTTGTAGTAGAAGCGCCTGGGTTAATGCTGATTGTGAAACCAACATCCAAGTCGTTCTGACGTGTTTTACCTGAAACGCTCAGGTAGTTTGGCAACAAACCTGTAGTAATGTTAGCAGAGCTGTCTGCATCACCACGGCCCAGACCCAGAGGACCTGTACCAGCAGCGTTATCGCCACTGAAGCTAGTGTGAGTGTAGTAAGCGTTAACCACGCCACCGATGTCCAAAGTCCAGTCGCCAGCTGGGATAGTGATGCCAGCTTGTGCGCCAGTAGCTGCAGCGAACAGAGCTGCTGCAACTGCAACGTTCAATTTTGTATTCATACGAATCTCCAAAAATGTTGTTTTCACAACTTGTGTAAGGATATTGCTTTTAATGATTGAGCGCACAAAACGCTCAACTTTCAGAACTCCTGCGGAATCACTTAAAGCATTTCCAACAAGGTCAGAGCAATTCTTGCAAATGCAGTGCTTTTGGCGCAAGTGAATACGTCAAATTGCTTAGCGCAAGTTTGATTTGTTGCAGATTTGCAACAGTCTGACTAGTTCGCCGAATTGCAAGGTTATGAAAAGGAGTGGTTTTATGAGGCTGTTCAAACTAAATTTATCTAAAAGTTTCTGCTAGCATAGTCATGTTTTGCAGTGTCTTTTTGTGGCCTGTATTCCTTATATTCAATTTTAACCGAGGCTTCTCATGATTTCTGACATTCAGTTGTGTAGTCGTTTTATTGATACATTAGACTGGATTTGCCAAGTGCTGATCAGACATTCCGATGACTTTAATATCGCCTTGGTGAGAATTGCTTATGGTGATGACAACAGTTTGGGCGAGGCTTATGGCGCGCCAGAGGCATTGCGGCAACTGTCATCTTTGACGCACGACTTGCAGCGCTCATTTAGGCGCTCAGACCTGGTTGGCAGAGAGGGCACCGACTTTTGGATTTTGTTTCCTTATACCCGCGTGACCGATAATGTGTACGACAAGCTGCTGGATGTGATTCAAGGCTCAGCGCACACAAACCTGAATATTGTTGAGCGGGAGGTAGCGATTTTTGAATTGCCGGTGATCTACACCAAAGCGCTGGTAAAACCTGATAGCGCACCGTCACTCTTAAAGCACCTCAAAAATAACCAGGCCGAACTGGCGAGCCACGTGTTTCGGCTCGCCCACCTATAAACTCAAACGTAAGGTGGCTTGAGCGCTTTAATAAGGGTGCGCACCGGTGTTGGCAGCGCTGCCGAAATCGCATCAGGGATAGCCAACCACTGCATGTGAGGCGGCAATACAGGTCGCCGCCCAGTCAGTTGCAATGGTTGCGGCGTGATTTCCAGTTTAAAGTGGGTAAAGGTATGCCACAACACTGGCAGCACTTCCAGCGTCTCGGTAGCCAAGCCTAAATGATGCTGCACATGTGGGACGGCAATTTGTGTTGAGGATAGCTCAGGTAAACTCCACAACCCCCCCCAGATGCCCTGATTAGGTCGTCTTTCCAGCAAAATTTCACCCGCATCCAAAATCATCAACATCGTGACCTGTTTTTCGGGCAGCGCCTTACGAGGTTTGGCAACTGGCAATTGCGCCACGCGCTGCTGCTGATAAGCCTGACAGTGATCTTGCATGGGGCAGCCATCACAGCGCGGCTTGCTGCGCGTGCACAAGGTCGCGCCAAAATCCATTAATCCTTGCACATAAGCTGGCAGCCCCTGAGCGGGTAACAATGTTTCAGCAAGCTGCCAAAGTTTTTTTTCAACCTCAGGCAACCCTGGCCAACCATCAACTGCATAAAGCCTGGCCAGTACGCGTTTGACATTGCCGTCTAAAATAGTCTGCCGTTGATTAAAAGCGAATACGCTAATTGCAGCAGCCGTTGAGCGGCCAATGCCTTTGAGCGTTTGGATCACATCGAAATCTGTTGGAAAAACACCCCCATGCTCACGCATGATGGTTTGCGCAGCATGATGCAAATTGCGTGCGCGGGAGTAATAGCCTAAACCACTCCAATGACGCATCACCTCGTCTTGCTCGGCCTCGGCGAGGCTGGCAATAGTAGGAAACCGCTGCATAAAGCGGTCATAGTAGCCAATCACCGCCGAAACCTGCGTTTGTTGCAGCATGATTTCAGACACCCACACCGCATAAGGGTCTCGTGTTTGTTGCCACGGCAAGTCATGGCGACCATGCACCTGCTGCCAAGCAATCAGTTTTTCGGCAAACACACTCACAGCTAAAAATTCAACAGCTTTTTGAGAGCCTTTTGCTTGAGCTGGTCTGCAGGTTTGACTGGTTCTGTTGTCGTCCCGCTCTCAGATTTGGCAGCATCGCCGGCCGTGCTATCACTGGATGACTTACCATTGAGCAAGCCTTTTAAAGCATCAGCCTTACTACCACCCAGCTTTTCGGTGAGTGCATCCAGCGCCACGGATTTCGCCAGTGCCTGCCCCATGGCAGCCATATCAACGCCAAATTTAGGTGCTGCAAACGTGCCAGTGACTTTCACCGGGATACTTAAACTGCCAAGTTGTTCGGCATCTTTACCACCCTGGCCCTTGAGTGAATTCACCAGCGTTGGCTTAGCCAGATAGTTAATTTGCTCTTTGCCGATATCAATATCACCTTTGCTCTCACCCTTGGTCAACCGAAAAACAGGCGCTTTCATGGCTAAGTCATCATTGTGCGCGACACCATTTTTAATATTAAAAATCGCGGTTAGCTCACTAAAATCTGTTTTTTTACTGTTATCGGCGTCGGCACTGGACTGCCCCTTGAGCACATTCAATTTGCTTTTGGCGTCACGGATTATCCCCGCCAAATCAAAGCCCTTGACGGCGCCATCGGCCATACGCAAATCAACCGAGCCGCCCAGTGACTTTTTTAGCGCTGTCACCGTATTACCTTGCGCTGTGACATTCAGGCTCACATTACCGCTGCCTGACAGCATGTCATTATTAATGGTATCGACCAGCAATGGACCCACCGCGATATTTTGCAAATTTTGCTGAATCGCCACTGCGGGCGTGGCACGCGCATCCAGCTTGACGGCGCCACGCACCGTGCCCTGATAAACATCGACATTGAGCGGGTCGAGACTGGCCAGGCCATCTTGTGCTTTCAAACCAATATTGAGGTTTTTGGCTTCGGTTTTACCATATTTCAACCAGCCCACACGGATATTGCCCTGCGCATTGAGTGCTTTCAAAGCCGATAAATCTATCGGCTGCTCAGGCTGATTGGCGGTTTTTTCGGCAGGTTTGTTTTCGCTGGCGCTGGCGGTAGATTGCGGCAGGTAACGATTCAAATCCAACTTGTCGATATTGAGATCAAACGTATACAACGGTTTGCTAAACTGGCTCACGCCCACATTGCCTTGAATACGCGTGTCGTCCAATTTGACATCCAGCCCTTGCAAGGCAAGCTTCTGGCCATCAGCCTTAATACCAACGTTCAATCCACTCAAGGTATATGGGCTATATAAAACTTTGCCAACATTAATACTGCCATCAAGAAACAAGGTTTTTAAAGCGCTCAAATCTGCAGGCTTGTCTGACTTGCTACTCGCTTTAGTGCTGCTGGCAGTCGCTTCTTTTTTACCGCCAGTATGACCAAGCAGCGCATTTAAATTCAAGGTATCGGCATGCAGCTTAAAGCCAATATGCGGCGTGCCGAAACCAGCCACACTGACATCGCCATTGAGCTTTGTTTCGGCCAGACTTAAATCAAACGTGGTTTTAACCTGCTCTTGCTTCACATTAGCATTAGCTGCCAACTTAAACTGCCCCTGCATGGCGCCATTTGGCAACGCCGGGTCTTTAATATCAAACTTACCGGCCAGCGCTGGCACATCAAAGATGAGATCGGCCAAATTCGCCTTCACCGGTGAAGCAAAGTGGCCTTCTACCTTGCGCGCACCGGCATTCACGCTCACATCGGCCGTCAAGCCTTTGCTTTCTACCGCTTGCTGGTTGCCTTTTAGCTCGGCCAACACCACGGCCAGGTTCACATCGCCATTGGCATCTTTTTGCTTGAGCGAAAGCAATACTTTGTCACTACTAATCAAGTTTGGATTAACCGCCAGCGCTGGCGCCTGCAGGCTAATCTCACGCTGCGCACCTTTAAAATCACCCTGCATCGCCAGTTTCAAGCCAGACACATCCAGTGCCGTTTTTGCAGCATCAACATCAATCGCGCCTTGCGCTGTTAACGTCACATTTTGACCATCGAGCAGAGCGCCTTTTAATTGCGCATCCAGGCCCTTAACCACAAAATGTTTGCCTTCCGGATCGGCCATGATGTTCACTTTAATCGCAGCTTTGGCATCCACCGCTGGTTGATTCGCAGTCAGATGAAAGTCAGTCGCCACATCAAACGGCTTTTTCAACGCCACCTGGCCGGTGGTCAGGTTAAACTGGTCTACGCTATATTTAGCACCAGTACCTTCATTGCTAAAGCTGGCTTGTGTGTTGGTGATTTTGACGCCTTGCACATCAAAATTAATCTGCTCAGACTCTGATTCATCCTTGCTTAGCAAATCATCAAAGTTAAAGCTGCCATCGGCATGCTGAATCACATTGACCTGTGCACCATCCAGGTAAACCGTATCCACCACGATTTCTTTTTTAAGCAAGGGCAACACTGCCAGCGCCACCTTGGCACTCTTAATGGCGACAAACTGCTTGTCAGACTGATGCTCAGACAAGGTGATTTCGCCCAAATCGGCACCAATCTTGGGCCAAAAACTGAGTTTGATGTCACCCTTGATATCCAGCGTGCGCTGTTTTTTGTCTTTCACCAGTTGAATCACGGTTGGTTTGTAATCGTTAGGGTTAAAAGTCACTGCCAGATAAACCACCAATAGCAACAACACTGCCAGCACAGCAGCGATAACAAGCGCGATTTTTTTAAACAGTGCACGATTCATGATTCACACCCTAAACAAATTAATGTGCAAAAAACAACAACACTAAAATACCAAACACAATGCGATACCAGGCAAACACAACAAACGAATGCTGGGCCACAAAGCGGATCAATGCACGAATCACCATCAGCGCAGACAAGAAAGAAACCACAAAACCAATTAAAAACACCAGCGCATCATCAACAGACAATAAATCATGTGCCTGATACAAATCCAGCCCGGTCGCAGCAAACATAATAGGCAGCGCCAAAAAGAACGAAAACTCGGTGGCAGTTTGACGATTAAGACCAAAACACATGCCGCCCAATATCGTGGCCCCCGAACGTGACATACCAGGAAACAATGCCAGTGCCTGCGCAAACCCAATCTGCAACGCCTGCTTGGCAGAAATCTGGTCAACCTCGCGCGTTTGGCCTTCAGGCGCAAATTTTTCAATCAGTAAAATCAGTACACCGCCAACCACCAGCGCAATACCTACGGTGAATGATGAAAACAAATGCTCTTTAATTTGATGATGAAATGCTAAGCCGATTAAAGCCGCAGGCAAGAAAGCGATGATCAAGTTACGCACAAAGTGTTGCGCGTTGGTGTCGGTTTGAATACGCTGCACCGTATGCCAGAGACGCTGGCGGTATTCCACACACACGGCCAGAATCGCGCCCAGCTGGATGATAATTTCAAACACATCACGTTTATCTTTAGAGAGAAAATCCAGCCACTCCCCGGTGATGATCAGATGTCCTGTACTACTAACGGGAATAAACTCGGTCGCGCCTTCGACCAGGCCCATGATCACGGCCTTCAGCATCAAATAAATATCCATGGTTGTATTCTAGCAGACACTGCAAAGGACTTGCGGGATGTTGGGGAAATTAGCAGGATTAGTCATACCGTGAAAGATTTGGTCATAAATGTAGTGTTCTTCGGCATAGTGGATAGATAAAATTATTGAGCGTCATTGCAACGAAAAATTATTCCTTGTTGGGCAGATTCTTTTTCGCCTCTCGGCGAGTCACTTTCTGATGCTTGCCCCTCAGAAAGTAACCAAAGAAGAGGGCACCCAGCCATCACGGCCTACGGCTTCCTTGCGTTGCTCAACAAAGTGGGCGTCCATCGAAACTCGCCCTAGCGGCTTGCACAAAACGCAAGCCACCGCGGAACTCGGACAGCCGATGGCCGAAGGCCCCCACTTCGTCTCCGCTACTCAGCGTGATGGAATGGGATTTATCTCATTTAAGTAACAGCGTGGAAGTTGGAACGGTTAAAAAGAAATTCTTTTTATTCAATTCACGAATGGTGGCGCTCAGTAGGTGTTCGGGGTCCCCATCTGACGCGCCGAGCAACGCAGGGTTGACGGGAGTTGTCGGCCATCGGCTGTCCGAATCCCGCAGCAGCTCACGCTTTATGTGAGCTGCCAGGTTGAGTTTCGATGGCCGCCCGACAAGCCGAGTAGCGCAGGATACAAGCGGAAGCTGGGGTGTCTTGTTCTTTGCCTTCTTTCTTATGGACAAGCATAAGAAAGAACGGTCGCCGAAAAGGCGAAAAAACACTCACAAAATACCGCTACGTTGGGAAAGCAAAGAAAAGTAACTCGCCAACAAGGCGAAAAGAAACACAACAAACAACCACAAAATCCGCGTGGGCATCAATGCCCCCTACAACGACTAATCAAAGAACAACCTTTTATCGCTATCTCACCATACCTGAATTCCGACCAACGCCGAAATGACACATGAAGGTTGTAAATATCGAAGCAGAGAAATACAAAAATGCGCTTTGTATCTCACTCTAAAAAAACATCCATCAATAAAAAAGCGCCTTGATTGCTCAAGGCGCTCTAGCTTTAAAACAAACAGCGATTACTTCAAATCAAACCGATCCGCATTCATGACTTTCGTCCAAGCGGCCACAAAATCCTGCACAAACTTCTGTTTGGCATCGTCTTGCGCATACACCTCCGCATAAGAACGCAGTATCGAGTTAGAGCCAAATACCAAGTCCACACGCGTGGCCGTCCACTTCACCGCGCCAGTACTACGGTCACGCACTTCATACAGGTTTTTACCCGTTGGCACCCAGGTGTAATGCATATCAGTCAGGTTGACAAAAAAGTCATTACTAAGCACGCCTGGCCTATCGGTAAACACGCCGTGCTTGCTGCCGCCATAGTTGGTGTCCAGTACACGCAAGCCACCAATTAACACCGTCATTTCCGGGGCGGTGAGCCCCATCAACTGGGTACGATCCAGCAGCATTTCTTCCGCCGTCGGCACATAGTCGGCCTTGACCCAGTTACGGTAGCCATCATGCAAAGGCTCTAGCACGTCAAAAGACCCGGCATCGGTTTGCGCCTCGCTGGCATCGCCACGACCTGCGGCAAAGGGCACTTGCACCTCTACACCGGCGGCTTTCGCGGCTTGCTCAACGGCTGCCGAACCCGCGAGTACAATCAGGTCGGCCAGGCTCACAGGTTTGCCAAACGCTTGTTGAATCGCCTCCAGCACTGCGAGTACTTTTTGCAACCTGGCAGGCTCATTGCCCAGCCAGTCTTTTTGCGGCGCCAAGCGAATACGTGCCCCATTGGCACCGCCGCGATAATCAGATGCGCGGAAAGTACGTGCGCTGTCCCAGGCCGTCGCAACCAGTTCAGCCGTCGCCAGGCCACTACCCAGAATCTGCGCTTTCAATGCAGCAATATCAGCCTCATTCAGGGTGGCATTGCCTGCTGGCACCGGGTCTTGCCAGATCAGGTCTTCTGGCGGCACATCCGGGCCAACATAACGCGTTTTGGGGCCCATATCGCGATGGGTCAACTTAAACCAGGCGCGAGCAAACACCTCAGAAAAATAGGCTTGGTCATCACGAAATCGCGCAGAGATTTCTCGATAAATCGGATCTTTAATCATGGCCATGTCAGCATCAGTCATGATCGGGTTATAGCGAATGGACGGGTCTTCGACATCTACCGGCTTGTCTTCTTCACGGATACTGACCGGCTCCCACTGCCATGCGCCCGCCGGGCTCTTGCTAAGCGCCCATTCATGGTTAAACAGCATGGCAAAATAACCGTTATCCCAACGCGTTGGGTGTGTGGTCCAGGCGCCTTCAATGCCGCTGGTGACCGAGTCACGGCCAACGCCACGTGTGGTGTGGTTGTTCCAACCCATGCCTTGCTCATGCACATCCGCGCTTTCCGGGTCCGCCCCCAGATTGCTCGCCTGGCCATTGCCGTGTGCTTTACCCACGGTGTGGCCACCTGCAGTTAAGGCCACGGTTTCTTCATCATTCATGGCCATACGGGCAAAGGTTTCGCGAATATCCAGCGCCGTTTTTAATGGATCAGGGTTGCCATCGACGCCTTCCGGGTTCACGTAAATCAAGCCCATCATCACCGCAGCCAGCGGGTTTTCGAGGTCGCGCTGCCCAGAATAGCGGGTTCCTGCGCTGCCCGTTTTGGCCAGCCACTCTTTTTCGTTACCCCAATAAATATCTTTTTCCGGGTGCCAAATATCCTCACGGCCAAAGGCGAAACCAAAGGTTTTTAGCCCCATGGACTCATAAGCAATGGTGCCTGCCAATGCAATCAAATCTGCCCACGACAGTTTATTGCCGTATTTTTTCTTTACCGGCCACAGCAGGCGGCGCGCTTTATCGAGGTTAACGTTGTCTGGCCAGCTATTGAGCGGCGCAAAACGCTGGTTACCGGTGCCCGCACCGCCACGGCCATCTGCCACACGGTAGGTACCGGCCGCATGCCAGGTCAACCGAATCATCAGGCCACCGTAATGCCCCCAATCTGCTGGCCACCATGACTGGCTCTCTGTCATTAAGGCATGCAGGTCTTTTTTCACCGCGGCGACATCCAGTGTCGCCACCGCTTCACGGTAATCAAACGCATCACCCAACGGATTAGTCTTGCGATCATGCTGATGCAAGATATCCAGATTTAAAGCATTCGGCCACCAATTGGTATTGGATTGACCACTGGCGGTAATTGCCCCATGTGCGAAAGGACACTTGCCGCCGCTGTTTTGTTGATTCTGCATTTTTAACTCCTTTTTAATAATTAGTCATCCGTGCGTCATGCCAACCAATTTTGCAAATATACTACTTATTGATTGTGACGATAATGATTTGAAAAAATCAGATCGCAACACAGGTTTTAAGCACTGGCTGCATAGGCAGCCAACACGTCCTGAAATAGCGATTGTTCATTACTCAACCAGGCGAACATTGCTTCTCCTTGTGTGTGCAGTTGATGAAGATCATTCTAAAGACCGGCATACAATTTGCATAATTGTATGTTTTGATATGATTGATTAATAAAATTAATTAAATTAGACTATTCAACATGCATTCAATGAGAACACTGCCATGACCCTGATAGAGTTGAAGTTTGTGTTAGCCGTGGCACAGGAGCGTAATTTTCGCCGCGCCGCTGAAAAGTGCTTTGTGACCCAGCCCGCCTTGAGTCTAGGCATTAAAAAACTAGAGGAAGAGTTAGGCGTTTCGTTGTTTGAACGCAATCGCAATGAAGTCACGCCCACCAAGATCGGCGAGCAGATTATTGCGCAAACCAACATCGTGCTGGAGCAGGCCGCCAAAATCAAAGACATGGCAAAGCATGGCAACGACCCCCTCAACGGCCTATTTAAACTGGGCATGATTCACTCAGTAGGGCCTTACTTGCTGCCGGAAATTATTCCGCCGTTGATAAAAACCGCGCCGCATATGCCGCTGGAGGTAGAGGAAAATATTACCGCCACCTTAGAGCAGCAACTCAAAAATGGGGTGATTGATGCCGCCGTGATTGCCTTACCGTTTGATGTGCCAGGCATTGAAACCATCCCACTTTATGATGAAGACTTTAATGTGGTGGTGCCAGTGAGCCACCCGTGGGCAAACCGCAAAAGCATAGATGCCGATGAATTAAGCGGCGAGAAAGTATTGCTACTGAACACCGGCCATTGCTTTAGCAACCAGGTCACTCAGGCCTGCCCGGAGTTAAGCCGCAAAGGCGAGGTGCTGCAAGGCAATTCACTAGAAACCATCCGCAATATGGTGGCGTCAAACCTGGGCATCACGGTATTACCCGCCATGGCCACGGTCTCACGCTATCAAAATCCGCTGATTCGCGTGATTCCGTTTAGCAAACCTGCGCCTAGCCGACGCATTGCGCTGGCCTGGCGCAAAAGCTTTGTGCGCACAGCAGCGATTGAGATACTGGGAAAAGTGATGGTAGAAGTGGGTGCCGCGCAAGTGCAGCTGTCACGCCGCGCATAAAGGCAAAGTGCTAATAGGCAATGGCGACGCGAAAACCGGTCACCAGTTTTTCATCGACACCCAGCAAGGTTTTTACTGCCTGCTCTTGCTGTGGCGCCAACCCGGCAGCCACATCAACCGTAACAGGCAAATATTCAGCTGGCTTAAGTGTTTTACGCAACACCGGTTCATCAGCGGTATTGGTCAGCGTTAACTCGACGTTAGGGTAAGCCTGCGCAACAATACCGTGATTCATCAGCACGCTAGAAAATATCAGCACGCCCTGCCGCTCTTTATGTTCCTGAATATCAGCGTCGTCAATGGTCAATTGGGCGATCTCGTGCGGCACACTGACCTCACAATGCAGTGTTTTGCAAAGTGTCTGCAATAGCGGTTTGGTGTGTGGATAATTGGCGGCCAAACTGGTGCGGGTGAAATAGGTCCATTGCAGCACAAGCACTAGCAATAGTGCGCCAGACAAAGTGACAAACACGCGCTGACTGGCTGGGCTTGCAAGCGGCGGTGGCCGCTCGTCGGCGAGGGAAATATCGCGTAAAAACGCAGGAATCACAGGCGCCGAGTCAGCGGCATCATTCACATCCGCATGCGGTTCTGCAGAAAATCCGTCATCCAACGCTAAATCAGGCCGCAGTGAAAAGTCCGCCTCGGCGGGCGCATGCTCAGTCTGCGCGGCTTCGGCACTCACTTTAAAATAGACAGCAGCATCGCTGGCCACGTGACTCACATCGGCCACAGCAGCCGACTCTAGCAAATGCGAGTGTGCATCAAACACATGGTCACATTCGCCGCAGCGCACCTTGCCTGCATAGGCCTGCAATTGTTCGTCAGTGACTTCGAATTGGGTTTGGCAGGCCGGGCAGGCCGTAATTAAGGACATTTTCTGGTTCCCGTCAGCAAGACCCATCCATCTTGCTGGATGGGAGCATCCATGTCAAACCACTCTGCGTAATGCGCCAGCAACACGTCCTGCTGGCTATCCAATATGCCGGATAATGCAACTTTGCCGCCACCTTTACAAGACTTGGCAATCACTGGCGCCAACACCATCAGCGCACTGGAAAGAATATTGGCAACCACAATATCAAACGGCTCATGCAGATAGTCTGCAGAGTCATAAAATATGGCATCCACCTGATTATTAGCCGCATTATCACGGCTGGCAATCACGGCTTGGCCGTCAATATCAACGCCAATCGCACTTTGCGCACCGAGTTTTTTAGCGGCAATGGCTAAAATACCCGAGCCACAGCCGTAATCCAGCACATTCGCTTTCTCCAATAAGGCTTTAGGCAAGTGCGCCAGCCAGCTCAGGCATAAATGCGTGGTCGGATGGCTACCCGTACCGAATGCCAGGCCTGGATCCAGCACGATATTAATTGCCTCTGCATTTGGCGCCTCATGCCAGGAAGGCACAATCCACAAATGATCCGTCACGCGTATCGGGTCAAACTGGGCTTGTGTGGCACGCACCCAGTCTTGCTCCTCAATCTGCTCCAGTTGATATTTTAAACCATCCAGCGCCAACTCAGACTGCACGGTTGCCAGCAAGGCTTGTACATCAGCATCAGCATCGAGCATGGCGGTGACAATATTTTGTTGCCAGATGCCCGGTGGCGGATCACCAGGCTCGCCAAAAATCGCCTGTTCGGCCTGCGTGTCTGCGTGTGCATCTTCGATGCTCACTGACAAGGCACCATGCGCCATGAGCACGTCGCTAAGAGACTCGGCCTGCGGCTCGGTCGATTGAATTTTAAGTAACAGCCAATGCAACATTATTTCGAGCTGATACCCAGCTTCTGCTCCAGATAGTGAATGCTGGTCCCGCCTTGCTGAAAGGCCAAATCAGCCATTAGGTCAGAATGCAGGGCGGTGTTGGTTTTAATGCCTTCGACATACATCTCGGACAAAGCGACACGCATTCTGGCAATCGCCTGCTCACGTGTGGCACCATGCGTAATCAGCTTACCAATCATCGAGTCATAGTGCGGTGGCACGGTATACCCGCCATAGACATGGGTATCCATGCGCACACCTGGGCCGCCGGGCATATGAAAGCGGTTGATAAAACCAGGGGAGGGCACAAAGGTATAAGGATCTTCGGCGTTAATCCGGCACTCAATGGCATGGCCATTCAACACAATATCACGCTGACGGAACGGCAATTTTTCACCCGCAGCAATAAAGATTTGCTGTTGCACCAAGTCGATGCCAGTGATCATCTCAGTCACCGTATGCTCAACCTGCAAGCGCGTGTTCATTTCAATAAAATAGAACTCGCCGTTTTCGTATAAAAACTCAAACGTGCCTGCACCACGGTATTTAATTTTGCGGCAAGCTTCGGCACAACGCTCGCCAATCTTGTCGCGTATACGCTCGGTGAGCAATGGAGAAGGCGCTTCTTCAATGATTTTTTGATGGCGACGCTGCATGGAGCAGTCACGGTCACCCAGGTAGACCGCGTTACCATGTTGGTCAGCCAGAATCTGGACCTCAATATGGCGCGGGTTTTCCAGAAATTTTTCCATGTAAACCATGGGGTTGCCAAAAGCGCTCTGCGCTTCAGCTTTAGTCATATTCACCGCATTGAGCAGCGCGGCCTCGGTATGCACCACGCGCATGCCGCGACCACCACCACCGCCGGCGGCCTTAATAATCACCGGATAGCCAATGCGTTTGGCCGTTCTCATGGTCTCGGCTGCATCGTCATTCAAGGCACCATCAGAGCCAGGCACGCAAGGCACGCCAGCTTTTTTCATGGCATCTTTGGCAGAGACTTTGTCACCCATTAAGCGGATGGTTTCAGCACGCGGGCCAATAAACACGAACCCGCTTTGTTCAACACGCTCGGCAAAATCAGCGTTTTCAGACAAAAAGCCATAACCCGGGTGTATCGCCTGGGCATCAGTAACCTCGGCGGCACTAATCACCGCCGGAATATTCAAATAACTTTTGGCTGACGGCGCCGGGCCAATACACACCGACTCATCAGCCAGCTTGACGTATTTTGCATCGCGGTCGGCTTCAGAGTGCACCGCAACCGTTTTAATCCCCAACTCACGACAGGCGCGTTGCACGCGCAAAGCGATCTCGCCGCGGTTGGCAATCAGGATTTTCTCAAACATAGCGATTAACCAATCAGGAACAAAGGTTCGCCGTATTCGACAGGCTGACCGTTTTCAACAAAAATCTTTTTAATCGTACCGGCATATTCGCTCTCAATTTCATTGAGCAGCTTCATCGCCTCGATAATACACAAGGTGTCCCCTGTGCTAACGCTACTGCCAACATCGACAAACGATTTGGCATCAGGCGATGACGCACGGTAAAAAGTACCCACCATCGGTGATTTAACTACTTTACCATCCAGCACTTCAGCCAGTGCAGCGGCAGGCGCAGCCACCGCGGCGGCTACTGGCGCAGCGACAGGCGCAGGTGCCGCCACATATTGTGTGATCGGCGCAACGCCGGGCGCCATGGCGCGACTAATACGTACTTTTTCCTCACCCTCGGTCAGTTCCAGTTCGGAAATCCCCGATTCCTCCACCAGATCAATCAGTTTTTTGAGTTTGCGTAAATCCATAAAAGCCTCGAATGTAAATGTTTTAATGTTATTAGAGTTGTTGGATGTAACGATATGCGGCGAAGTATCCCTCTGCGCCTAATCCGCAAATCACTGCGGTTGCAATATCGCTGAAATAAGAATGATGCCGAAATGACTCGCGCGCATGCACATTCGATAAATGCACTTCAATAAACGGCACGTTAACCGCAGAAAGAGCATCACGAATAGCCACGGAAGTATGTGTGAATGCCGCCGGATTAATAATGACATAATCGACGCGGTTCACCGAAAGTGCATGTATTTTCTCAATGATGTCGGCTTCTGAGTTGCTTTGAAAAGCTTCCAGATGCACCTGATCGGCGCGCGCCAATGCTTGCAAACGCTGGTTGATGTCTGCAAGGGTTTGACTGCCATAGTGCTGCGGCTCACGGCTGCCCAGCATATTTAAATTGGGTCCGTGAATCACCAGGATAGATTTGGTGCCCATTTCACATGCCTCTCAGAGAGAAAAATACAACCTTCATGGCGTCGAAGTTTGCCGAAGTTATTGCATTTTGTCCAGAGGAATTCGCAGTTTAAAGAAAATTGAAAGTCGCTAATTGCGCCGACAATTGAAGTATTTTTGTAGCGAATATGCAGGCATTATCCCCCTGCGCGCACAATAAAAAAGTTGCCAACAGCCTACAAATTGAGTGCTTTTTGCAGCATTTCACGGTTGACGCGGCCAAAGAAAATCTGCGTCACCTCACCTTGCGCAGAAATCACGACCGTATACGGTAATACGCCTTTATGATTGCCTAATGACTCAGCCAACGGCATGCCTTCATTCTCGGCAATCAGCAGCGGGTAGCTGACGGGGCTGCTTGCAATAAACTCGTGCACCGCAGCAGCCTCATCAATTGCCAAACCCAAAATGACGACCTCAGGATGCGCACTGGCCAGTGCAGAGATTTCAGGCATTTCTTCGCGGCATGGCTCACACCAGGTGGCCCAGAAGTTTAAAATGACAGGCTTGCCTTTATATTGTGCGAATGGGTACGCTTTGCCGCCATGATCGAACAGCGTGGTTGCCCACAACGGTGCAATGTCTGCTGCCGTTGGCAACGCTGACTCGCTCGCCATAAATTGATCGCGGTTAAGATACAGCCAGCGAAAACCACTGCCGAGCACCACCATCAATAAAACCGTCATGACGACGCGGGCAACATTACGCATGCGGTGAGGCCTCTACTGCCTTGAGGTTAAGTAAGCGCAGCGTACGCGCAAAGCGATCGGCATCCTGATAGCCTTTAATGACTGGCTGCAACGCCTGGCCTTGCGCATTAAAAAAGACAATGCCTGGTGGCCCAAATAACGCAAACTGCTTTAATAGCGCTGCATCTTCGGCACGGTTGTCAGTCACATCAGCCTGCAATAGCAGCACGCCCTGTAATTGAGCGCGCACCGCTGGGTCACTAAACACAAACTGCTCATATTCTTTGCAAGACACACACCAGTCGGCATAAAAATCCAACATCACCGGCTGGCCATGAGCCGCCTTTAAACGTTGCTCAAGCGCCTGCACGCTATGCACGCGCTCAAAGGCCAACGGTTGCACGCGCGCAGATTCGTCTGCCACCAAAGTTTGCAACGGCCGCAACGGCGAGCGAGCGCCCGACCAGGCACCGACCAGCAAGGCGATCCCATATAACAACAAAATGACGGCAAAGCCTTTGTATAAGCGCTGTACCGTGCCTGCGGTCGCAGGTAATGGGTCAATTGCGCGTAAATAAATCGCAGGCACAATACAGAGTGCCGCCCATAACAGCAACTGCGCAGCCACCGGCAATAAGGGGTTGACGATCCAGATCGCCACACCCAGCATCAGCACCCCAAACAAGCGGCGCACGGCGTTCATCCACTCACCGGCTTTAGGCAGGAGAGTGCCGGCGGATGCACCGATTAATAACAACGGCACGCCCATGCCTAAAGACAGCGAGAACAAGGCCACCGCGCCCAGCGTCACGTCATGGGTTTGGCTGATATACAGCAAAGCCCCCGCCAACGGTGCGGCCACACAAGGGCTGATAATTAACGCAGAAATGGCGCCCATGAGAAAGTCACTGAGCAAATGGCCGCCTTTAAAGCGGCTACTCCAGTTAAAAAAGCAATTCTCAACCGCGGTGGGCAATTTCAACTCATAAAAACCAAACATCGAAAAAGACAGCACCACAAAAATCAGCGCGCCAGTAATCAATGCCGCGGGCGTTTGCAGCGCATTACTCAACAATTGCCCTGACAAACCTGCCGCAACCCCGGCCAGCGTGTAGGTCAAACACATGCCCAGGGTATAGGCCAATGACAGCGTAAACGCCTTGCCACGCGACACATGCGCATTTTTGCCGACAATAATGCCGGACAAAATAGGAATCATGGGGAACACACAAGGCGTGAATGCCAGCAACAACCCTGCGCCAAAAAAGCCAGCCACAATTTGCCACCAGCGGCCAGAAGACAACAGCTTGCCAGAAAATTCCTCTTCAACAGGCGCGGCGACTAATGCATGAGAGGTGGCGCTGCCAGCAGCGGAAACCGCAGATGCAGACAATGGCAATGACTTGATTTGCGGCGGATAACACAAGCCTTTTTCACTGCAGCCCTGATAGCGCACTTGCAAGTTAGCAGGCGCTGCACCAGCAAACGTGACCTCGGCTAAGGTGTCATGGTGAAACACCTGTTGCTCACCAAAATTAGGGTCATTTTTGGTTTCGCCGGCAGGCAATGTGATTTTTGCAGTATCCCCAGCGGGCAATACCAGTTGTATGCGCTCACGATATAAGTAGTGCCCAGGCGCCACCACAAATTTAAGTTGCGCATGGCTGGCATCCACCAGCCCTGCTTCGACCTTAAACGCCTGATCCACTGGCAAAAAATCATCTGACTCACCGTCAGTGAACAGCTTGGAGAACTGTGAGCCTGCCTGTGCTGGCACCATGGCCACCAATAGCATTACCAACAGTACATAGCTTCTTATTACGATTGTTATCAACACTTCACCCCTGCCCCAAAGTCTCTGTTGCCACCCACGCCAAATATGCTGGCAAGCCCTCGTTCACATGGATGCCTATAATCTCTGGAAGTTCATAAGGATGCAGCATCCTTAATTTAGTCTCGCATGCGGCATACGCCTTACAACTGGTTTTGATGGTCAGGCCAATCTCTTCGGCTTGCTCAATGTGCCCTTGCCAGCGATAGATAGAGGTCACCGGACTTGAAATATTGACACATGCCGCCAACTTCTCTGTAACCAGCGTCTGCGCGATATGCTCGGCACATGCCCTGTTCGGCACATGCGTAAACACGATTATAATTTCCTCTTTTGGCGTCATGCGCGCTGACTCACAGACAGGATTCTGACATGCGTTTTATCATCTTTGCTATTCTACTGGCTTTTCCGTTTCTGGAGATAGCCGTCCTGATCGAACTTAGCCAGCGCTATGGCTGGTGGGTGCTGGTCTATTTAATCACCATCGGCTACCTCGGCCTCAAATTAATACGCAGTGAAAAAGACCTGATCGCGGCACGCATGTTCCAGCAAATGGGCGCCGGTAGCAACCCGATCTCCGCCATGTTTTCAACCGCCAGAAATATGTTTGCCGGTGTATTGTTACTCATCCCCGGCGTCATTAGCGATGCACTCGCAGTGATATTGCTATTGATCCCCGGCCAACCGCCAGGCCAGGGCGACACCGGCAACAAAAGTAGTGCTTATGGCCGCGCCAGCGCCAACGACGAAGTGATTGAAGGCGAATTTACCGAAGTAGCTGACAGCAAGCCTGCTGACAATGTTGTCCATTTGCCACGCAAAGATTAAACGATAGAATACAACGCATCATGAACCATGTATTGATTGAAAACAGCGGCCACATCTTTGACGTGCGCCCCAGCCAAACCGTGCTAGAAGCCGCGATTGAAGCGGGCATTAACCTGCCTTATGGCTGTCGCAACGGCGCCTGCGGTGCCTGCAAGGGCAAAGTGCTGACTGGCAAAGTGATGCATGACGACTATCAGGGCAACGCCTTGACCGATGCCGAACTGGCCGCAGGCATGGCATTATTTTGCTGCGCCAGGCCGCTGGAAGACCTGGTCATCGAATGCCGCCAGATCGACATGGTGCAAGGCATCAAGCCACGCATTTTGCCTGTACGCGTACAAAATAAAGAACTGCTGGGCGAAGATGTCATGGTGCTGCATTTGCAGTTACCCGCCACCGAACAACTCAGCTTTATGGCCGGGCAGTATATTGAGTTTTTGCTCAAAGACGGCCGCCGTCGCGCGTTTTCAATCGCTAACGCCCCGCACGAAAAAGGCTTTATCGAGCTCCATATCCGCAAAATTGCCGGTGGTCATTTTACCGAGCAAGTGTTTAATGAGATGCCGGTAAAAACCATACTTCGCATAGAAGCGCCCCTGGGCAGTTTCTTTCTACGCGAACAAAATGAAAAACCCATCATCATGGTCGTTGGCGGCACGGGCTTTGCGCCAGTCAAAGGCATGATAGAGCACATGGTTTTCAATCAAATCAATCGGCCGGTTTACCTCTACCGCGGTGCGCGTCAGGTGAGTGACTTATACATGGACGACCTCTGCCAGCGCTGGGCACAGTTTATGCCGAATATTCAGTATATCCCGGTGATTTCAGATGGTAATGATGGCGACAACTGGGATGGGCGTCGGGGACTGGTGCATCAGGCGGTGTTGGAAGATCATGCGGATTTGAGTGGATTTGAAGTGTATGTGTGTGGCGCACCGGGCATGGTGGATGTTGCTAAACAAACGTTTGTGGAACGTGGTTTGCCAGAGGAAGAGTTTTACAGTGATGCGTTTACGTTTGCGCCTAAGTAAAAAAGTTACTCATTAGGTTTTAGCTAACTGCTTTGAATTAGGTTTTATTTGACTGCCCTTTTCGCCTCTCGGCGAGTCACTTTCTGATGCTTGCCCCTCAGAAAGTAACCAAAGAAGAGGGCACCCAGCCATCACGGCCTTCGGCTCCCTTGCGTTGCTCAACAAAGTGGGCGTCCATCGAAACTCGCCCTAGCAGCTTGCAAAAAACGCAAGCCACCGCGGAACTCGAACAGCCGATGGCCGACTACACCCACTTCGTCTCCGCTACTCAGCGTGATGGAATGGGATTCTTCTCACCTAAGTAACATCGTCGAGAGTTGGACGGTTCAAAAACCAGATTCGTTTATTAAAATCACCAACCATTGCGCTCAGTAGGTGTTCGGGGTCCCCATCTGCCGCGCCGAGTAGCGCAGGCAAAATAAGGACAAAGGGAGCGACTGCTCGAATCCCGCGGTGGCCTGCGTTTTGTGCAGGCCGCTAGGTTGAGTTTCGTGACCGCTTATTTTGACGAGCAACGCAGGAAACAAGCGGAAGCTGGGGTGCATTTCTTTTGGTTACTTATTCTTTGGGCAAGCAAAGAAAAGTAACTCGCTGTAAAAGCGAAAAGAAACATCACAAAGAATCCCAACCGCGTGAGCATTCATGCCGACCCTACGAAGACTCAACCTGAAAGTTTTGGCCACTGGTTATAACCCTTTTCAGGATTATTTGCTCCATATTGCACAATGAGTTTAGCCTCAATTCGGTTTACTTCTTCAGCGCTATCAGACTCAAAGAGAATTTCTTTAGTGATCGTAAAATTCTTTCTTTGCTCTTCTGAAAAGTCTTTTTTTACCAGCGCATCATTCACGCTACCAAAGTAGGTCAGGCTATTTGTAAGATCTTTGCCAATGTAAATCTTCCCATTGGGGTAGGTGATTTTGTAAATAATCTTTTTGGTTGGCAAATTGTTTATTTCAACCACCTAGCAATATCCATCGCATAATAAGTCAACACACCATCCGCTCCTGCGCGTTTAAACCCAAGCATCGCCTCCAGCACACAGGCTTTCTCATCCAGCCAGCCATTCTGTGCGGCGGCCTTGAGCATGGCATATTCACCACTCACATGATAAGCATACGTCGGCACGCCAAACTCGTCTTTAACGCGGCGTACAATATCCAGATACGGCATGCCTGGTTTCACCATCACCATATCGGCGCCTTCTTCCAAATCCAGCGCGACTTCTTTCAGCGCTTCGTCAGAGTTGGCCGGGTCCATCTGGTAGTTGTATTTGTTGCTTTTGCCCAGGTTGCCTGCAGAACCCACGGCATCACGAAACGGGCCATAAAACGCAGAGGCATATTTGGCAGAGTAGGCCAGGATGCGGGTGTAAATATAGCCTTGCTCTTCCAGTGCATCACGGATGGCGCCAATACGGCCATCCATCATGTCAGATGGGGCGACTACATCGGCACCGGCTTCGGCGTGGCACAGGGCTTGTTTGACCAACACCTCAACGGTTTCGTCGTTAAGCACATAGCCGCTATCGTCAATCAGGCCATCCTGGCCGTGGGTCGTGTAGGGGTCTAGCGCTACGTCAGTAATCACACCCAGCTCAGGAAAGGCTTTTTTGAGAGCTCGCACCGTACGCGGCACCAATCCATCAGGGTTGTAAGCTTCGCTGGCATCCAGGCTTTTATATTGCTGCGGCACGACCGGGAACAAGGCCAGCGCCGGAATCCCAAGCTTGACGCACTCTTCGGCGGTTTTCAGTAAGACATCGATACTTTGACGCTGCACGCCAGGCATGGAGCTGACGGACTCAATCTGACCTTCACCTTCGAGTACAAATACCGGGTAAATCAGGTCGTTAGTGGTCAGCACATTTTCGCGCATCAAACGGCGCGAAAAGTCATCTTTACGCATACGACGCGGGCGAATCGCGAGAAATTGATTGCTCATTGTCAGTCCTTGTATTAGCCGAACACTCTGGCCAGTTCAGCGCCTGGGTCGTCCTGGCGCATAAACGCTTCACCAACCAAAAAGCCGTTGACGTCGTAGCTGCGCATCAGTGCGACATCTTCAGGCGTAAAAATACCGGATTCTGTCACCACAAAACGGTCTTCAGGCGTGTTTTCCAGTAAATCCAGTGTGGTTTGCAAGCTGACATCAAATGTACGCAAGTTGCGGTTATTGATGCCCAGCAAGGGTGTTTCCAGCTGCAAGGCCAGTTCCAGCTCGTCAGCATCGTGTACTTCTACCAGTACCGCCATGCCAAGGTTGTGCGCGGTGAGCTCGAGCTCACGCATCTGCGCCAACTCCAGGGCAGCGACAATCAGCAAAATGCAGTCAGCACCCATGGCACGTGCTTCGTAGATTTGATAGGGGTCTATCATAAAGTCTTTACGCAGTACCGGCAGCTTGCACGCCGCACGGGCTTGCTTTAAATAGGCGGCAGAGCCTTGAAAATATTGTTCGTCCGTGAGTACAGACAAGCAGGCCGCGCCGCCTTTTTCATAGCTTTTAGCGATTTCGGCCGGGTTAAAGTCAGCGCGAATAATGCCTTTTGATGGGCTGGCTTTTTTAATTTCAGCGATCACGGCGGGTTTATCCGCATCGACCTTGTCGACAATGTTGCCGATAAAATCACGACAATCAGGCTGGTCCAGCGCTTCTTCACGCATGGCATCCAGCGACTTGAGTGCTTGTGCTTTGGCGATTTCTTCGCGTTTGGTCGCTAAAATTTTATTTAAAATATCAGACATAATGTACTCGCATGTTTTATCGTTTAACTTAACCAGTGCGTCTTTAACTCGTGCGCGTGTTACTGGTAAGTGTGATGTTGATGTGTAATCCAGCCACTCTGGCGGCCCTGCGGATCGTGGTGCGTCCAGTGCATGATGCCACCTTTGGGGTTGTAAATATATTCCCCTTTAAATGTCACCTCATCACCTACGTTCAGGTTTTCTACCCGCGGTGCCAGATCAATATTGTGTGCAAACAACAAGGTTTGTTCAGCAGAAACACTGACCAAAAAGCGCTGGTGTCGCGCGCCCTTGTTATCATCGGGCAGCAGTTTTTTTACAACGCCACGCCCCTCCAGCCAGACATGACTTTGCTTTTGGGCAAACGCCTGTTGCACGGCGATGGCTTCATTGCTGAGCCCATTAGACAGCGGCTGCAGATTGAGCGTTTGTGTCTGTGATTTAACCTCAATGGCAGATTGCGGCGCATTGCTGGCTGGCTCTTGTTGCGGCGACTGAAAGCAGGCGCTTAGACAACAGGCCACCAGCCACAACGCTACGTGCTTCATACCGATTGGCTCAGTGCTTTAAGTTGCTGCAACTTATTGAGTGCAGCGCCAGTATCAATCGCCTGTGCCGCTTGTGCAATGCCAGCAGTCAAGTCAGCGGCCAGGCCGGACACATAAATAGCAGCACCAGCATTTAACAAGACGATATCGCGCGCCGGGCCTTTTTCACCCGCAAACACACCCAGAATAATCTCACTCGAATGCTGCGCACTTTCAACACGGATGCTGTTGATATCATGCAAGGGCATGCCAAACTGTGCCGGGTTCAAAGTGTATTGCTTCACCTCGCCGCCTTTTAATTCGGCAACATAGGTGTCGGCCGAAAATGAGATTTCATCCATCTCATCGGCGCTGTGTACCACCATCACATGTTCGCTACCCAAGGTTTGCAGCGTCTGTGCCAGCAGTGGCACCAGATCGCGGTGAAACACACCCATCACCTGGCGTTTGGCACCCGCCGGATTGGTCATCGGGCCCAGCAAGTTAAACATGGTGCGCACACCCAACTCGCGGCGCACCGGCGCGGCATATTTCATGGCAGCATGATGATTAGGCGCAAACATAAAACCAATGCCCGCTTCATTGACGCAACGCGCCACCTGCTCTGACGTTAAGCTAATGTTCACACCTAACGCTTCCAACACATCGGCTGAGCCACTTTTAGAGGAGGCCGCACGACCGCCATGTTTGGCAATACGCGCACCGGCACCCGCCGCAACAAACGCCGATGCCGTAGACACGTTAAAAGCCTTGTTGGGCGCGCCACCCGTGCCACAGGTGTCAATTAAATGTCGTGCATCTTCAACCACCACTTTGCTCGACAACTCACGCATCACCTGCGCGGCCGCAGCAATTTCGGTGACGGTTTCACCTTTCACCCGCAGCGCAGATAAAAAGCCTGCAATCTGTATGGTCGTAAACTCGCCACTCATGATCTGCTGCATGATTTGCAGCATTTCTTCGTGACTGAAGTCGGTGTGATCAATCAGCCTTTGTAGTGCAATTTTAGGCGTGAGTGACATCAATAGCCTTTCAGAAAGTTGTCCAGCAACTCATGCCCGTACTCGGTCAAGATAGACTCCGGGTGAAACTGCACACCTTCGACTGCCAGTGTTTTATGCTTGACGCCCATGATCTCGCCATCGTCGGTCCAGGCCGTGATTTCCAGGCAATCAGGGATGGTTTCGCGCTCAATCACCAGTGAATGGTAGCGCGTCGCGGTGTATGGATTAGGCAAATCTTTAAACACACCGGTATTGGTATGGTGGATTAAAGAAGTTTTACCATGCATCAGCGTTTTGGCCTTAATGATGTTGCCACCAAAGGCCTGGCCTATGCTTTGGTGACCCAAACACACGCCCAGCAACGGAATTTTGCCTGCAAACTCATGAATCAGCGGCACAGAAATGCCGGCTTCATTCGGTGTGCAAGGTCCTGGCGAAATCACGATTTTTTCTGGTTTCATGGCATGTATCTGTGCCAGCGTGATTTCATCGTTTCTATGCACATGGACGTCTTGCCCCAACTCGCCAAAATATTGCACGAGGTTATAGGTAAAAGAGTCGTAGTTATCAATCATCAACAACATATCAGGCTCCTTTGACTGCGTTTAATTGGGCTTCACTGTCCAGGCCAGCTTGCACTAACTCAGCCGCGCGAATCACCGCTTTGGCTTTGTTTTGGGTTTCTTCCCACTCACTTTGCGGCACAGAGTCGGCCACGATGCCTGCCCCGGCCTGCACATACAATTTTTTGTCTTTAATCACGGCGGTGCGAATCGCAATCGCCACGTCCATGTCACCGTTAAAACCTAAATAGCCCACCGCACCAGCGTAAATACCGCGCTTAGAGGGCTCCAGCTCTTCGATAATCTCCATGGCCCGCACTTTGGGCGCACCAGACACGGTGCCTGCGGTAAACGTGGCTTTAAGCACATCAATTGCATCCAGGCCCGGTTTGAGCTGGCCTTCTACATTACTCACGATATGCATCACGTGCGAGTAACGCTCTATGGTCATATTATCAGTCACTTTCACCGTGCCGGTGAGGGCAACACGGCCCACATCGTTGCGGCCCAGATCCATCAACTGCACGTGCTCGGCACGCTCTTTCGGGTCGGCCAGCAATTCGGCTTCGAGTGCTAAATCATGATCGCGGTTTTTGCCGCGTGGACGGGTGCCCGCAATCGGGCGCGACGTCACGGTAGTGTCTTCCAAGCGCACCAGAATTTCTGGCGAAGCGCCAACCACATGATGGTCGCCCATGTCGTAATAGAACATATAAGGCGATGGATTGAGGCCGCGTAAAGCGCGATAGAGACTGAGTGGCGACGCTTCAAAGTCTTGCGACATGCGCTGGCTTAATACCACCTGCATGATGTCGCCTTCTAAAATATATTGCTGCGACTTTTTAACTGCCGCTTTGAAATTGTCTTCGCCAAATTCTGACAAAGCCTGTGTTTTTCGGGTGGGCAACGCAGCCGGAATCTCCACTTGTGTGCGCAGTTTTGCCAACAAGACATGCATGCGTGCACAGGCCGTTTCATAGGCGTTTGGCTGCGCCGGGTCTGCATAGACGATAAAATATAATTTGGCAGACAAATTATCGACCACCGCAATTTCTTCTGACACCATCAGCAGGATGTCTGGCGTGCCAATCGCGTCCGGCTTTTTGTTTTTGCCGAGGCGCTTTTCAATATATTGAATGGTCTCGTAACCAAAATAGCCCGCCAGGCCGCCGGTAAAACGCGGCAAACCTTCGTATGGTGGTGTCTTGAAACGGGCCTGGTAGGCCTTTATGAAGTCGAGTGGATTTTGATCGGTGTGAGACTCGATCACTGCCTCGCCTTGAATTACCTGCAACGACGCGTCACGCACCACAATACGCGTGGTGGCTGGCAAGCCAATAATAGAATAGCGCCCAAAGCGTTCGCCGCCTTGCACGCTTTCTAGCAGGTAAGAGTAGGGTTGATTAGCCAGTTTTAAATACAACGACAGCGGTGTATCTAAATCGGCAAAGGTTTCCATCACCAGCGGAATACGGTTGTAACCTTGCGCCGCCAGCGCGTCAAATTCGGTCTTGCTCAAAGTGCTTAACATGATGCTTTTTCCAGATTAATCGTTGAGGTTGTCGCGGGTAAGCCTCGCGACAGGTCAGTGCAATAGGCGTGCACCGGCGCCGGGGAAAAGGGCTAGCCCCGCCACGAACGACGCCAGCTTAATACTGGCAAACTGGAAAAATGATGAGCATAAAACATCATGATGTATAGGTAATTTTTTTATGATCCCCGCTTAAGAGAGCGGGTAACTCCAGCAAGTTCACCACCTCGGTGAGTTGCTGCACCGTGGCATCCACGGTTGCCGTATCAATGGCGCGCCCCTGATTATACCCATAAGGCACAGTCACGACAAAGCACCCTGCAGCATGGGCCGCCTGAATATCGGTTTCAGAGTCGCCCACCAGCATCGCTTCGGCTGGCAAAGTGCCTAGCTTTTGGCAAATATGCAACAGTGGTAGCGGGTCTGGTTTCTTTTTGGGCAAGGTATCGCCGGAGACAACGATCTCAAAAAAATCCGCCAATCCAGCATGTTGTAACAAAGGTAGAGTGAATTTTTCTGGCTTGTTGGTGACACAGGCTAAACGATAGCCTTGTTTTTTCAATTGCTGCAACGCTGGCAACACGCCAGCAAAGGCTTGGCTCTGCGTGGCATTCGCCTCATAAAAGCCATGATACAGCGGTTGCGCACGGGCAAATTCCTGCGCATCAGGTTCGCCATGCATGCTGCCAACCAAACAACGTTTGATCAGGTTTTGCACACCTTCACCAATATAGGTTGTGATTTGCGCTTGCGGCAACATCGGTTTGCCTAAAGCCACCAGCATACGGTTGGCGGCCTCGGCAATTTGTGGCGCGGTATCAAGCAGGGTGCCGTCCAGATCGAACATCACTACGTTGACTTGAAACCGCATCACTCAACCTCAAAAAACAACATAGCCTAAACAAGGCCACGATTTGGAAGTTTGGTCGCGCGCAAAAAAGCAGGACGCAGCCTACAAGTAGTAGGTAAGTCCTGATTTTTTAAGCAGCAACGAAGCATTGTGACGGATTATGTTGTTTTTAAACGGTGGCTAAAGACGCACGCATGGCCGCCACAACCGTGTCGTAACGGTTAGGGTCTGTGTCTTTAGGCGAGCCAAAAATGGCGCTGCCGGCCACAAACGTATCCGCACCGGCTTTAGCAATCTCAGCGATGTTATTCGCGTTAACGCCGCCGTCCACTTCCAGCCAGATTTGACGGCCGGTTTGCTCAGCGTAAGCATCAATGCGCGCACGCGCTTGTTTCAATTTGTCTAATGTGGCCGGAATGAATTTCTGGCCACCAAAGCCCGGGTTCACAGACATCAACAAAATCATGTCGACTTTGTCCATCACGTAATCCAGGTAGTGCAATGGTGTGGCTGGGTTAAACACCAGGCCCGCTTTACAGCCGCTGTCGCGAATTAATGCCAGGCTACGGTCAATGTGGTCAGACGCTTCCGGGTGAAAAGTGATGATGTCAGCACCAGCTTTGGCAAAGTCAGGGATGATGCGGTCTACTGGTTTAACCATCAGATGCACGTCGATCAGCGCGCCAGCATTGTGGGACAACTCACGAATGGCATCACACACCAGTGGGCCAATGGTCAAGTTAGGCACGTAATGGTTATCCATGACGTCAAAGTGCACGATGTCGGTGCCGGATTTAATGACGTTTTCGATCTCCTGACCTAACTTGGCAAAGTTGGCAGAAAGAATACTAGGGGCAATGCGAAAAGTTTTGTCCATGCTGGTGTTCCGTAGGTTGAGTTCCGTGAATTAATTCTAATAAAAATTTTAGTAAAACCAATATTTTAACGCCATTTTGTTTCAAATTGACAGGATTCTTGCTTGTGGTCCGTGAATATAAGAAAATGTCGGCACTTTTGACATGGATGACACCGCCAAATAGCCATGAACTGTTTGCAAGCGCCGATTTGTTTCTCTTTTGACCCCGTGCCGCAGGTAAAATAGCGCCATGCAGCTGTATACCATTGGTGTTAACCACACCACCGCCCCAATTGCCATTCGCGAGAACGTTGCATTTAATAACGACACCTTGCCGCATGCGCTAGCGGATCTGGCACGCCACAACGTGACAGAAGTGGCCATTTTGTCTACCTGCAACCGCACTGAAATCTATGTGCAGTCTATCCGCCCCGAAATTGTCATTGACTGGCTAGCCAGCTACCACCGCCTGGAAGCCGACAAACTGCTGCCCTACACCTACACGCTCAGCAGCCATGAAGCAGTCAAGCATGCGTTTCGCGTGGCCAGCGGGCTGGACAGCATGGTGTTAGGCGAGGCGCAGATTCTGGGGCAATTCAAGCAATCGGTTAAAATTGCGCAAGATTCTGGCACGCTGGGCACCATGCTGCATAAGCTGTTTCAACGCACGTTTGAAGTCGCCAAAGAAGTGCGCACCAATACCGACATTGGCGGCAGCTCGATTTCGATGGCAGCCGCAGCAGTTAAACTGGCGCAGCGTATTTTTGGTGACTTAAGCGCACAAAGCGTGCTGTTTATTGGTGCTGGCGAAATGATAGAGCTATGTGCCGACCACTTTGCCGCACAAAAACCCAAAAAGATCACCGTCGCCAACCGCACTCTAGAGCGTGGCGAACAGCTGGCGGAAAAAATCCGTGGCCAGGGTTTAAACGTACAAGCCATTTTGCTCAATGACTTGCCCGAGCGCTTTCAAGAGTTTGATATTGTCATCACCAGCACTGCCAGCCAATTGCCGATTGTGGGTCTGGGCATGGTAGAGCGCGCGATTAAAGCACGTAAACATCGCCCGATGTTTATGGTCGACCTCGCCGTACCGCGTGACATTGAGCCCGAGGTGTCGGCGCTGGACGATGTATTTTTATACTCGGTAGACGATCTGGCACAAGTAGTGACAGAAGGCCTGGGCAACCGCCAGGAAGCCGCCGTCAATGCCGAGCTGATCGTTAACTCGCGTGTTGAGCACTTTATGCAGTGGCTCAAACAGCGCGAAGCCGTGCCCACCATTAAAGCGCTGCGCGACCAGGTAGATACTGTGCGCAAAGCCGAGCTGGAAAAAGCACTTAAACTGCTGCAAAAAGGCGAATCACCCGAAAAAGCGCTCGAAGCCCTGAGTAATGCACTCACCAACAAATTTTTGCACGGCCCCAGCCATGCGCTCAACAACAGCCAGGGAGATGCGCATGCCCACATGGAGCATCTGGTCAAACAACTTTTTCAAATCAAAGAATGATTTTTCAAGGCCTGGCCTTTGCCCGGTCTTTGAATATTAGGTAAATACAATGAAACCAAGCATGCTGCAAAAACTCGCTAACTTAAGCGAGCGCCTCGAAGAACTCAACCGCCTGCTCAGTAGTGAAGGCGTGACTGACAATATGGATAACTACCGTAAGATCATGCAAGAACATACGGAAATCACCCCCATTGTTGAGCAATACCACATCTACTCACAAACCGAGTCAGACCTGAAAGAAGCGCACGCCATGCTCTCCGACCCGGAGATGAAAGAGTTCGCCCAGGAAGAAATAGACAGCGGCAAAAAACGCCTCGAAGAAGTTGAACGGACGCTGCAAACACTGCTGCTGCCCAAAGACCCTAGCGACGAAAAAAACATCTTTCTTGAAATTCGCGCCGGGACTGGCGGCGACGAATCCGGCCTGTTCGCGGGTGACTTATTCCGCATGTATTCCCGTTTTGCCGACCGCCAGGGCTGGAAAGTCGAAGTCGTTTCTGCCAACGAAGGCGAAGTCGGTGGCTATAAAGAAGTCATCGCCAAAATCATCGGCTACGGCGCCTACTCAAAACTCAAATTCGAATCGGGCGGCCACCGGGTGCAACGTGTCCCCGATACTGAGACGCAAGGCCGTATTCATACGTCAGCCTGTACGGTCGCGATTCTGCCCGAGGTGGAAGAGGTGGGTGACGTTGAAATCAACCCGGCCGATATCCGGATTGACACCTTCCGCGCCTCTGGTGCCGGTGGTCAGCACATTAACAAAACTGACTCTGCGGTGCGTATTACCCACGCCCCCACCGGCATCGTGGTCGAATGTCAGGACGGCCGTAGCCAGCACGCTAACAAAGCGCAAGCCATGCAGGTGTTAGCTGCGCGTATCAAAGCCAAACAAGTCGATGAGCAACAAAGCAAAATCGCCAGCGAACGCCGCAACCTGATTGGTTCAGGTGACCGCTCAGAACGCATCCGTACCTACAACTACCCGCAGGGACGGATCACCGACCATCGCATTAACCTGACGCTGTACAAAATTGAAGCAATTACTGAGGGTGATATGGACGAGTTGATTAATGCGCTGGCGACCGAGTATCAGGCCGATTTGTTGGCGAGTTTGGGTGAAGATAACTAAGATCAACAGGAAGATTTATGAAAAAAATTATCATTCTATTTTTAGTTTTTTTGACAATCTTTCCTTTAATTACAATCTCCACTACCACTAATAATATTCAAGAAAAAATTGAATATGAAACGTTTAAAGCTAAAACAGAAGCAAACTTAGAGTCTCTTAAAACTTTAAAAACTCAAGAGTTAATTCAATTACAGGCACAAATTGATAATCAAAAAACTCTGCTCGAGCAAGTTAATCATCAGATAGGCTCATTTGGGAATAATCTATCTATAGGAAGTACTATTATTACAGTGCTTTTACTACTTATCGGCTTTTTCTCTTATAGAAATGCAAAAACCGATGCCCAACTTGCTGCCAAACAAGAAGCTCAAATTGTCACTCAACAAGAAGTCAAAATATGGTTTGATAAAAACACAAAAGACCTTAACGGCGAGATAGATATCCTCAGAAATAAATTAAAAATCCTTGAAGATGAGGTAACAAAAGCAGCCATCAGCACCAAGGAATTATTCAATAAACATCTAAATGATGTATTAAGTAGATCAATCTCTGAGTTAGACAGTCAATCAAAAACAATTTCGTCTGAAGAAGAACTTGCTTTAAGTGCAAAATTAGATGAACTGAAATCAATAGCAGAAGCGATGTACAGATTTCAGGACTGGAATACAAAAGCATTCGCGTCTTACCACCAAAAAGACTTTAAAAATGCAGCTAAATTTTGGGATTTGGCATCCCAATCATCAGATGCAAGTGAAGAGCAGATTGCTCAATCATACTTTAACCATGGAGTTGTTCTACTTGAACAATTAAAAGGTTACGCAGATGCAATCGCAATTTACGATAAATTGATAAGCAGATTCGACTCCTCAGAAAACTCTGCAGTACAAGAACATCTTGCTCGTGCATACTGCAACAAAGGGTTTGGGCTGGGTAAGCTAAATGAGCCGGAAAAAGAAATTGCGATCTATGACAGTCTAATTAATAAATTTGGCAATTCCAAAAACCCAGAAATTCAAACGCAAGTAGCTCGCGCCTATTTGAATAAAGGCTCTTCACTAAATAACTCACATAATCAACCTGAAGCAGCTATTCTCACTTACGATACATTAATCCAAAAGTTTATCGAATCCAGCTACCCTTCCATTCAGGCACAAGTCGCTCGCGCCTATTTAAATAAAGGTGTGGTTTTAGGCCAGTTATCAAGGCCTGAAGAGGAAATTGCATCATATGAGCTGTCAATTACAAAATTTGGCAACTCCGAACATCCTGAGGTCCAAGAGTATGTGGCACGTGCTTATGGAAACAAAGGGGTCACTTTGTCCAGATTTCTTAATAATCCGAAGTCAGCAATTGACACTCTCAGCTCAGCGATTAATAAATTTGAAAAATCTACCAATCCTCAGTTACAAGAACAAGTAGTAACAGCATATCGTAATATAGCCTATACGCAAGGAAACGTTCTTAATCAACGCGAAGAAGAGATAGCCTCATACGACACCATAATTGAAAAATTTGCAAACTCTGAATACCCTGAAGTTTTAGCCCATGTTGCAAATGCTTATCGTAGCAAAAGTCATGTACAAAAAGAGTACCTTCATCAACCTCAGCTATCCAGTGAAACCCTTAGCAATCTGATAGAAAAGTTCTCCAATTATAAATATCCAATAGTACTGACTGAAGTTGCAAAAGCTTACAACAGCAAAGGATTCGATGATTTGTTATTAGCCAAACAAGAATGGAAAGAGAAAAGCAAAAGAGAGGCTATTTTAATTAAAGCATTTAGCTCATTTGAATTAGGTATTGAAATTTGTGATGACAATAGTAAACCATTCATTTTAGGTAATATCGCCTACTGTAATTGGCTATTGAACCGTAAAAGGGATGTCGAGAAACTACTAACCGAAGCTTTTTTATTGGGTGGTGACCCCCTATATCAAGCAACAATAAAAGATACTGAGCAATATACTGTTGCGCCAGATAGAACGTTCAGAAAACTGATCAATAAAGTTTGGCAATCAATAAACCAGCACTCATAGTTTATGATCTCTATATACTCTTAATAACTTTTGAAATGAACTTCCGCCTTCCTAGCGCTCCTCGCAGCATACAAAAAGATAACCCAATCAAGTTTTTGCTGGATAGCGAAGCCATTGATTGTCTGGCCCATAACATTGGCCTGGTGCACAGTGCTTTTGATGGGCAAGCCTTTAAACAGTTAGCGCTTACCAATATTGCACCATTAGGCTTTATGGATAGGTCGGCGCATATTGCGGCGGCTTTAAAAGCGACGCTGCCAGCCAAGTTTTCAGACGCCACAGAGATTCTACTCAACACGCTCACACCACCCAATGTGCATACCGAGCGCTTAGGCTTAAGTGTGTTTTTCTACTTGCCACATACACGCTTTATTGCCGACTATGGCCGTGATGCGCAGCACAACGGCGGCGAAGATCCATTTGAGGCGGCGATGCGCGCACAGTATGAATTGACGCGCCGCTTTACAGCAGAGTTTTCGATCCGCCCGTTTTTGATACACGATTTTGAGCGCACACTGAAGCAACTCACGCTGTGGCTGAACGACCCAGACCCGCATGTGCGACGTTTGTGTTCTGAAGGTTGTCGCTCCCGCTTGCCGTGGGGCGCACGCATTCCGCAACTGATTGCCGACCCGACGCCAGTGTTACCAATACTAGAGGCACTAAAAAATGACCCGAGTTTGTATGTGCGTCGCAGCGTAGCGAATCATTTGGGCGATATTGCCAAAGACCATCCGGCAGTAGCATTTGAAGTATGTGAGCGCTGGCTCACAAATGCCGACAAAGACCTGAAATGGGTAATCCGCCATGCGGTGCGCCATCCGGCCAAACAAGGCCATGCCACGGCGATTGCCTTGCGCAAAGCGGCCGGGGGCAGGTGATGATGTCGCACACCGTACAACAATGGCTACAAACGGCCCGGCAACAGTTGGCGCAGTTTGTCCCGCCCGATGAGGCGAGTATGGAAGCGCAAATATTATTGATGCATGTGCTGAATGTGAACCGTGCCTGGTTGATTGCACACGCGACTGACAGCCTGGCTGACACGCCTATCACCAAGGTAGAGTCACTCTTACAACGCCGTTTGCAAGGCGAACCAGTTGCGCATATTTTAGGTTCACGCGAGTTTTTCGGGCTCGCGCTCAAAGTCACGCCAGACACGCTGATTCCACGCCCGGATACCGAAACGCTGGTCGAGGCCGCCTTAGAAAAAATCAACGGCCGCATGCGCGTGTTAGACCTGGGCACTGGCACCGGCGCCATTGCACTGGCGATTGCCAAGCATACACCAAGCTGTGAGGTGGTTGCGGTAGATGCGTCAGCGGCTGCACTCGCCGTCGCAGCGGAAAATGCAGCAACGTTGCAGCTCAACAATGTGCAATGCATTGCCAGCCACTGGTTTTCTGCATTACCAGCAAGCAAGTTTGACCTCATCGTCAGCAACCCGCCTTATATCGAAAGCAGTGACCCGCATTTGCAACAAGGCGATTTGCGTTTTGAGCCCATGAGTGCACTGGCCTCTGGTGCAGATGGCCTGCAGGATATCCGGCAGATTGTTGCCCAAGCGCCAGCCTACTTGAATGCAGGTGGCTGGCTGATGCTGGAACATGGCTACAATCAGGCCGACGCGGTGCAACAACTGCTGCATACGGCAGGCCTGCAACAGATTCAAACCCAGCATGATTTGGGTGGCAATCCGCGAGTCACGTTAGCGCAATGGCTGACACCTGTGACAGAACAATAATAATCAATAAAATTAACTTAAAAATTATCCAAGGGGGCAATACATGATTCAGAAATTACGCTTGGCGATCCGCAACGACCTGGAGGCACCAGAAGAGGCCAGGCACTTTGGCTCAGGCTGGTTAAGCGGAGTGGCCGCACTAGTGCTTGGTATCGCCAGCCTGTGCCTGTTACTGGGCGAACGTTTGCAAGGTGTGTTTTCAACCCAGATGCTGTCACCGCTCTACGCCTTGCCGCAGTTCACAATCATCGTTCAAGCCTTGTTATTAGCCAGCTTTTTGCTCGCTTGCAGCAACCTGGTGTTACGTCGCAATCGTGTGCTGGGCTTTACGGCCATTTTTCTGGTGCTGCTCACCATCACCATTGCCGAAACCATAGATGCACAGGCCACACGCACCAGCGGGGTTGCTCTTAGCCTGGACTGGTTTGTGCTCAATATCTTGCTCACTGGCTTTTTGTTTATTCCGCTGGAGAAACTGTTTGGCCGCCTGACCCAGCAACCCTTGTTCCGTGACGAGTGGCGTGAGGATTTGTTTTATTTTTTAATCAGCAGCGTGTTTGTGCAAACACTGACCTTGTTCACGCTAGCGCCTTCGATGACCATTTTGCACTACACCGGTGATTGGGCCAGTATGCGACAAGCCATCGCCAGCCAGCCACTGTGGCTGCAAGTGATTGAAATCATGTTTTTAACCGACTTTGTGCAGTACTGGTTTCACCGCGCTTTTCACCAAATCCCTTTTTTGTGGGGCTTCCACGCCGTGCATCACTCTGCCAAAAAGATGGACTGGCTGGCAGGCTCACGCATGCATATTGTAGAAATTATCGGTTTGCGCAGCATGACCGTAGTGCCGATGTATGTGCTCGGTTTTGCTGAAGGCGCCTTGCATCTCTATATTTTGCTGGTCTACCTCAACGCCACCTTTGTGCACGCCAATGTTCGCTTTAATGTGGAGTGGCTGAAACCGTTGATCGTCACACCGCGCTTCCATCATTGGCATCATGGCATTGAAAAAGAAGCGATTGACGTCAACTTTTCCATTCACTTCCCGCTGTTCGACAAATTGTTTGGCACTTATTACATGCCTAAAAATCAATGGCCAAGCGGTTATGGCATCGGCGGCCATCCGGTGCCAAACGGCTACTGGCAACAACTAATGTATCCGTTTAAAAAGTAGGGCATGCGCATTGCGCACGATTTTTGCTGCTAGCAGTCTATCTGTGTGTAGTGAAAGGTCGACCATGTTTAACTTTAATTCAATCAAAGCGGTGCTGTTTGACCTGGACGGTGTGCTCTATATCGGGCAACAGCCAATTGACGGCGCCATTGAGGCGGTAGCCAAGATTCGCCAGGCAGGCATCGCCGTGCGCTTTGTCACCAATACCAGCACCCTATCACTCACGGCATTGCAGCAAAAAATTAGTGCGCTTGGCTTCAATGTAGTGCCAGAAGAAATCATGAGTGCACCACAAGCGACCATTCAATACCTTAAAAAACAGCCCAACCCGTTGTGCAAACTGTTGCTGGCAGACGATGTTAAAAAAGACTTTTCCTGCTTTGACCAGTCAGAAACGGCGGCCAATTATGTGGTGATTGGCGATATTGGCGACCGCTGGTCTTACGAGTTGCTCAATGAGGTGTTTCATTGCCTGGTGAATGGTGCGCAATTAATCGCCATCCACAAAAACCGTTTTTGGCAAACCGAAACCGGCCTGCAGATGGACATAGGCGCCTTTGTCACCGGGCTGGAATACGCCAGCAACACCAAAGCCATGCTCATGGGCAAACCTTCGCACCATTTTTTCAATATGGCGATTGATGCTTTGCGCCTCAAACCGCATGAAGTGGTGATGGTAGGCGATGATATTGATGCCGATGTCGGCGGCGCACAAGATGCCGGACTACATGGCGTGCTGGTCAAAACCGGCAAATACCGCGAAACCTACACCCGGCTATCTGCGGTAGAGCCTGATGCAACCATTCCGTCAGTCTCTGATTTGCCTGCACTACTGGGATGCTTGTCAGCAACACCCTCCTAAAAGCAAGCCACGCCCCATCTCGCCGTTTGGCATGCTGCATAGTATAATTGCAGCATGTCTGAATCGAATTCTGTTGGTATCGTCAAAGCGCAGGTCGCGCATTTCACCCAGCCGCTCACCCTGAAAAGCGGCGCCGTGTTGCCACAATACCACCTGACCTATGAAACCTATGGTGAACTCAACGCGGCTAAAACCAATGCCGTGCTGATCTGTCACGCCCTGTCGGGCAACCATCATGTCGCTGGCCGCTATTCGGCAGACGATAAATATCCAGGCTGGTGGGATAACCTGATTGGCCCTGGCAAGCCGTTAGACACCAATAAGTTTTTTGTCATTGGCCTCAACAACCTTGGCGGCTGTCATGGCAGTAGCGGCCCTTCCAGCGTTGACCCGCTCACAGACAAGCCCTATAGCGCCACTTTTCCGGTAGTCACCGTCGAAGACTGGGTAGAATCACAAGCCCGCTTACTTGACTATTTAGGCATTGAGCAATTAGCAGCCGTGATTGGTGGCAGCCTGGGTGGCATGCAGGCGCTGCACTGGAACATCGTTTACCCAGCGCGTGTACGCCATGCGTTTGTGATTGCCTCTGCGCCTAACTTAACCGCGCAAAACATGGCGTTTAACGAAGTAGCACGCCAGGCGATTATTACCGACCCCGAGTTTTTTGACGGCGATTATTACAACCACGGCACAGTACCGCGGCGTGGCTTGCGCATTGCGCGTATGCTGGGCCATATCACTTATTTGTCTGACGACGTCATGGGCGAAAAATTTGGCCGCAAACTGCGTCATGGCGATGTGAAATACAGCTTTGATGTCGAGTTTGAAATGGAATCTTACCTGCGCTATCAAGGCGACAAGTTTGCCGGTGAGTTTGATGCCAACACCTATTTACGCATGACGCGCGCGCTGGATTACTTTGACCCGGCGCTGGATTACGAAGGTGATTTAAGCAGAGCATTGAGCCGTGCCCAGGCCAAATTTGTGGTGATTTCTTTTACCACCGACTGGCGTTTTTCACCCGCACGCTCGCGTGAAATTGTCAAAGCACTGCTTGATAATGCCCTACCGGTAAAATATGCCGAGGTGACCTCAGACCACGGTCATGACGCATTCTTAATGCCTGACCCGTATTATCACAACATCATGCGCGCGTATCTGGAGCAAGTTAAAGTATGATTAATGCAAATATTACAAATATTCGTCCAGATTTTGCATTAATTACAAACTGGATCAATACCAAAGCCAAAGTGCTAGACTTAGGTTGTGGTGACGGCACCTTGCTGACTCATTTGCACGAAACGCTGGAAACCACCGGTTATGGCATTGAAAAAGATGATAGCAACTGGCTGGCTGCGCTCAAAAATGGTGTCGATGTGATTCAAATGAACCTCGAAGAAGGCTTGTCTGGCTTTGAAGACCAGTCGTTTGATACCGTCATTTTGTCGCAAACCTTACAAGCCATGCATAACACCGAAAGCATTGTGCAAGAGATGTTGCGCGTCGGCCGCGAAGTGATTGTGACCTTCCCCAATTTTGGCTACTGGCGCAACCGCATGCAGATTACATTCGGTGCCATGCCAGTGTCTAAAAGCCTGCCTTACCAGTGGTACGACACCCCAAACGTGCACTTGTGCACCATCAATGATTTTGACGATTTTTGCGTGCAGCACCAGATTCAGGTGATTGAACGCAAGGTCATCACTGGCGGCCAGGATGTGCACTTACTGCCTAACCTGATGGGCAATCTGGCCATGTATCGCCTGCGAAAATACAGCGCCTAACCACCTTCACATCAAATAATTACCCTATATTCGCGGCCTACACTGGCTGACGAATATCTACGCCTACCGATAGGGCGCAACTCACATGTCGCCCAATCGCTCACCAAAGACCACCGATTAAAAATAATAGATGTATTGACATCCATCCATTATTTATTGATAATGATAATCATTCCCATTATCATCAATGTGGGAATACATGGTAAAGACGTTTGTGAGTAACGCAGCCAGTTAAAAGATTCTGGCGCGTATTAAAGACGCCAGTCATTAATAATTACTCAAAAAGGAAGTTAGTAAAATGAAAGCTCAATATTTAAGCATCGCTATTGGTGCAAGCCTGTTCGCAATCACTGGTCTGGCACAAGCCAACACCACTTACAGCAGCTTTGTAGATGTGGCTGACTCAGTCTCATTTGACGGCTGGAACCAGCTCAACCGCAACCGCGTTGATGACACTGGCGCAGCCACCCCATTAACAGCAGCGCAATTGGCCGCAGGCACCGAAGGCAACGTGGCAGGTTCCGGCGACGCATTGCTGACTCAGGTATCCGGTAGCTACTACCCGGCTGGCTTTGGTTTGTATGGTGACGGTAACCTGACATTCACTGACAACACTGTTTCAAACAACATCAGCGCTTTGGCATTCCAAGGCATCGTCAATGACTTCAATGCGTCATTCGGTGGTGAAGCCTACACGATTACACTGAGCTACAACGGTGGTAGCCAGGCAATCGCAGGCACATTGGTTAACTTTGTGAATACCGGCACTGTGGATGACTATTACTACTACTCATGGGATTTGAGCGGCATTTCTACACCGGTCACCTCTTACACCTTAAATTTCAGCGCTGGTTTCTCACAAGCACTGGCCTTCCAGGTTGACCAGGTCGCTTCTGTGTCCTCAGTGCCAGAAGCTGACAGCTATGCCATGATGATGCTGGGCCTGGGTGTGATGGGCGCGGTTGCACGTCGTCGCAGCAAATAATACCTACTATCATAACGCCATGAAAAAAAGCCCCGGTATTGCGCCGGGGCTTTTTAGTATTTGGGCAGTTGATTAACTCAAATTCAACGCTTTCAAGCGGCGATACAATGTATTTCTGCTCATGCCAAGCTGGCGCGCCACGGCAGAGATATTGCCCGCCTGCTGCTGCATTGCCAACCGGATCGCTTCATCCGACTGCGCTTTTAACGTCATTAACATGGGCGCTGCAAGCGGTTCTACCGTCGCATCAATATAAAGCTCATCCAAAAAATCTTGCGTTAAGTGCTGCAAGCCGATCAAAGCACCGTCTGCGAGTGCTACCGCGGTGCGCAATACATTATGCAATTGCCGCACATTGCCAGGCCATGGATGCCGCGCAAACAGTGCCATGACTTCAGTGTCTATGTCACTATTGGTTGCCTGTTCTACTTGCAAAATCAGGCTGATTAATCGCTGCAGGTCTTTACGCTGGCGCAAGGCTGGCAACTGTACCGTCAAGCCATTAATACGGTAATACAAATCACTGCGAAACTCACCCGAGGCGACTTTATCTTTTAATTTTTGGTTGGTCGCGCTAATCAGCATAAAATTCACAGGGATGGATTTGCTAGAACCCAGTGGCGTCACACTACGCTCTTGTAACACACGCAATAATCGCGCTTGCAACGATAAAGGCATGTCGCCGATTTCATCTAGGAACAGCGTGCCGCCGTCAGCCTGCTGAATTTTGCCGAGATTGCCTTTGCGCTTGGCGCCGGTATAAGCGCCTTCTTCATAGCCAAATAACTCCGCCTCAATCAGGCCTTCTGGCAATGCCGCACAATTCACAGCAATAAAAGGGCGTTCGCGCCGTGTGCTGGCATCATGGATAGCACGCGAAAACAGCTCTTTACCCGCCCCAGTTTCACCCAGCACCAAGACCGGAATCTCACGATTTAATACTTGCTTAACCTGTGTAATCGCCAATTTCAGTTGTGGATCGCCACTGTCGAGCAACTCAAGGCTGGCGGCTGATTCTCGTGGTTGTGTCATGGCAGGCTTGCGGCTTGACGCGCGTGCCGACGCACGTGCAAACAGCGGCGCACCATTACGCAATCTGAGTGGGAATAATAAATCTGCGCCTAAACCGCGCTGTTTAAAAGCGAGCCAGGACTCATCAAAAATGTCATCAAACTTAACCGGCCTGCTCGCCAGCACATCTTCATCCAAAGGCAGCCCAAACTGAAACTGGCCACTGCGGTTAATCGCACGCAGCAAACCAGTGTCATCAAACAAGGCCAAGCCCTCCCACAAGGTGCCAATAAACTCTGGCCTGGCATGAAAATGCACGCCAATATCGCCTTCTACCATGGCATGGAACAAGCGGTTTTCTACCATTTGTGCGGCCATTTTAACCAGCGCCAGCGTGTGTTGCTGAGGCTGATTCAAATCGTTGGACACATCCAGGGTAGCCACCAGCTGGTTGTTGGCGGCAAAAATAGGCACGGCAGAACAACTCAATGAATGGTGATAAGCCATAAAGTGCTCAGCCCCTTGCACACTGATAGGCGCGCGCTCTACCAGCGCCGTGCCGATCGCATTGGTGCCACGGTGCTCTTCACTCCATGACGCACCAGGCAACAAGGAAGCACGCACATCCCCTTGCGCGACGCCTTCGCCCATGGTGCGCAAAATAACGCCTTCGTTGTCGGTCAAAATGACCAGGCTACGGGTATGTGCAATTTGCTCACTCAAGGTCAGCATCTCTGGCTCGGCATGCGCCAGTAGCAAACGATTTTTTTCCAGTCGCTGCGTTAACTCCTGGGCCGTAATGATCTGATCATGGGCCGGCGCCTGCTCATCAACCCCTTTGACCATGCAGCGCCGCCAGGAGCGTTCAATCGCCTCAGCAATGGCAAGCTGATCGTCACGCATGGCCGGTAATGCTGACTGTGAAGTAGATTGAGAAAACTTGGACATGACTGCCTGAACACCTGTATCACCGATTGAACAACTGTACCAGTTTGACACACCACTGAACAGTTACCACTGCCTCAGCCATGATCACGCCAACTAGAACACATAAATAAGCATTTGATTTTAATTCATTTTTTCTATTTTCCAAAATAGTTAGCAAGGTTGGCACAGGCGTTGCAATCAATCGTCAGCAGTCACAAAAGAAGCGTTTGTTGACTGTCACGCAAGACCACTTATTCCAGCTTCAAACACACCATTTTGGAGGTATGTATGCAACACCAAATCAAGCTCGCCATCACTGCAATGATGCTAGCCGGCAGCACCAGCGTATGGGCCAACGCTGAACTGGACGCCATGATGAAAGACGATAACCAATGGGCAATGGCACGTAAGGATTATGCCAACCAGGGTTACAGTCGTTTGTCACAAATCAACAAGAGTAACGTCAAAAAACTGAAACTGGCGTGGACATTTGCCACCGGCGTCAACCGTGGTCACGAAGGTGCGCCACTGGTGATTGGCAATACCATGTATATCCACACCGCGTTCCCAAACAACGTATACGCACTCGACCTGGATGATAACCAGAAAATTGCCTGGTCTTATTTCCCCAAGCAAGACCCGGATGTGCAATCTGTGTTGTGCTGCGACAACGTGAACAAAGGCCTGGGCTACGGCGATGGCAAGATATTCCTGCAGCAAAACAACGGTGTATTAGTGGCCCTGGATGCCAAAACTGGCGCCAAATTGTGGGACGTTAAAGTGAATGACCCAAAAATGGGCTCAGCCAATACCAACGTACCTCACGTTTTTAAAGACAAAGTCGTGACCGGCTGTTCTGGCGGTGAATTCGGTGTGCGTTGCCATATTTCTGCTTACAACATCAAAGATGGCAGCCTGGCCTGGAAAGCTTACAGCACAGGTGCTGACAGCGAAATGCTGATAGGCAAAGACTTCAACAAGGAAAACCCGCATTACAGTGCATTGTCTGTGTATCAGGATGTCAACGGCGGCAACAAAGAAGGCGGCTCCTTCAAGCCGCTGGATAAATCCCAATTAAAATATCCTGAAGCAGACCTGGGTGTACGCACTTGGCTGAAACCACAGCAGCAGAAAGATGGCTGGCAAAACGGTGGCGGCCCAACTTGGGGCTGGTACTCTTACGACCCTAAATTGAACCTGATGTACTACGGCACCGGCAACCCAGGCACCTGGAACCCGGACGTGCGCCCAGGCGACAACAAATGGTCAATGACGATTTTTGCCCGCGACCTCGATACAGGCATGGCACGCTGGGGCTACCAGATGACGCCACATGACGAGTGGGACTACGACGGCATGAACGAGATCATTTTGTGGGAAGCCAATGGCAAACAACTGGCCTCACACTTTGACCGTAACGGTTTTGGCTACACCTTTGACCGCACCAACGGCACCTTGCTGGTGGCCGAAAAAATGCATCCATTCGTTAACTGGGCCAGCAAGATCGACCTGAAAACCGGCATCCCGGTCAAAGATGCAAAATACTCCACGCACCAGGACTACAACGCCAAAGGCGTGTGCCCATCTGCATTAGGTGTCAAAGACGAGCAACCCGCGGCTTACTCACCAAAAAACAAAACCTTTTACGTGCCGCTTAACCATGTGTGCATGACCTATGAGCCGGTTGAATCCAAATATGTGGCTGGCCAACCATGGGTAGGCGCAACCTTGACCATGTTTGCTGGCCCGGACGGTGTAATGGGTGGCTTTATGGCCTGGGACGGTTTAAAAGGCAAAACCCAGTGGTACAACAAAGAGAAATTCTCTGCCTGGGGTGGTGCATTAGTGACTGCGTCTGACCTGGTGTTTTACGGCACGCTGGACCGCTGGGTAAAAGCACTCGATGCCAAAACCGGTAAAGAACTGTGGAAATTCCAGGTCGGCTCAGGCGTGGTCGGCAACATGATCACCTACGGCCACAAAGGCAAGCAATACGTCGGCGTGCTGTCTGGCATTGGTGGCTGGGCAGGCGTGGCGATGAACCTTGGCCTGACTAACGATACCGATGGTTTAGGCGCAGCGGGTGGTTACAAAGAGCTGACCAAATACAACGCCGCGCCTGGTGGCGGTGGCATGAACGTATTCAGTTTATAAAAGAGGATCTCTGATGCAATTATTTAACAAAACATTGCTGGCAACAGCGTTACTCGCGATGACTGCCTCCGCAGTTGCAAGCAGTGGCGCTGAAGCGTTGGCACAAAAAAGCGGCTGCTTGCTGTGCCACGGCGTAGACAAAAAAGTGGTTGGCCCGGCTTATAAAGAAGTCGCCGCCAAATACAAAGGCGATAAAACGGCTGAAGCCAAACTGGTACAAAAAGTCAAAACCGGTGGCGGTGGCGTCTGGGGCGAAATGCCCATGCCGCCTAACAGCCCGCAAGTAAAGGACGACGATATCAAAACCATCGTCCAGTGGGTGTTAAGCCTGTAGTTTAGTCAACATGGCGTCAGTGGCTGCGTGTCGCACATGCGCCCGCGCGTTCACTGATGCCATGTTTTCTATTGTTTTACCATTGATCTCCGAGTGTGGCCAACCCGCAAGGGTTGGCTTTTTTTTGCGCTAATATTAGCCGCTTTATAAAAGCGTTTACAATGCGGGCATGACCATCGCACAAACCCTGTTTACGCGCCGCATGCTGATGTGTGTGGCCTTAGGCTTTAGCTCCGGCTTGCCACTTTACCTGCTACTGCAACTCTTGCCCGCCTGGCTACGCAGTGAAGGCCTTAACCTCAAAACCATCGCCGCCTTTGCCTTTATACAATTGCCCTACACCTGGAAGTTCTTGTGGGCACCGCTGATGGATAGATACAGCTTATTGCAGTCGCTAGGCCGTCGCCGCAGCTGGATTCTGGCCACGCAACTGGCCCTACTGGCCAGCATCATCAGCCTGGGCATGTTTCAACCGCAACAAGACATCACCATGGTCGCCACACTGGCGACATTGGTCGCGCTGTTTTCCGCCAGCCAGGATATTGTCATTGACGCTTACCGTCGTGAAATTTTAAGTGATCAAGAGCTTGGCCTTGGCAACAGCATACACGTCAACGCCTACCGCATTGCAGGCCTGGTGCCCGGCTCACTGGCGCTCATCCTCGCCGATCACCTGCCATGGTCACAAGTCTTCATCATTGTGGGCCTGTTTATGTTGCCGGGCATCGGCTTTACCCTGTGGTCGCAAGAGCCTGCCATCGTCAGCGTCCCCAAAACCTTGCTCGCCTCAGTCGTAGAGCCCTTTAAAGAATTCATGCAACGCAACGGCTGGCAACACGCGCTGTGGGTATTACTGTTTATCCTACTGTATAAACTGGGTGATAGCATGGCCACCGCACTCGCCACCCCGTTTTACATAGACATGGGCTTTAGCAAAACCGACATTGGCGCCATCGCCAAAGGCAGTGGCCTGCTCATGCAAATTGCTGGGGCTTTTGTAGGTGGCCTGTGGATGCTCAAATTAGGCATCAATCGTGGCTTATGGGTATTTGGCGTGGTTCAAGCGTTATCTATCCTCGGCTTTGCCTGGTTGGCACAAAGCGGCCCATTTACAGAAATCGGCGCGGCCGAGCGCAGCATGCTGGCATTTGTGATTGGCTTTGAAGCATTTGGCGTTGGTCTAGGCACCGCAGCCTATGTCGCCTATATGGCACGTGAAACTAACCCGGCGTATACCGCCACACAACTCGCCTTGTTTACCAGCTTATCTGCTGTACCACGCTCGGTATTTAACGCGCTGACTGGTGGCATGGTGGAAAGCCTCGGGTGGGAGCGGTTTTTTTATGTGTGCACTCTGCTGGCGATTCCGGGGATGTTGCTGTTGTTTAAAGTGGCACCTTGGCGAGAACGCTAATTAATTGCTCACAACCAGCATTACTCGACACACCAACATTTGTTAGTTGTTATGACGACTCGTTTCGCCTCTCGGCGAGTCACTTTCTGGTGCTTGTCCCCCAGAAAGTAACCAAAGAGGACGACACCCAGCCATCACGGCCTTCGGCTTCCTTGCGTTGCTCAACAAAATAAGCCGGTCACGAAACTCAACCTAGCGGGCTGCAAACCCCGCAGCCCACCGCGGGATTCGAACAGTCGCTCCCTCTTCTCTTATTTTGTTTCCGCTACTCAGCGTGATGGAATGGGATTCATCTCATTTAAGTAACATCATTGAGAGTTGGACGATTCAAAAAACAGATTCTTTTTTCTTTCTTCAGCTCACTAACGGTTGCAGTCGCATGGTGTTCGGGGCCCCCATCTGCCGCGCCGAGTAGCGCAGGCGAAGTGGGAGTTTTCGGCCATCGGCTGTTTGAGCTCCGCAACAAGCCACGAAGTGTGTGGCTTGTCAGGACGAGTTTCGATGGACGCCCACTTTGACGAGCAACGCAGGAATCAAGCGGAAGCTGGGGTGCATTTCTTTTGGTTACTTGTTCTTTGGGCAAGCAAAGAAAAGTAACTCGCTGAAAAAGCGAAAAGAAACCTAACAAACAACCATAAACATGTGGGCCTCAATGCCGCCCCCTACGACGACGAATCAAAGAATAACCTTTTATCGCAATCAAACCACGCCTACGCCAAAATGACAGAGTAAACGCCCACACGCATGCGCTACACCAACGCTGGCTTAGCCTCCCGAATCGGCAAATTCGCCACCGCCGCCAACACAGCTAAAACAATATCCCCACACCACATCCACACATAACTACCATTGGCATAAAACACCAACCCACCCAGCCAGGCACCAAAAAAGCCGCCAATCTGATGGCTGAGCAGGGTGAATCCAAACAGAGTGGCCAGATAGCGCGGGCCGAATAACTTGCCGACTAATCCGGCGGTGGGTGGCACGGTTGAGAGCCAGGTGAATCCCAGCACGGCGGCAAACAGATAAAACGTCCATGGTGTTTTAGGCGCCGCCAGATAAGCAGCGACTGCAATAGCGCGTAACGCATACATCCAGAACAAAATCATTTTCATACGCCTGGTTTGCCCCAACCAGCCCGCATATAAGCTGCCAGCCACGTTGGATAAGCCAATAATGGCGAGTGAGGTTGCACCCACTGTTGGCGTCAAGCCGCAGAGGTTTACTTCACCCGGCAGATGCGTGACCAAAAAGGCGATATGGAAGCCACAGGTGAAAAAGCCAATATGTAGGCACCAATAGCTGCGGTCTTTAAAGGCGATGCGCAATTGCTGTCCCAGTGTGATGCCTTCATCCACTTTTGCCGATGGGTGTTTGCTGGCGCCTGGCTTGTCTCGCAAGGGCAACGCCATGGCAATGCTGCACAGCGACGCACATGCCAGTATCAGCATGGCATTGATCCAGTTAAACGAATGAATCAATGCCTGTGACAAGGGTGCGAATACAAACTGGCCAAAGGACCCACCAGCGTTAATAAACCCTGCCGCAAATGACCTGCGCTCGGCAGGCAATTTGGCCGCAACGGCACCGATTAAAATAGAAAAACTACCGGCACCGGCGCCGACGGCTGCCAGCAAACCGATAGAAAAAATGAGGCCAGCCTGTGAGCTCACAAACGGCGTGAGCGCTAACCCCGCCGCGAGTAACAGCGTGCCAATGACAATGACTTTAAACGCACTCACGCGATCCGCCAGCATGCCAAACAGTGGCTGCGCCAGGCCCCAGGTAAACTGGGCGATAGCCATGGCAAAACTAATGGCCACAATGCCCAACCCGGTGCTGGTGTTGAGTGGCGACACAAACAGGCCTAACGACTGGCGTATGCCCATGGTCACGGCCAAAATAGCCGCAGCAGCAATGACCAGCGTCCAGAAAGTGCGCTGTTCGGTCATGCGTGATCAGTCTGCATAATCTACCGTTAACGGCGCATGGTCACTAAAGCGTTCAGCTTTGTAGACACTGGCTGCCACTACTTTCGCCCCTAAGGCTGGCGTTGCCAGTTGATAGTCAATGCGCCAACCTACATTTTTGGTCCAGGCCTGGCCGCGGTTGCTCCACCATGTGTAGCATTCATCGGTGGTATCTGGATAAAGTCCACGATAAGTATCCACCCAACCGACACGCCCCAGTACGTCGGTCATCCAGGCGCGCTCTTCTGGCAAAAAGCCAGAGTTCTTGCGATTGCCTTTAAAGTTCTTGAGATCAATCTCCTGGTGCGCAATATTCCAGTCACCACAAATCACCACTTCACGGCCAGAAGCGACCAATTGTTCCAGGTGCGGTAAAAATAAAGCCATGACCTCAAACTTGAATTGCTGGCGCTCTTCGCCACTGGAACCACTGGGCAGATATAAAGACACCACGCTCAGGTTGCCGTACTGACACTCCAGATAACGGCCTTCAGCATCAATATGCGCATGGCCAAGCCCGATAATGACTTTATCCGCAGGCTGCTTGCTATAGATGCCAACACCGCTATAGCCTTTTTTCTCAGCATAGTGAAAATAGCCGTGGTAACCAGGTGGCTGCAACATCTCGGGCTGCATGTCTGCTGCTTGTGCTTTGAGCTCCTGCAAGCACACAATATCGCCGCCACTATTGGCCAGCCATGGCAAAAAGCCTTTGTTACAGGCCGACCGTATGCCATTGAGGTTCAAGGTTATAATACGCATTGTTTAAATACTTTCTGCTTTTAAAAATGACTGCCAACACACTCAGTGCCGATTTTATTGCTTTTTCCATCCAGAAACAGGTATTACGCTTTGGTGAATTTAAAACCAAAGCCGGGCGCTTGAGCCCTTATTTTTTTAACGCTGGCCTGTTTGACGATGGCGAAAGCATGCTCAAACTGGGCGAATTTTACGCTAACAGCATTCTACAGTCTGGCTTGCAATTCGACATGCTGTTTGGGCCCGCTTATAAAGGTATTCCGCTGGTCACGGCCATCAGCGTCGCCTTTGCGCGTATGGGAAAAAATTACCCTTACGCCTACAACCGCAAAGAAGCCAAAGACCATGGCGAGGGCGGCACGCTAGTCGGCGCCACACTCAAAGGCCGCGTGCTGATTATTGATGACGTGATTTCGGCAGGCACCTCTATCCGCGAGTCTGTAGAGTTGATTCGCAACGCTGGCGCCACGCCTTGCGCCGTGAGCATTGCTTTAGACCGTCAGGAAAAAGGCTTGGGTGAATTATCTGCCGTGCAAGAAGTGGAGCAAACCAACCAGATGCCGGTGGTCAGCATCGCCAAACTGGCCGACCTGTTTGCCTACTTGCAAGGCAACGACAACCTGGCGCAATATTTCCCGGCGATTGAAGCGTATCGCGCGCAATATTGCGTACGATAAGACAGTGAGCCAAACAATAAAGCGAGCAAATGCCCGCTTTATTTATTTCAGCATACCCATTAAGCGCGACATGATCAGTGCCGGATTATTTTCCACTGCACCATTCGGCGTCAATTGATTCACGACATCTGGCAAATGCTCGGCAATTTTGCCAGTCAGCTCATCTGATGTCATATTCAACTTACCCGCAAGCCCGGCCAACACAGAGCTGCCTAATGCAGCACCGATTTGTTGCGCGTTGACATTCTGGTTAGCGCCCGTGCCAACCCAGGAATCCACCTGCTCAGTTAAACCACCATTTTTCAGTGCCTGCAAAATGCCGGGCAACCCACCATATTGCTGAAACAACTCCATGGCCAATGTTGCCAGGGGGCCTTTATCACCCATGACTTTGTTCATCATGGCACCGGCGACGCTATCGAATAATCCCATTATGGCTCCTAAATAATCATTATATTGAATCTTACTTTTTCGCCTCTCGGCGAGTCACTTTCTGATGCTTGCCCCTCAGAAAGTAACCAAAGAAGAGGGCACCCAGCCATCACGGCCTACGGCTCCCTTGCGTTGCTCAACAAAGTGGGCGTCCATCGAAACTCGCCCTGACAAGCCACACAAAACGTGGCTTGTTGCGGAACTCAAACAGCCGATGGCCGAATACCCCCACTTCGTCTCCGCTACTCAGCGTGATGGAATGGGATTCTTCTCATTTGAGCAGCATCGCCACAGTTTGGACGGTTCAAAAACCATATTCGTTTATTAAAATCACCAATCGTTGCGCTCAGTAGGTACTCGGGGTCCCCATCTGCCGCGCCGAGTAGCACAGGCAAAATAAGGAGGAAGGGAGCGACTGTTCGAATCCCGCGGTGGCCTGCGTTTTGTGCAGGCCGCTAGGTTGAGTTTCGTGACCGCTTATTTTGACGAGCAACGCAGGAAACAAGCGGAAGCTGGGGTGCATTTCTTTTGGTTACTTATTCTTTGGGCAAACAAAGAAAAGTAACTCGCCGAAAAGGCGAAAC